>JAITQC010000081.1 GCA_031289115.1 Planctomycetota bacterium
GAGAAGCATGCCCTCGGAAATCTCGCCCCTTAACTTTCGGGGTTCCAGATTGTCCACCACAATGATACGCTTACCAACTAGGTCTTCGGGTTGGTACCAGGCCCGGATGCCGGCGCAGATCTGTTTTTCCCGCTGGTCCAGGCGGATCCACAGTTTAAGCAGTTTGTCAGCGTTGGGATGGGGTTCGGCCCGGACAATCTCGGCGACCCGGAGTTGTATTTTACTGAAATCGGCATAACTGCAGAGTTTTACCGCCTCGGGTTCCTCTGGGTTGTGGTTAACGCCAGGGATAAGCCGGGTTTCTATGTCACTCATCGAAGATCCTTTCTTTAGCGGCCGGCCTGTCCCGCCCTTGGGTTGGGAAAGGCTGGCCGTATAACGCAGGTTACCCGTATTCCGGGAGTTTCTTTTTAGAGTATTTCGGCCAATTTTTCATTGAAAAAAACGATGCTAGGCGAAACTGGTTCACTCGAATCCATACTGGTGGTGGCGGATATGCACCTCAAACCGCTGGATTCTCCGAATCCCGAGGCGGTGCGCTTGGCTTTACTGGAAAATGTCCGTCTGGCTGCTTTTCTAGAAAAGGTCGCTAGCCAAGCCGGTGCCCTCGTACTCCTGGGTGACACTTTCAATTTCTGGTTTGAGCGGCGTAGCCGAGTCATCGGTGACTACACCGCCGCGCTAAGCCTGTTCCGCCTGGCTGCTGATCTAGGCCTGGAAATTCACCATGTCTCGGGCAACCGTGACTTCGCGGTGGGCGAAGGCTTGGGTTTCGACGCGGCCACCCGTTTTCCCGGCTTCTTCCGCCTGCGGCGCGGGTTTACCGTTTCGCGTCTGGCTGACTTTGGCATTGAGCCGCATGGCCCCCGCTTTCGTCTTAACCAGCAGGGGAAAAGCATCACCTTTGTCCACGGTGACGCTCTCTGCGGACGCCAACCTGGCTTTCGGGTAGCGCGTTGGCTACTGCAGGGGCCGCCGGGACGGCTACTATTTGGCTGGCTTCCCTGGTGCTGTTTGGTGCCACTGATAACCCGGGTTCAGGCTAAGACTAGTCTACGGGAGCCAATCGAAAACCCGGGCAAGCTTTTTTCCGCCACCGCCCTGAAAAGGGAAATGTCACTGGCTGGCGACCTCCTGGTCGCCGGACACCTGCACACCAGTTATAGCCAGGAGGTGGCCACCCCGACGGGGAACGGGAAATTGGTAGTGCTTCCGGCCTGGGTCAAGGGGGGGTACTTTGGGGTCATCCGCCAGGGGGAAATCTCTGTCCAGCAGTTCCTGGGTTAGGACAGGGAGGGTGACGGTTTTTCCCGTCTGGGCGTGGGGAAACCGGCTAAAGGTCGGAAAAAATGGAGGCGGCGTCCGGAATCGAACCGGAGGTGATGGTTTTGCAAACCATTGCCTTACCGCTTGGCTACGCCGCCAATCCCGATAGGGTACAAGAGTGGGGGAAGGTGAAAAAGAGTGCGCCGGCTGTTGGTGATAATCGAAAACCTTGGGTTAGGATATGCAGGGAACTGACTGGGTCAAGGAAAAAGAGCTTACCTTTTTCGATACCCTCCCGGAGAGCGATCCCGGCGTTGGGGAGGTGGTGTTCACAACCCGCGACGTGTTCCGTTTCTTCCTGGTTGACCTGATCGTTATCCTGGCCCAGCGGGTGTTGGTACTGGGCGACCTGGTGCTTGGCCTGGACCAGCGGGTGGCTCTAATTCTACTTGGCAAGGTGGTTCTCGCCAGTTACCTCTTGTGGCTAGTGTCATCCCGTCGCGGGGGTTGGAACGCCTGCGGCACCACCCGGCTGGGTAAAACCCTGCCCTGGCTCCTGGCTCTGCCGATCCTGGCTTTAAGCCTTCCTCTTCTCCTGGCCCTGAGTTCGCTTAACCTGGGCTGGTTGGTCAGTTTTTACCGCCTTTTTGGCTTAGCCTATGTTCCCGCTCCCCAAGACGTCGCCCTGGCCCTGGCAAGTCCGGAACTCTCAACCTGGCTTGGGATTGTTCTTTTCATCTTTACCCTGCTGGTCGGCCCCGCCCTGGAGGAGCTGGCTTTCCGCGGAGTGACCCTGGACTCCCTTCGCCCGGCTAGAACCACCTTCTTCGCCCTGGCCGTCAGCGCGGTCCTTTTTGGCGCCTACCACTTCGACCCCGCTCGGCTAATCCCCCTTTCCGCCTTTGGCCTGCTTCTCGCCCTGTTTCGCTGGTGGTCAGGTTCCTACTGGTGCTCCCTCGCCCTTCACGCCACTTACAATGGCATAGTCCTAGCCCTGTTTCATTTTAACCCGGTTGGTTGATCCGGGGAGCCTCCCGGCCGGTAAGCTAGTTGGCCGGTCGTCCTTGCAAAGCTGAGGCCCAAACGGCATAATGTTCGGGGCGGGTCAACCGGGAGAGGCTAGGTGGTCATAACCCGCGGGCGGGCGATGGAACAAGCATGGTTAAAGAAAATACCGGGCGGCGGCGGATACTGATCACCGCCGGACCCACCGCGGAAGACATTGATCCGGTCCGCTTCCTCACCAACCGCTCCAGTGGACGAATGGGAATGGCGGTGGCGGCGGCGGCCCTGGCCGCCGGTAGCGAGCCTTTTCTTATCCTGGGACCAACGCCATTAAACCCGCCAGAGGGAGTTCCTTGCCTACGGGTGCGTTCCGCCGCCGACATGTTGGTGGCGGTGGAAGAGAGGCTGGCGGTTACGGACGCCCTAGTGATGACGGCGGCGGTCGCCGACTACACTCCGGTCGAACCGCTGCCCCTTAAGCTAAAAAAAAGCGAAGGCGACCTTACCCTTCGCCTGAAGCGTACCCCCGACATTCTGCTCTCGGTGGGGTGCCACCCGCAAAGACCCCGCCTTCTGGTGATTGGCTTTTCCCTGGACGTGGAGCTGGATCTTGTCCAGGGGAGGCGGAAGTTGGTGGAAAAAAACCTCGACGCCATAGTGGTTAACAGCGTGGCCTCTTTTGCGGCCGACCATATTAGCGCGGTGGTTCTCACCGCCGACGGTGGCTCTCAGGATTACGGCCGGATCGGCAAGGACGACCTGGCCCGGCGTCTGGTGGAATTGATCCAGAACGCCCCCCGGAAAGGAACCCCTTGAGCGGGAAAAAAGCCAAGAGCGACGATTCGCAACAACAGCGCCGGGATATCAAAAATATCTGGATCGTGAGTTTCTTCACCCTTCTTAGCCGCTTTCTCGGCTACGCCCGTTTTATCCTGCTGATCCATTTCTTCTCCCAGATGCGCTGGGTTTCCGACGCCCTGATTTTCGCCTTCCGTATTCCCAACCTTTTTCGCAACTTGCTGGGAGAGGGAGCCCTTTCCTCCGCCTTCATCCCGGTTTTTGTGAAAACCCGCGAAGGAGAAGGGATAGCCTCGGTCCGGGACCTTAGCTGTCAAGTGGCGTCCCTGCTTGCTCTCCTCGGCGGCGCCATCACAGTGCTAGGCTCCCTTTTCTGCCTGGCCTGGATCTACTTCCTGGAGCCTGACGACACCCGGCTTAACCTTGCCCTGCAACTCACCGCCATGTTTATGGTCTTTATGCCCCTGACTTGCCTGGCCGCCCTTTTTGGCGGCATGCTCCAGGGGTTAAGGCGTTTTTCCCTGCCCGCCTTTCTCCCGGTGATCATAAACATCGGCTTTCTTTCCGGTTTCGCCTATGTCTACCTGGTGTCCTGCCAGGGAGACCTGCGTCTCATCCAGCCGTCGGCTGTTTTCGCCATCGCCATCTTTGTCCTGGCGGCTGGCTTGTTCGAGGTGCTTTTGGAACTGCCCCTTCTCCTGGTGGAGGGGATAGTGATTCGTCCCACCCTGATTTTCAACCACCCCGGCCTAAAAACCGTACTCCGCGGCTTTGCCCCCACCGCCCTGGGGCTTGGCCTGGTCCAAGTGAACGCTTTTTTTGACAGCCTGATCGCTGGCTCCATCTCCCTCACCAATCCTGGCTCCCTGACTTACCTGGAGATAGGACTGCGCTTCATGCAGCTGCCGCTAGGCGTGTTCGGGGTGGCGATAGCCACTGTCGCCTTTCCTGGCTTTGCCAGCGCCGCCACCGACCTGCCGCTACTCCGGGAACGGCTGACCCGCTCCATCCGCATGTCAGCCTTCTTTCTTCTCCCCCTCACGGGCGTACTTATCGCCATGGCCGACCCCATTATTCGCCTCACTTGCCAGCGTCCCGACCTCTCCTTCGACCACGCGGCAGTCTACCGTTCCGTCCTCACCCTCACCCTTTACTCCGCTGGTATTTTCTTTTATTCCCTGCGGCAGATTTTCGCTCGCGTCTATTACGCCATGGGGGATTATTCCACCCCGGTGCGCATAGGCGCCATGATGGTGGGGGTTAACCTGGTCCTGAACCTGGTGCTTATCAATTGTCCGGATCTGTTCCGGGTCTTTTTCTCCGGCTATTTCCGCTACTGGAACATACCGCTAAACGCGTTCTCCAGTCCTAACCTGGCGGAGGCCGGTTTGGCTCTGGCCACCCTTATCACTGCCGTGGTCGACTCCTGTCTTCTTTGGCTAGTTTTGCGGCGCCGGCTGGGTCATACCGCTAGTAAAGAAGGGGAGGCGACCAACACTTTCCCCCTTACCCTGTCTAGGCTTTTACCCTTGTCCCTGGTTCTTGGTGTCCTCACCTGGCTTTTCCGTAACAGCATACCCTATACCCCGGAATTCCTGGGACAGTTGTCGCGGCTGGTGGTTCCGGCGATTCTCGCCACCGGCAGTTTTTATATCATCGCCACCGTCTTTTCCCTTCCTGAACTGGGGGAGTTCCTCCCCTCTTTCCGGCGGTCTTCCCGACCGGCCGCTGATTCGGACAAGCCAGCTTAGGGACGGGGAAATACCGCTTGCGTCCTGGCCCGTTACGCCATAACATATAGTCAATTTTAACCGTAGGGTGACGCTACTCCTCGGCAGGTTCGCCCGGTAGCTACCCGTTCCCAGGGATATTCACCTATGAGCCGCGCCCTGTGTTTTTGCCTTCTCCTTTTTTGTCTCGCCCCACCACTCGCCGCCGGGGAGGAGGGCGAACTCGCCTACGCCATTTTCCTCAAGGTTAATGGCCGCCCGATAACCCAGGACAATGTGATCCAGGTCATGCGTTTTCTGGTGAAACGCGAATACAATGGCGAGGTGCCGGAAGAGGAACCGGCCATGGCCAACATTCAAAAAGCGGCTATCCGCGACCTGGTGCGGGCCCAACTAATCCACAGCGAAGCGTCGCGGGCGGGAGTTAAACTGGACCGGGAGTATTCGCGCCGGGCCATCGCCATGTCTGGGCTGCGTCCCGATGAGGTCACTCCCACCATCCGGCG
The DNA here is from genome assembly GCA_031289115.1 of Planctomycetota bacterium. Taxonomy (GTDB): domain Bacteria; phylum Planctomycetota; class SZUA-567; order SZUA-567; family SZUA-567; genus JAITQC01. Next base: position 5,306 of record JAITQC010000081.1, read on the forward strand.
GATGTTGGAGGCGGACGATCTCTTTGACGAGATCATGATGGTGGAGGGTACTCCCATACGCACTCCGTCTCCGCGGGAGATGAAGGAGTTTTACACGCAAAACCAGGATGGTTTCCGCCAGGACGCCTTTGTGATAGTCCGCACGATTTTTCTCGGTTACGACGGCCGCCGTCCCAACTCCTTTTTCCGGCAGCAGGGGGAGGACCTGGCTTGGCAAATAAATAGCGTCCCCCTTTCCGAGCGGACCGAGTATTTCTCTCGTCTCGCCAAGGAGCAAAGCCAGGACGTCTTCGCCGAGCATGGCGGACGCCTCACCGGTGACGCCGCCGAGGCGTGGATGCCCCGGGAATTCACCAATGTCAACGCCGAAGGCCGGCCGATTTTTCCCGAGGCCATGGTGGAGGGGATACGGAGTCTAGTTAACCGAGGCGAAGTGCGGGTGGTCGAAAGCGAGGACGGCGTGCACCTCCTTTACCTGGAGGATGTCCGGGGGGGTGGGGTCATATCCTGGAACGAGTCCAAGCGGGTAGTGGAGTACGTGGTAAAGCAACGCAACCGTAACGCCGCCATGCGCAGCTGGATTAACCGTATTTACGACCACAGTGATGTCAAGTGGCATGATGGCACCCCTTATGACAAGGCTATCCTGACCGAGGAAATACTTCCTTCCGAACGGGGACTTTCGGGGCGGGGCTAGGAGCGGTTGGGAAGACAGGCGGGAGACAACCCCGCAACAGGTGGAGCATGAATCCAGCCGCAAGTGTCGACTGTCCCCTCTGTAGTCACCAATTCCAACCCGGGCTTCTTCCCGGGGCTATCTACTGCCCCTCCTGTGGCCGCCGTTTCAACCCCAACTCCCAGTTTGAGGAGACCATCGTCATCGGAGGCGAGGCCGAACCCGCTAGCGAAAGCAAGTGGGAGGCGTCTTCCTCGGTAAGGCTAGAGAGCGACCACGCTGTTTCCGACCCGGATATTCTGGGAAAGCGTTTTGGCGACTACGACCTACTGGAAGAGATCGCCCGGGGCGGCATGGGAGTGGTGTATCTGGCAAGCCAACGCATACTTAAGCGCGTGGTGGCTCTTAAGGTGTTGCGTAGTGGCGACAACGCCAGTCTCGAGGAGCGGGAGCGTCTCCTCCGCGAGGCCAAGGCGGCGGCCGGTCTTAGTCACCCCAATATTGTCACCATCCACGAGTTTTCCATCCACAAGGGCCAACCCTACTTTACTATGGATTTTATCCCCGGCCGCCCCCTGGACCGGGTCCTAGACGATGGCCCGCTTAATACCCGGGAGGCGGTGAACATTATCGATGCGGTGGCCCGGGCGGTTGCCTACGCGCATTCCCGGGGAATAATACACCGCGACCTCAAACCCGCCAACATTATCATCGACGAGTCCATGCGGCCGATGATCACTGACTTTGGCCTGGCGGTGGATTTGGCTAGCCAAGAACACCAGGAGCGGATGACCGCCGCCGGTTCGGTCATGGGGACCATACCCTACATCCCTCCCGAGCAGGCGGCGGGTAAACTTGAGCAAATCGACGCCCGTTCCGATGTCTACTCCATGGGGGCGGTTCTTTACGAGATGCTCACCGGCTCCCCCCCCTTCTCCGGATTCACCCAGTTTGAGCTCCTGCGGCGGGTCATTAACCAAGATCCGGTCCCGCCCCGCCGGTTGAATGGAAAAATACACCGCGATGCCGAAACCATAGTTTTAAAATGCCTGGAAAAGGACCCTCGCCGCCGCTACGCCTCCGCTGCCGACTTCGCCGCCGACTGTCAGTCTTTCCTGAAAGGCGAGGTCATCGCCGCCCGGCCCGCCACCCTTGGTTATCGGGCCCGCCGGCTTATATTCCGTAAGCCAGTCATGACCGCCCTCGCCCTCTCGGTGGTGGTTCTCTTCCTCGCCGCCTGGGTCAGCATCAACCGCTCGCAAAACCTGGCTCAGGAGAAAAAGGCCGCCGAGGAGGTTCTCGAGGTTACCCTGGCCAAAGCGGAAGAGATGGCCAGAGAAAAGGAAAAAACCGACCAGCAGGTCAGGCGGGAGTGGCGGACCGAATACAACATCAGCTTCGACTACGCCTTCCGCTGGGATCTGGATAGCGAGCGTTCCCGGCGCCTGAGTATTCCCTGGCTCGACCCCCGCCGGGCTCGCCTCCTGGTCGCTCCCCCGCGTCTCGCCCTGGCCTCTGGGCCTAGTGAAGAAGATCCGGGCGTGGCGCTCCCCAGCAGTCCCTCCAACCTCGGCTTTCCCTTCGCCTTCCCGCATGAACTCCGGGTCACCATGCGCCTGGAAACTCCGGCTGAGGGAGTGGGCGACCTTCTTATCCTGCTCGACGCCGACAGCAACTACCACCCCAATGTCGGCACCACCATCGCCCGTTTCGGTTCCCCCGCCCACCCCGGGGCCACTCTCTACCGCGGCGAAGCGGAACTTCGGAGCGAACCAGCCTTCTTTCTTAAACCCGACAGCCTGATTGAACTGGTGTTGGAACGTTCGGACCGGAGAATCCGTCTCTTGGCTGACAACCAGCTGATTCTGGAGACGGAAGAACCGGCCGCCATGTTAAACCCCGAACTCGGGCGCATGTCTCTAGGCGTCCACAACGGCTCCCTCGCCTTCTTCGACTTGACGGTGGAAATACTTGGCATGAGCCGTAACCTCATCACCAACCTTATAGAAACGGCCGACACCATGGCGGCGCGAGGCCGGGCCGACCTGTCGCTACGCCTCTACACCAGCGTTCTCCTCGAACCCACCGACAACGAGGCGCGCCTACGCGCCATTAGAGGTTTCGCCCGTTCGCTCTGGCTTGGCCTCCCTCGCCGCGACCGTAACCCCGCCGGCATTGTCCAGGCCTGCCAGGACCTGGACTCCCAGCTTTTCGCCATGGGCCGCTCGTTTCCTGGCGAACTCGACTATCTTACCGGCCTCGCCCTTTCTCTTAATCCGGTTCCCACCCGGGACCGGCTCCAGGCCCTGGAGCGGCTGGAAAGAGCGGCGACTCTGGCCGGTAGCGACCCCGCCTCGGAGTTTGGCGATTTGGCCCAGTTTGAGACCGCCTTTGTTTATTTACGCCTGGGGATGATCGAACCCGCCGCCGGTATTTTCCGCCAGCTTTTTTCCGCCAACATCTATAGCCGCCTGTATTCGCTCTATGGCCAGGAACTTGGCGGTGGCGGCCACACCGCGCTCCTTCTCGAATTGGTGGACTCGCTTCTCCAAAGCGAGGCCGAGACTATCGCGGAGGATGTCCTTAGCCTCGCCGACACCTTCCTCGCCGCCGCTGCCGCCATTTCCCCCAGCAGCCGCGAATGCGCCCAACGCTTCCGGCGCCTAGCCCGGATCAACCAGTTAAGGGGCGACTATCCTAACGCTCTCGCCTACTTTGACACAGCGATAGGCCTGGCCAGCGACTGGCACCGCCCCTATGTCGACAAGGCGCTCCTGCTTTACCAGTTTGACCCCGACCAGGCGACCGAGGTGATCCGGCGGGCCGAGGCGGCCCTGCCCCAGTCCCTGGATTTGGCCCTGGCCCTGGCCGCCCTCTATCTTAACGATGTGCCGCCCTCCTACCAGGATCCGATCCGGGCGGAAGTGGCCGCCACCACCGCCCTCGAACTTTCCCAAGGCCTGAATCCCGCCGCTTTTGAGTTGCAAGCCCGGGCTTTCTGGCGCCAGAATCGCCTAGCCGAGGCGCGGGAGGCGGTGAAGGCCGCCCTGGAATTGGAAAAGACCGAGAACCGGGAGCGTCTGCTTGCTGATATCAGCCGTGAGGAGGCGGCCCAGGAGGCGCCAGCCGCTGCCAACCCTGAGACCGCGCCATGAAAAAAAGCCTGCTTCTTGGCTGTATAATCCTTGTTTCCTCGTTCTTTCCCCACCTGGACGGCGCCGAACCCTTTTCCTTACGCCCCAGCCGGCGCCCCCTCGCTATCCTCCACCTGACCCGGGCCGACGACCTTAAAGAGTTGCTCCAGACTCCGGCGGCGGAACTACTCCCGGGGAAAGAAGACTGGCGCTTGCGTCCGCCCGGCTTAGCGCCGCTTTCACTCCAGGGGGAGTTTTTCCAGCGTCTCGCGCAGGAGGGAGGGGAGGATGTCTGGTACGGTCAGCTTGACCCCGGACACGCCGCTATCACCTGGGTTTGGCCGGTAGACGCTAGCCTTCCGGTGGCGGAGCGTCTACGCCTAGCCCTGGGAGTAGAGCCAGAGGGACTTTACTGCGTGGCGGTGGCTACAGGAAGGGACCAGGAGCGCCTGTGGCTCGCCAGTGACCGGTCCACTTTTAGCGTTCTTTCCGCCCAGGGCGACCCTCTTCTCCTAACCCTTCCCTTGGACCAACCCGGTCTCGCCGTCTGGCTTGACCCCTTGCCCCTGGCGGGAATCGCCGCCCTGGTGAGCGGGGTAGATATCCGCCGTAATCTGGCTCTCTTAGGCTTCGACTTGCCTAGCGCGGTCCAGGCCAGGTTCACTAGTGACGGAACTGACCTGGGGTTGTCTCTTCGCCTGGAAGGGCTTTATCGCTCACCGGTGTCCCTCCCGCCCCTGGCTCTCCCGCTGTCCGCCCCGGCGCCGGAGGGGGGACGGGGGGAGGCTGACCTGGGTTTGACGCTGGTGGCGGGGGAGGAGGCGGGTAGCATTATCCCTCCGCCCCTCCCGCTACCACCCGGGTTAAGTAGCCCCGGCCTCTCCCTTGCCCGGCTTACTCTTGGCCTTGACCTTGGTTCCTCCTTTCCCGGCCTCGCCGGTAATGTCGAATTGGCAGACGGGCCAGCGGCCAGACGCTTTGGTCGCCGCCTCGGAGAATGGCTGCTTTTCCTCGCCGCCGACCCGGGGCTAGGAGTGGGGGTGGAGGGGTTGGGGACAGGAGAGGGAGAGGGTGGACTGGCTGTTGATCTTGGGGGTTTGGTGGGTAGGTTTGGCCCGCTAGAAGAAACTACTCCCAATGGCGGCGGCCGATTGGCTTTTCGCCTCCATTCCGCCCGGACTACGCCGCCCCCCGCTTTCTCTCCCTGGCCCGCCCAGCTGGCGGGGGAGGTGGGGCGGGGGGCTTTTCGCTGGCGCTTAGAATGGGACATCGCCTTGTCTCCCGCCGCCCGCGGGTTTTTCCCGTCTCTACCCGCACCGCTACTTTTTTTACTCGCGAAACCGGAGGTTGGCAGTCTAACCCTGGGGGGTGGGGATTTGCGGCTGGAAACGCCGCGGGGAGTGGCGCTGGCCCTCGCCCTCGCCTTCTGGGAGCGCGCCAGGGAGGAAATAAACCGCCCCGGGTTTTCCACCCGGGCGGCGGCCCGGCGGTTGGGCCGTTTTCTTGACGACTGGCGGGAGTCCCGTTTCGGGGTGGAAGCTAAACCCCCGGGGGCTGGGAGGGCGTTACCAGCGGGGGTGGTGGGAGGATACCGTTTCCAGCTGGTCGAGCAGCCGGAATGGCGTCTCTTGGCCTTGCCGGTAACGGCAGGGAGACCGGAACTTAGCCTGGACGCCAGGGGGAAGCTAGAAAGCCGGAGTGGCGGTGGGGCGTGGCAGCCGTTTTTCACCTACCGGGAGGAAGCCGTCGCCTGGGCGGAGGTGTTTTTCCCGGTCCGCTAGGGGCGTATCCCCTGGCAAGGTGGCTGCCGGGCAAAGATACTCCGTCCCCCGCCCCCGGGTTTACTGGTAAACGCCGGACTCCCGGGAAGGAGTTAGGGAATAACGCCACGAAAATATAAAGGCCAGGCGCTGGCGTTTGCCAGTCCTGGCCTTTTCCTGGTTTAGCGTCGGTTTCTTAGAGGTATTTTCTAAGCTGTGTCGCCAGTTCGTTCGGGTCGCATTTAGGGATGAAGCCATCCGCCTCTACCTCGGTGGCGCGGCGCACCATGTTGTTGTTGGTGATCGAACTATGGAGAAGGACTGGCAAAACCCGCAGGTTCTGGTCTTTCTTTAGCCGTAGGGTGAAAGTGTAACCGTCCATGCGGGGCATCTCGATGTCGGAAAGGACCAGGTCGACATAGGAGAAGATGCTGTCGCCCTTGACCTTGGCCTGTTCCTGGAATTTCTCCATCTGCTCCCAGGCGTCCTGGCCGTCCACCGCCTCCAGGACGGTGATCCCGGCCTTGGACAGGGCTTGCGAGGTTTTTTTCCGGATAAGGCTCGAGTCTTCGACAAGAAGCACCCGGCAGCCGCCTTTTTTCCTGAGATCCATTTCCCCGAGTTGGGTATCCATGTCACCGTAAAGCTGGATAACGTTGCCGACGATGCGTTCGAAATCCAGGACAAAGGCGACATGTCCTTGGTCCCCCAGCAGGCGTTTACGGGATTCCTCCTCCGCCCCGTGACCGCTTAGGGAGCCGTTAAGCTTGGACATGAGAATGGTGCCGACGATGTAGTCGAGTTGCATCGTCCCGCCGCTGGCGGGAGGCGGCATAATGTCACTCCAGGAGATATAAGACACCCGGTTCACCCGGGTAACCAGGAAACCGACGGTGCGGCCGGCGAATTCGCAGAAGAGCACGATCTGCTCCCACTCCGGACGCCGTTCCGACTCATCAATAAGCCCCAGCACCACCCCCATGTGGATAATAGGGACGGTGCGCCCGCGTAGCAGCATCACGCCGGCGAAACCGGGGGGTGAACCGGGGATACTAAGAAGCGGAGCCGCCTGGACAAACTCCTTGGTTTTGAAAGCGTTGATGGCAAAGATATACTCGCGGGGTGATTCACCGCCAAAGCCGTCGGGGGCGTGGACGGCGAAATCGATCACTCCGACCTGGTTAGAGCCGATGGACACGGTGTCGATACGCTCCACATCGTCCACCTGGCGTTTTCCCGCTTCCGAGAAGGCGCGGGAGGCGGCTATGGAGACGCGGTCGGTCAGGCGGGTGGTTTCGATTACCAGTCCGATGGAGCGGTCAGGGAGGATGGCCGCCCCCGCCACCAGGGGAAGGTTGGCGAGGAGTCCGTCAAGGGAGCGGATGACCACCTGTCCGGAGCCCAGGGTGTCGTCCACCAACACCGCGGTGATTAGCTCGCCCTGCTCAACCACCACCAGCACCCCTTCCTCGGGAGACTTGGCGTCCGACTCGATTCCGAACTCGCGACCCAGGAACAGCACCGGTATCACCACCCCGCGGATGGTGACGATGGTGCCTCGGCCCTCGATAGTGCTGATGTCTTTCGCGGTGGGGCGGAAACACTCCCGCACCTGCGAGACCGGGATGATCAGGGTGTTCTGCCCGACTCGTAGAAGCATGCCTTCCATCGCCCCCACGGTCAGGGGGAAACGCATCTTGATAGTCGACCCCGACCCGGGGACGGTGCGGATTTCCACTTTGCCGCGGAGGCTGTCAATTGACTCTCGGACGATCTCCATTCCCACTCCGCGCCCGGAGAGGCCGGTTATGCGTTTGGCGGTGGAAAGGCCGGGGAGAAAGACCAGGTCGGCCACCTCCTCGTCACTAAGTACCGAGTCCTTGGAAATCTTCCCCATCGCCACCGCCTTGTCGTGGATGGACTTCAGGTCGAAGCCACGTCCGTCATCGCCAAGTTCGATACTGACATCCGCTTCGCTACGGGTGGCGGAGATGTTGATTGTGCCGCGGGCCGGTTTCCCCGCTCGGCGGCGTACCTCGGAGTCCTCGATACCATGGTCGACAGCGTTACGGATCACGTGGATAAGGGCGGCCGAGAGGTTTTCCACAATGGAACGGTCGACCTGGGTGTCGGTGCCGTTCATTTTGATGTCGATAAGCTTGCGGCTGGAACGGGCCGCTTCCACCGCCGCCCGCCTGACAGTCATGAAAAGGGGGCGAATGGAGGTCATGCGTATGGAGTTGGCCGCCTCTTGGAGCTGGCTACAGGCGCGGGAGAGGTTGTTGGCTTGGACCGAGAGGGCGGAGTGGTCGGCGAGTTGACTGGAGAAGAAGGAGCCGGTCAGGGACACCTCGCTCACTAGTTCCATCAGGTTGTCAAGAACGTGGACATCCACCGAGATGGCCTTGAATTCAGCGGCGTCAACCGGTTTTTCTACCTGCGCCTTTTCCGCCGGAGCGTTATTTTTCTCGGCTTTATCCGGCAGCGGCTTATGGGGAGCGATTGACAACACCTCCTCCATCGTTTTGCCGCTGACGTTGGTGTGCACCACATTCAGCACCTGCAGATCGTCAATGTCAGAGTCATCATCCATGGGCGAGACGTTGGGCGCCGCTACTGGGGCCACCACTTCGCCCGGAGGGGTGGTTTCAACCAGAGCGGCGGAGCCGTCATCGGCCTGGGGTTCTAGCAGGGCGGCTTCCGGCGCGCTTGGCGGAGGGGTCGACTCTCCCGGGGAGGCGGTTTCATCCGGGGCGCTTTCCGCCAATTGGTTTTCCGTCTCTCCCGGAGGAAGAGGCGGGGGAGCCATGCCGGAGAAAAAGTCGGCGAACTGGTCTTCGGCCGGCGAGTTGTTTTGGTCAGCGGGGCGGTCGATAACCTCCAGTTTGGAATTCGCTACCGCCTGGTGAAGATCGGCGATTAAGCCGTCGATCATTTCTGCCCCGATTTCCTCCCGGCTTTTTCCGTTGAGGATGGGGCGGATAATGTCGGTCAGGGCCTGCAACGTCGACACCACCTCGGCGGTGAGGATGAGATTTCCCTGGCGGGCTTCCTCGATCTCCGATTCGATGCCGTGACAGAATTCGGCCACGCTCTTTATGCCACAGATCGCCCCCTCGCCCTTCAGGGTGTGGTATTGCCGGAAAATGGCCCGCACCCGTTCGGGATCGCTTTCGGGGGGGGTCAATTCCATCAGGTCGTTTTCCAGCTCGTCGATACGCTGCTCCAGCGCGATCATCATTTCGCGCTGCTCCTCGTCATCAATCGAGGTGGCGGACTTGGTGAACTTCTCCTCTTTTTGAATGTCTTTCAGGAAGAGGTCGGCCTCGGCCGAGGCTTGGCGCCGCAAGGATTCCGGCATGCCAGCCGGCGTTTTCAGGCCCTGGAGCACGCCAAGGATGTTTCGCACGATGCGGGCGCCGGCGCCCAGGTTAGCGATGGTGCCAGTGGCGAAGCGGGAGGACAGGGCCGCCAGGTGTTCGGCCATTTCCTGTCCGTCGCTTTCGCCAGCGGCGAGAAGACTTCCCGCCAGTTGGTTGGCGGTTTCAGACACCCCGCCCCAGTCGCTGGCAGGCGATGAGTCGGTAATCTTGGCCAGGCGAGTTGTCAAGTCGGCAAGGATTTTAAACTCGGGTCTTTCTGGCATTTGGGCTCGCTCTCTACCCCTGCACCTTCGGGCTAGGACTGGTATTGTGAACAGGGATTCTGGCGTCAGTCAAGAAAACATTTTCATTTAGTATTTTAGTTAATAACTGTTATAAAGCAAGAGGAAGGGGTGAATATAGAAAGGGAAGGGCAAGACCGTGGAAGAAGTTGACGCCGCCGGTACGCAGGCGGGGAGGATGCTGGCGATGGTTCTCCCGCCTTATTTGGCTGACATGCTCGACTCTACCGGGGTGGCTGGGGAAATCCGTTTCAGCCAGAAATCCGATCTCACCCAGACGGGCAGTTTTGCCGATTACTACCTGGTGGTCAAGGGTGACCATCTCCTCGCCTTGACCCGGGAGGGAGTGGTGTTTTCCCTCCCCCTGTCTGACCTCGGCGAAGTGAGGATAGTGGAACTTCTTGGTGGGGCCCTCCTGGTCGCCAGCCGGCGGACAGGGGGCGAAATACGGCTGGTCAAGTACAGCAAGACCATGATTCCGGAATTCGGCGTCTACTGCCGGGTCCTAAACGACCTCCGGGAGGGACGCGTCCCCCGGCTTCCGGAGTCGGACGGACGGGTGGTTTGTCCCCGTTGTGGCAACCCCCTTCCCGAGCGGGGGGCTAATTGTCCGGCTTGCATAAACTTTTTTTCCGTGTTCCGTCGGCTGCTTGGTCTTTTGGGTGGCTATCGCCAGCGCCTCCTGGTGCTGGTGGCCGCCACTTTTCTCGGGGTGGCGGCGCAGATCGGCCCGCCCTATCTCACCAAGGAGATCACGGACGAGGTAATCCTGGCCGGGGACATCCAGCGCCTGCCCTGGCTTATCGGCGCCATGGCCATCTGCGCTTTCCTCTATTTCATCGCCCGTTACGTCCAGTCCTATCTTTCCTCCTGGCTTTCCGCCCGGCTTATTTCCGATCTTAGAACCCGCCTCCACGCCCATCTGCAGCGGCTTAACCTAGGTTATTTTTCCCGCCGCGAGGCGGGTGAACTGGTGTCAAGGGTCATGCACGACACCCAGGAGCTCCAGCATTTCCTGATTGACGGGCTTCCCTATCTCTTTGTTAACCTAATCGCCTTCTTCGCCATCGCCGGGGTGCTGTTGGTTCTTGACTGGCGGCTGGCGGTGGTGGTGTTTCTGCCCGTGCCGGTGCTTATCCTGGGGGTGCGCTGGATTTGGAGCGGCCTCCACGGCCTTTTCATGAAGGAGGGTAACCGTTGGGCCACTCTCCACAATGTCCTGGGCGAGTCCATGCGGGGGTTGCGGGCGGTGAAGGCGGCGGCCCAGGAGGACGAGCGCTCACATAATTTCGGTTCGCTTAACCAAAGCATCTTTGGCATCGTTGTTCGCATCGACCGCGCCTACGCCGCCTTCAGCGAAGGAACCTATCTTGTCATGTCCCTGGCGGTCACCCTGGTCTGGTTTCTGGCCGCCAGCCGTATCACCGGCCTGGCGGACAGGGAGGGGTTGAGCCTGGGGGACCTCACCGCCTACGTTGGTTATATGTGGATGTTTTACGGACCCCTCCAGTGGTTTACCGTCATCGCCAACTGGATGAACTACGCCTTCGCCGCGGCCGAACGGATTTTTGCCGTCCTCGACGCCGAAGCCGAGGTCTACGACCCCCCCAGTCCCCTCCGGGTAAGCCGCTTCCGGGGGCGGGTCGAGTTCCGGGACGTCCGGTTTAGTTACGAACGGGGAAAGGAAATTATCCGGGGGATAAAACTCGACCTCTCCCCCGGGGACATGGTAGGCCTAGTCGGACGCTCTGGGGCTGGCAAGTCCACTATCATCAATCTCCTCTGCCGCTTCTTCGACGTCGACTCGGGAGAAATCCGGATTGACGACATGCCTATACGCCAGATGCGCCTGGTTGACCTGCGCCGCCAGATCGGCATGGTCATGCAGGAGCCGTTCCTCTTCCGGGCGAGCATACTGGAGAATATCAGTTACGGTTTTCCCGACACCCCGTTCGAACAGGTGGTGCGGGCCGCCAAGGCAGCCCACGCCCATGACTTCATAATCGACAAGGAATTCGCCTACGACACCCTGGTGGGCGAGGGTGGCGTCACCCTTTCCGGTGGAGAACGCCAGCGCCTGGCGATCGCCCGGGCCATTCTCCATGATCCGCCCATCCTGATACTGGACGAGGCTACCTCCAGTGTTGATTCCGAGACGGAGAAGGCTATCCAGGACGCCATTGCCGAACTTATCCAGAACCGCACGGTCATCGCCATCGCCCACCGCCTCGCCACCCTACGCAACGCCAACCGCCTGGTGGTGGTGGAGGACGGCCGGATCGTCGAGTCAGGGACGCACGCCGACCTGGTCGCGGGGGGAGGAATCTACGCCAACCTGGTGAAAACCCAGATTGAGCTTAGTCGCTTACGCGGGACTATCAATCCGGGGGTGGAAGAGGAGTGACTCCGGCGAGCCGCCGCCCGGTTTCCACCGCCCGCTTTCGGGCTTCCGGGTTTTCCCGAGGCGGCCTCCGGTCGGTCCCCGCCACCTCCACCCCCTCCGCCTGGGTGAAACCGGCAATCCGGAAGAAAGCGCTGGCGACCAGACGGGCCGCCTGAAACATGTCGGGGTAGTCTCCGCCGGCGGTGACTACCAGGGCCGCCCGCCGCTTGTCTGGGGCTGGCTTCCTGGTTTGGCGCCAGACAAACCATTCCGGTTCAAGACGGCTGGCTAGCGCCACCAGGGGGGCGCTTAGCGAAAAGAAGTGAAGGGGGGAGGAGAGGAGGAGGTTGTCGGCCTGATGGAGGCGCTCTCGGATATGCCCCATGGCGTCCGTGGCGTCCAATTGGCAGGCTTCCCCCGCCCGGCAGTCGCCGCAGTCCCGACAGGGTTCCACCTTCGGGGGATAAAGATCAAGACGTAGTTTTTCCCCGGGTATTTCCTGGAGGGCCAGTTCCGCCAGGGTAGCGCTGTCACCCTGGGCATGGGGGGAGGCATTTAGCCAAAGGGTGAACATGCCAGACCTTTCTTTAACCGGGAGGCCTATTTCCGGAGTTGGGCCGCCTCCCGCTGTTTGCGGGCGGCCTTGGCGTGTTCCCGGATAACAGGTTCGGTCCTTCCGGCTAACTCCAGGCGTAAAAGAGCGTGTCCGGCCGCGGCTTGCTGCATTAGGGTTAGAACGTCGATAGCTTTAAGCCGCGACTCCCGTTTGGCCTGGTCAGAGGCAGCGATCTGGTAGAGGGAGGAAACGGTGCTTTCGTCACCGTTTATGACCAGTTGCCTAGCCGCATCCGAGGGGAAATCGCCGTCGTTGTCCAGGCAATAGATAAGGTAAGAGTTGTGGATGGGGTTGGCGAAGAGAACGACGGAAAAGATCAAGAGGAAGAGTAGGCCCATGGCGAGCCAGGCCCACCAGGGTATTACCAAAGGGGTGGTGGCGGTAGCGGTGGCCGACGTCGCCCCGTCCCATTCCGGCTGTTTCACCCCGTCATCACCCCGGGTTTGCAGGGCGATGTCTTCCAGATTATTCCCCATGCCGCTTTCTCCTGTCCTGGAGGGAGAAACACACTAACCCGGACCCCGCGGGTTTACCGGGTTAGAAAAGGTAAATTTCCCTTCCCCCGGTAGGACGCCCGGGGTTTTTTTGTAACCGCTATGTTATCACAGTGGTTAGACGGGGAAAACACCTTTTCGCAGTTCAGCGGCTCTTTTCTGGTGAAAGTTGCCCAGAAATGGCGGAATTATTATTTCGGCGCCGGGGTTTTTTCCCGGGGTCTAGCAAGGTATTGTCCAACCAGGTATTATGACGCGGCTAATCCGGTGGGGTCAGGGGAGGGGAAACGCTGAGGGTAAAAAAAATACGGTTTTTTTACGCCTGGCCTGAATTTATGTAATATATTTCAGGTGAGAGGACGGGGTTGGTCTTGGTCAGTGGAAAACCGCTCGTCTCTCCTGAAAACCCACCCCTCACCCTGGTTCCCGTCTGGTCTCAGCCGTTTGGCTGGGGACGGGAACCATTTTTTATCCAGCCCGCCAGGGCGGTGGCGCTGACCAGTTTGACGCTGGCACCGGTAGTGGGAGGAAGCGGGGGGAGCGGGTCAGGACGGTAAAAAACAATTGCCTCGGTGGTTTTCTGGGTGCTATAATCCCATAGGAAAATAATGAGATTTTCTAACCAGGCTACAAGGGGGGGGAAAACATGAAATTTTCTACCAAGTCACGCTACGCTTTACGCATGATGCTGGATCTGGTGATTAACGTCAACGATGGCTTCATTTCCCTGAAAGACATTTCCCGCCGCCAGGAAATCTCGATAAAGTACCTGGAACAGATTGTCATGCAGCTTACCCGCTCTGGGCTCTTAAGAAGCTCCCGCGGTCCCCAGGGCGGTTATAAACTTGCCCGTAATCCCTCCGAATACACGCCAGGCGACGTGATCCGGGCGATAGAGGGTAACATAGCGGTGGTGGTTTGCCTGGAAAACGAGCCCAACCATTGCCACCGCTCTTCCTTCTGCACTACTCTCGAGTTCTGGAAAGGCCTCAACGAGACATTGGCGACTTATCTGGACAGTACCACCTTAAGCGCCATGGCCGACGACTACCGACAAAACCTCCCTCTCGATTATTCTATCTGACCTTCTTTTTCCCAGCCTGCCACCTTCCTGACCGATTCCCCTAGACCGGGTACTCCCCGTGTTGGCGACTTTCTGAACAATACCACCTTAAGCGCCATGGCCGACGCCTACCGACAAAACCTCCCTATCGATTATTCTATCTGACCTTCTTTTTCCCTGCCTGCCATCTTCCTGACCGATTCCCCTAGACCGGGGGCTCCCCCCGGGCCTTGGCGAGCACCCCCTTCCCCGCTTTTTTCCTCAGTTCGGCTACTGTTTCCTGCTGTCCAGCCTCCGGGATTGACAGTTCGCTAGCCAATCCGGATTTTTTACCTGCCTCCTTCCCGGTGGCAAAGGTCTTTTTTGCTAATACCTGGCTAGGCTTGTCTGTACGGAGCAGAGTAGAAGCGCTAACCTACTACAATAAAACATGTTATTGGCGAAGCAATTTCTATTAGGAGTACAACGCATTTACAATCAGTTACTTAAGACGCCGGCGCGTTAAGCTGGAGAAGATATGGGGATCGTCGCCGGTAGTTTCCCTGAGTAGCCCCTAGGTAGCCCGGATCGGGGCAAATTATTGAATAACAATTAGTTGCTAGCCAATTGCCTGTTAGCCCAAGCAGTATTACACGGCAGGATTTTTAGGGAAAATTTTATCACATATTATAATGGCTAAAATATGAAGCTGTTATAGAAAGAGAAAATATTCTCATATGCCGGTCACGATATATTGGCATATACAGGTTGGATTTTGCGGGAAAAAAAAGAAAACGAAAAAAAAATTTTCGCCCTGCTTTCAAGCTTTAAACCATCCCTCGAAAATTATCAGGAATTTTTTCCGGCTCATTTTCTCCTACCTTTTTATCACCCCTTACTCTACTCTAGTTTTTTAACACTATGAAATAACGGATGTTAATATGTTTTTAATTTTTACCGATCACTATTGCTCGTTAAAAAGAAACCAGGAGCAAATAGTAAGTCCTTGTTGAATTATGCTTTCATTTGGATATTAACTTTTATCAAAAGTTAAATAATATAGATTATTTTATTGACATTCAAATCAATTTAGGTATAATGCGAATCATACTGATTTGGACCTTAAACTTACTAGGCGGCAGCTGGCCTGTATGACCAGTGTTAACCGCCTGGCACTCGAAAAGGGAGGTCACCAGGGGCGAGAATCTGCGGTCTAGAACTAACGAGATTAAGTCTAGACGTAAAAGCCTCAGTATTGTCCCACTGGTGACCTCGTGTATGCGTCAACCGAGTCAAGGGTTGAACGCCAGCCAGAAAAGGAGACACCTGTGCCTAAGCTGAAAATGACATCGGAAGAATCGGCCATCCTGTCCTACAACATCTGGCAGTTACGCCAGAAGTTTTTCCCGGGGCAAGATGGTGCCAGAGTCTGCGCCAAGAAAATGGGGGTTTCTTACCACCAGTGGCTGCCCTGGGAAAACGGAGGACGGACACCGGATTACCGTAGCCAAAAGAAGATCGCTGAGCACTTTGGCGTCAGCCTGGAGGATCTTTTAGGTAAGCCGGCCGAATGGGACAGGGTGAAGTCGAATTGGGCGCATGAGCATTCCACCAACCACCCCTACCTAATTCTTAGTCAGTTCTTGGCGTGTGATGGTCATCCATTCACCCTTAGTCTCAACAACCTGTTACTCAATCTGATGGCTCATCTCCTGAAAGCTAAAGAGGCGGTGACCAACAATCGTTTAGCTCAACGCGAACTGGACCGGGAGGTGCGTTACCTTCTTAAGGAGGCGGCCTATCGCCTGGGACACCTTAACGGCACCTTCGCTGAGCTAAATTCCAAAAAAACAGCCGTCCCTGGCGAGATAGTGGAGGCGGCTAGCCTAGCGGAAGCAGAGGACAACTTGCTCCTGGATAAAACAGAGGACGCCGGCGCCATGGCAGATGGAGACGAATGGCTGAAGGCGCCTGGTGAATTGTCAACGGAATAGGTGAGGCTTAGTGTTGTGTCACACTCTCTGGTGGGGGAGGGTCAACCCTGCCAGCCGGGTGGGCGGAGGTACTGACCCAGTTATCCTATTTGCCAGGGTGGAGGAAACAGCCATGCATCGGTTGCTTCGTTCCACTCTGGCAAGGAAACTCACATGACAGGAGGATTATTATGTCCAATTTTAAACTGGCTCCCCAGGAGGAGGAAAAAGTCCAATTTCTCCTAACCCAGGAGGGGATAGAGCTTCGGCAATATAACATCGCGGTGGTGCTTCACCTGTCTAGCCAGGGCTGGGAAGATTCCCAGATCAGTATCACCACCGGACTTTCACTCACCAGTATTGCTGCGATCCGCAAACGGGTGCGGGAGGATGGCCTGGAAGAGACTCTGGAGAAGACAGGCATAAACGGCCCCGCCAATTACGAGGATCCCCACCAGCTGGCGACTGAGTTGCTTTATGCCATGGTCGGGTCCAAGGAGAAACTCCCCCGGGAGTGCAAAAACTGGCCGCTTCACTGGTTGGCTCGGGTTATTGCCAAAAAACTGGAAGATGGTTTCTCCGAAAATGATTTTCGCCGGTACATGAAGCGGAGAAAGCAATTTCTGGCCGGCGTAAGACCCGCGGATTTCCTGACGAAGCCGGTGAGTCCGCCAGCTGGGAAAAAATCCAGTTTACCCCTGCCGGTCAGTGATACGTTTAGGTTGTACCGCCAGCCGGAAAACCAGAGTAGTGGCGCAAAAGACGGCGCTGGTTGTCTCCGGAGTGTTCGGATAGTTTCCTAAATCAATAGATGGACGAAAGATAATGCCGCCTCGGCGCGGGTGCCGGGGAGGTAGGCAAGGTAGTAGTTTTTGACTGATTCCTTCCGCAGACGGGGTGGCCGGCTTGCTATTCACTCCCTTGAGCCACCCTGTCGTTTTACACGGTCAATAAAATCAAGGTTTTACAAAGGTAAGTGGGAAAAACTACGCTCCAGCGGTAGAAGATGGATAGGGAGGTAAATACGCTCCAAGTATGAGTTTTGTCGTTAGGGGGAACCTTCTTAGGGATTTGGGAGAATCCTAAGCCTAATTAATGTCGGTAACCAAGCCAAGCATGTGTTGGCTCAGCACCTGGCGCCGAAGAAGGTTGGCAAGGCAGTAGTTTTTGACTGGTTCTCTACACGGACGGGGTGGCCGACTTGCTATTCACTCCCTTAGGCCACCCTGTCGTTTTACGTGATGAGGATAATCAAGGGTTTACAAGATAATTGGGGAAAATACGCTCCAGCGGTAGAAAATGGATCGGGAGGTAAATACGCTCTAAGTATGAGTTTTTGTCGGTAGGGTGAACTTTATTTGGGGTTTGGGAGGATTCTGGGCCTAATTAATGTCGGTAACCAAGCCAAGCCTGTGTCGGCTCAGCACAGGGCGCCGAGGAGGTTGGCAAGGTAGTAGTTTTTGACTGATTCCTTCCGCAGACGGGGTGGCCAGCTTGCTATTCACTCCCTTAGGCCACCCTGTCGTTTTACGCGATGAGGATAATCAAGGGTTTACAAACGTAAACAAGGGAAAATCCATAGATAAAAAAACATAGTCAAAACTTGAGTGAAACTATCAACACTGTTTATAAGCGAAAACAGGTAAACACATACTCCGCTCTTAAGAATTTAAACAAAAAATGGAACACCGGTGCGAGCGCTTGAAGAGATCAGGGAAATTTCTAAATCCACACTAAGTTATCACTTCAAGGGGGAGACGCCAGATGAGTAAAAGTATACATTTTGGATACTTGAGTAAGGAGCAAAACATTAGGGAAAAGAAACCGCCACCAGAGCCAAACCAAGAAGTATTTCTTTTGCGAAACATGCTGTAAAGCTACCTTCTTTCCAAGTGTGTATGATAATTACGTCAATGCTGTATAGCGTTTGGTAGCACTGGCTTTTACTACAGGCATCTGGTTGGCCAAGAGCGCCGGATTAAAGGAGAGACGACAGGTGAGTAAAAAGAAACATTTTGGATACTTGAGGAAGAAGCAAAACAATAGGGAGAAAAAACCCCCACCGGAGCTAAATCAGACAAAATTTCTCTTACGAAGCATACCGTAAAGTTACCTTCTTTCCAAGTGTGTCGGATAATTACGCCAATGCTGTAGGGCATTTGGTAGCAGTGGCTTTTACTCAAGGCATCTGGGTGGCCAAGAGCGCCGGAATATCGGTAATCACCACGGCGGAAAGACTGATTTTTGCCATCAATCTATCAGTCCTTGGCTTGACCGCAAAAAAACCTGGTCAGGTCAAGGGTTTTACGCGGGGAAATAAATTGATGCGTTTCCCCTGGGTAAAACGGCATTCACGTTGCCGGAAAGAAGCGGGAAAATTTGTGGGAAAAGAAGTAAGAATCGGTAGCGCCCGCAGTGTTGCGGGCGCTGGTAGTGGTTATCAGCTTAGAACTTGAATTTTATTTGCAAACTCCCCGTCACGCCTTCCCTTTTCCCGACATATCCCTGCACACCCAAGTCAAAGGACAGGGGGAGGGAGGCCGAAGGCGTGAGGGTCAGGCCCAATTCCCCTACGCCGGTATCGCCGCGCAGTTTGGGGGCGTCTATGGCGTAGCCGTTGGTGGTTGCTCTGGCCTTTCCGTCGAACTCGTGCTCGTAGGCCGCCCCGATGTAAGGGCTGATGTAGTCGTTCACCGTGTAGGCGAAGCGGGAACCGAAGCGCAGGCGGCTGGAATCCACATCCTTGAAACGCACGGGATCGCCGGTGGACAAAGTGACGGAATCCCCTTCCTGCCGCGTCCAGAAGTATTTACCGTACAGGTCGAGGGAAGCCTTATCGTTGATGTTCCAGACATAGCCGGTTCCCAGATGCAGGCCGTAATAGGCGGAGGAGGAATCGTATTCTGCCTTGCGGCCGGTGAAATCGCGCAGATCGGAACTGTCGTACTCGTTATGCGCTTTGCCGGTGTGTCCGGCGGCTTCGGCGTAAAAATGGCCGGGGCCGGTGTTAGCAAAATCCAGTCGCCCGAGTATGCCGCCGCCGAGGTAGTACATATCGCCGTCGCCGTTCACTGCGGCGGAATTGGCAAAGGAATTGTGCGTATCGTAGGAGCCGTTGCCATATTCAAAAAACGCGCCCAAGGTCAGATGGCCTGGCGTAAGCTGTACGTCACCGGAAAGGCCAGTCAGTAACGAAACGCTACTCATGTCCACATGCGAGCCGGTGTTGAAGCGCGAATAGCCGCCAGAAAGGGCTCCGAAGGTGGCGAGACCGTAGTTACCCGTAAGTCCGGCCCGCGCCGTTCTTGCCTCGCTCACAGCCGAATCCATGCCTTGCCCGGCGATGATGTCCGCGCCATGGTTAACCAGGGCCATACCGGTTAGCCATCCTTCGGACAGGGCTTTGGTCTGTTCGTTGAGGCTGACTTTGGCCACATTGACCAACAATTTATTGCCGTTCTTAAGAAGCTCAAACTCATATTTTAGGGTCACACCCTGCGTCACCTGTCCGTTGGCAGTGGAATTGACCGGAGCGCCGTACAGAGTGCCCGCGCTCGCGTCTATGAGCGTCATCGTATCCCCTAGTTTCAGGGGCGAGCTTGCGCCCTCTATGCCGCCTACGTTGACCGTGGAACCGGTAATATCCGCTATGCCGGTCACGGTGAGCATCGTGCCGCCAGCGGCAAAGGTCGTGGGAAGATAAAAATTCAGATACTCGAAATTATACAGACCGGCGACCGTCAGACCGGAGCTTTTCAGATTCAGGGTGTTGCCGGTGAAGGTGTCCATGCCCGTTGCCGCTATGAGGCCGGAGAAGTTGTCCCCTACAAAGCCGCCGTAGAGGGTGGAAGCGCTCAGGTCGGGACTGCCCGAGATGGTCACGGTGTTACCGATAGCGAAGCCGCTTTCCAGTACAGCGTCCACCACGCTGAATCCGCCGAAAATATCGCCGCTCACCCTGCCGCCGCTGATGACCACGCTATTGTTCCGTGCGATGCCGTACTCGCCGCTACCGTTGGAATCGGCATAGCCGCCGTAGACATCATCGCCCACGTTACCGCCGCTGATGGTAACCGTGTTGCCCGTGGCCGTGGCGGAGCCGGAAACGCCGCTGTAGGCCTGCCCGCCGTAGACATTACTCACCGTGGCGTTGCTGAGGTTTACCGTGTTGCCCGTGGCCGTGGCGGAGCCTAAAGTGCTGTCGGCCCACCCACCGTAAACAAAATAGTTTACCGTGACGCCGTTGAGGTTGACCGTGTTGCCCGTGGCCGTGGCGGAGCCGGTATCGCCGCTGTAGGCCTGCCCGCCAAAGACATTGCTCACCGTGCCGCCGCTGATGGTTACTATGTTGCCCGTGGCCGTGGCGGAGCCGGGAAAGCTGCGGGCATACCCGCCGAGGACATTACCCGTCACCGCGCCACCGCTGAGGTTGACCGTGTTGCCCGTGGCTGTGGCGGAGCCGGAACTGCTGTCAGTAGCTCCGCCGTAAACACTACCATTCACCAGGCCGCCAGTTTTCACGTTGACGGTGTTGTCATTGGGAGAGTTAACCAAGCTGGTTGGATTGCCTGATGTCGGCGCGTCGCCGTCTGGCGTGTTGCCGTTGCCGTAAACGTTATGATTTACCGTGCCGGTGATATCGATGGGTGCCCCGGCCAAAGCGTTTGGCAGGGGCGCGCACAAAAAGGCGAAAGCCGCCAGGACGAAAAGCGGCAAACCTTTACGGACAGG
>JAITQC010000050.1 GCA_031289115.1 Planctomycetota bacterium
AGTGGCGACCCCGACACAGAACGCGACATCCGGGCGGTCAGGGTAAAGGACTGGCGCTATCTTCGGGGAGAAGAATGCGCCATGGGACGCTTGGAGCGGGTTATTCAAATATGGTACCAGGGCACCAACTATCGGGACACCATGGAAAATGGGGGAAAAAACCTGCGTTCCCGGGAAGGCCTGTCCTACCTGGCGGCCCTGGCAGCTGCCACTTATGGCATGGAGAGCCTGCCGGACCGGGTGGCGGCCGCCGCTTCCGCTGACAGTGGGCTGATGGAAATGGTGAACGATCTTTACGACCTCGCCACCAGCGAAGCGGTGTTACGCGTATTACCGTCCGAGGAGTGAGCATGCGCAATACTATTGTCCACCAGGGTGCCAAATACCTTGAGTACGAGATACGCCAGATTGTTGACTATGGCTACGCCCTGAAGCGCAATTTCGGGATCGGTATGATATGGGAAAACATTGGTGATCCGCTGGCGATGGGAGAGAAGGTGGCGCCGTGGATAATGGACATTGTCAAGGAACTGGTGGCGGACAACCGTTCCTGGGCCTATAGCCCCAGCCGGGGCATCTTGGAGACGCGGGAGTTTCTCTCAGCCGAGATTGACCGGCGGGGCGGGGCCAAGGTAACCCCGGATGACATCCTCTTCACCAACGGGGTGGCTGACGCAGTCGACAAGATTTACGATCTTATTCGCAAGGATGACCGGGTTATAATGCAGTCGCCATCCTATCCCACCCACTCTTCCAACGAAGTTAAGCGGGGGGATTACGAGATGATCCAATTCCATCTCGACCCCAACAACGACTGGCAGCCTGATCTGGACGAGATCCACCTGAAAATCCGCTATAATCCCCAGGTTATTGCTATCGCTCTGGTGAATCCGGACAATCCAACCGGCACGGTTTACAAAACCGAGATCCTGAAGGAGATAATTGACCTGGCCCGTCGCTATGGCCTTTTTATCATCTGTGACGAGATATACGCCCACATTGTTTACAATGGCCAGACAACCCGGCACCTTTCGCAAATCATTGATGACGTTCCCGCCCTGGTGTTAAGGGGGATAAGCAAGGACTACCCCTGGCCGGGTTCGCGGTGTGGCTGGATAGAAATGCTTAACCGCCGCCAAGATCCCGCCTTCCTGAATTACACCAATTCCCTGGTCACCACCAAGATGATGGAGGTTTGCTCCACCACCCTGCCGCAGATGTCCATACCCTTGGTATACGGCAATCCTCTCTATCAGGACTTAAAACGTGATAGGGCGGCCCTTTTCGAGGAGCGGGGCAACGAATACTATGAATTTTTCCGCCAGGTCAAGGGGGTTAAAGTCACCCGTCCGGAGGGAGCTTTTTATTTCAGTGTCATTTTCGAGGATGGTGTCCTTGATGATCGCCAGACCCTCCCCATCACCAATCCCGAGGCCAGGCGCTTTGTCCAGGATAAAGCGGCTGGCGTGGCGAGCGACAAGCGTTTTGTCTACTATATGATGGCTTCGGAGGGGATATGCGCCACCCCCCTCTCGGGTTTCCATTCCGGGCTCCGGGGTTTTCGACTTACCACTCTCCGTCCCGAAAAGGATAAACGCCGGGAAGTTCTAGAGCGCATTCGCCAAGCCATCGAAACATACATCAGCTAAAAACGGCCAGGCGGGTATGGGTCGGCCTTGTCTCGCGCCGCCGCTTTGCTAGGGGTGCTGGACTGGTTTTTACGGCGTACCTTCCTTGGCGGCACCATCCCGCCCTTTCCTCGCCTGCTTGACTATTCCGTCAGCCAAAACATTGGTGAGAGCCTGGGGGTTAACCCCAGGTGAATCGTGTCACCACCCCGTTTTCCAGCCTATTTTGACCTTTGGACCGACTCTATGTCCAGGGAAGAGGGGGAATAACGCGGACCGGCGTTTTCCCCGGGTCAGGTTTTACCTAAACAAAGACAGAGTCACTGGACAAATAGGGTTTAATACCATAAGCTTAAGAATGAATTAATGCGTACTCTGTATCGACTATAAACAAGGCTGGGTGTTTACGCCTCAGCTTGTTTGAACCGCCAAACGTTGCCTTTGCCGACCGGGATTGTCGTATAGAGGGGCTTACGCATGTTAAAGGAGTTTCCCTCAAAATATGCCAGTCTGGCCTTGTTGGTCACTTGCCTGCTTTTTTTTGCTTTAAGCTGGCTGGCGCTTGACCTGAGCAGGGAAATTGGTGATAACACCCGGTTGATTCACGATTGTGGATTGATTCGTGGCGACCTTGAGCGTCTGATGCAGCCTGATTTACCAGAGGGCAGGAATAAGCAAATCCTCGAACGCTTAGAAGGCATGCTGGCCAACCTTTTTTCTCCTGCTTTCACCAGGGAAAATGTCCCCCCGGATGACCTAGGTTTTAAACAGAGTCTGGTCGCGATCCAGAAATTGTGGCCCCGCCTCCGCGAGGCTTTTCATAACAGCCTTTCCGGATCTGCCCCCAGCGATTTATCCGCTCTGGGCGATGAATACGTCGCGCACCTGGATGCCTTAACCGCCGCCGCCCTTGGCCAAACTGAGCGCTGGACGCTTTCTTTCGACTTTAGGGTCAAGAGCGCCGATCTGGCCTTCATCCTGGTGGCGCTGGTGATTGGGATAGCCCTGGTTAATCTCCGGACTTTCCGGAAACGGGCGGAAAACCTTGGCACCCTTGCCAACGTTGATTCCATGACGGAAATACCCAATCGCGCCGCTTGCAATCAAAAAATCGCTCATCTTTCCAATACCTCCACCACGGGTGACTTGGCGGTGTTTCTGTTTGACATGAATAACCTTAAGCGGGCAAACATTGAACTAGGCCGGGAGCAAGTTGATCAGATAATTGTGGGTTTCGCCCATATTCTCCGCCAGAATTTTCCGGGTGACAGCTTCATCGGCCGTTATGGCGGCGATGAGTTTTTAGTGATCGCTGAAAACACTGATTATAATCAGTCTGTCCGGTTGGTTGAAAATCTGCGTCACCTGGTTATCACTCACAACCAGGGGGTTGACCATAATTGCAAGCACATTGACTATTCCACCGGTTTCAGTTCGGGAAACCGGCAAAAAAACTCGGTGGAAAACATTCTTTTAGCGGCTGACTGCAATCTTGCCGAGCAAAAGCGCAATTCACGCGAGTCGATAATGGCAAGCTTGGTCGAGCAGGTTACCGATGCCTCGCGTGAGCTTCTTGATGTGGCCACCAGTGTTAGTTCTTCCAGCCATGAACTGGCTGACTCGGCCAACAAGGAGCGTAACCTGTTGGCCGATTTCTCGACCGCTACCCAGACTCTACACCGTCACGCCGAGGAGAATTCTTCCTTGGCGGATGAGTCCTCCCGAATCATTGCCGATATTCGCCAGCGCGCCCTCACCGGCAACGGGGAGATGGACAAGCTTTCCCTTAGCATGACCGCCATCGCCGACACCGCCAAGCGGATTCATGGCATCATGAAGGCGATTGATGACATCGCCTTCCAGACTAACATACTTTCCCTTAACGCCGCCGTCGAAGCGGCCCACGCCGGCAGTTCCGGCAAGGGGTTCGCGGTGGTGGCGGACGAGGTTCGTACCTTGGCCAACCGTAGCGCCCTCTCGGTTGAGTCCACCGACGAAGTTTTGGCAGAATCAAGCGCCAATGTCAGGCGCGGGGTGGAACTATCCCGCACCACTTCCGAGCATCTGCACTGGATAGTCGACACCACCGACACGGCTAACCATGTTATGGAAAACGTGTCGAACAAGGCCAAAGAGCAAAAGAATGTCCTGGCGGGCATGGTTTCCGCCCTGACCGAGGTGCGGGAAATAACCGGCGGTAACAGCAAGGCCGCCCAGGAGAATGCCGACACCGCTAGAAAACTCTTGGCCATGGCCAACCGGATGAACAAACTCCTCGACATGGGGGTCGAAGCGAAAAACCAGGACGATGACTAGGGTTTTAATCTTAGCGGAGTGACGTACAGGCTGTTTGTATAGCAGGAAAAGACCATGCATAAGGCAATTTCCCGGTCAAATATTATTCTAGTCTTGTTTCTTTCCTCCGCCCTGGCCGTATTGTTTCTTTCCCTTTACACTCGCTGGGTCCTTGGCAATAACATTGCTTCCGAGGAAAACAGTATAATTGAGCGAATCAATTCTCTTAGTCTCACTGCCTCCTATTTGGTGCGTGACTATGACCTGGACTCTTTTCAAACCCCCGCCGACATGGAACGGGCGGAATACAAGGAACTGCACCGGCTAATTCATGATTTTGCCACCACCGCGGGTGTAGTCTATGTTTACCTGCTGCGGATGGCTGGCGACCGGATACAGTACATAGTCGGCAGTGAGTATGACGAGAGAACAAGGGTTGGACTGGACACCCCTACCGTGGATATCAAAACCGAGGACGGGGCGGTGGGGGCCTTTGCCGGCCATGTTACCTGTTCTGGCATTGGCAATTACTCCGAAGGCTGGGAAGGATTGATGTCGTCCTATGCGCCAGTGAAAAACAAGGCGGGGGTGATATCGGCCGTGATCGGGGTGGACATTGACGACACCCAGATTGTATACTCGCGCCAGATGATGATCGTCCTCACCGGTATTCAGATTCTCACGGTGATCATCGTTCTCACCACCGGCTTCATCTGCTTTTTGAGTTTTTACCGCGAAGCCCGGAGCGCCAAATTAGCCAACCTCAGTAAATCCGCCTTCCTCGCCCGCATGAGCCACGAAATCCGCACTCCGATGAATGCCATTATGGGCATGAGTGAACTGGCGGAAAGAGACTACGGGCGTCCCGAGGCTATCGAATACATCAAGGACATAAAACAATCCGGTGCCAACCTTCTCTCCATAATTAATGACATTCTCGACTTTTCCAAGATCGAGGCGGGACACATCCAGATTTCCAACCTGTCCTACTCTAGCGCTTCTCTCCTTAATGACGCCATAACCATAGTAAACGTACGTCTTGAGGATCGTCCCATTGAATTCCAGACCGAAATAGACCCTCTTCTTCCCGCCTTCTTCACCGGTGACGAGATGCGGGTTCGGCAAATACTTTTAAACATCCTCTCCAACGCCGAAAAATATACTCGGGATGGCGTTATCAAACTGGTGGTTTCCTGGAAACGCTGTGATGCTCCGGACCAGGTGGATTTGATATTTACCGTTTCCGATACTGGTATCGGTATCAAGACCGAGGATTTGCCCTATCTTTTCGGGGATTTCATCCGCCTGGAAATCAAGCGTAACCAGCATATTCAGGGAAGTGGCCTGGGACTCTCCATCACCCGGCTTCTTTGTCAAGCCATGAACGGGGATGTGACGGTGACCAGCATTTATGGCAAGGGTTCGGTATTCACAGCCAGAATCCGCCAGCAATGTCCGGAGTACCGGCCCCTGGGGAGGCTTGACCGGCGAACCCGCTCCAGTATTGGCAAACGGGAAAACCGCTACATCGCTCCGGACTTCAAGGTATTGGTGGTGGACGACAATGTCACTAACCTCCGAGTAGTGGAGGGTCTTCTGACCCCCTATATGATGAAGGTAGACACCTGCGAAAGGGGGCTAGACGCCCTGGAATTGGTGAAAAAAACCCGCTACGACCTTATTTTTATGGACCATATGATGCCGGGGATGGATGGGATAGAGACGGCGCAGGCTATCCGTTCCCTGGGTGGCTATTGGAAAAACCTGCCTATAATTGCCCTTACCGCCAATGCCATTGTTGGCATGCGCGAAATGTTTCTTGCCAATGGTTTCAACGATTATCTTACTAAACCCATCGAAATTCCCAAACTCCATAAAATGGTTGAGCGCTTGGTTCCCATCGACCGTCGGCGTCGGAGTAAAACCCGCCAATTGGTAAAAAAGGCGGAGGCTTTTAAAATTGCGGGAGTGGATGTAGCCAAGGGAATCTCCCTGACTGGCGGTAGCCTGGAGAATTACCAGGAAGTCCTGTCCCTATACTGCCGTGATGTTGAAAAGCGCCAGGAAGAACTTACCCTTTCACAGGTAAACGACAATCTTAAAGACTTCATCAACCAGGTGCATGCCATGAAAAGCGCCTCCGCCAGTATCGGCGCTGACGACATTTCCCGGGAAGCGGCGATTTTGGAGGATGCGGGCCACCGTGGTGATATTGAGGCGATAACTAGTATTCTCGGGCTTTTCCGGGAAAATCTGGCGAGTTTAATCCGGCATATCAAGTTTGCCTTGGCGACTGAACCCGTAACGGAGAGCCGGGAAGTGCTTAATGACGAGGTGGTGAATCTTTTTGACGGATTACGCCGAGCCCTTTTGTCCGAGGAAATGGGTTCGGTCGACCGGCTGTTAAGTGAATTGAAGGAGAATAAGCTTAACGCTGAGGCCAGATCCGCCCTGGAAAAAATAAACGACAATATCATCATTGCTGATTATCAAGAGGCGGTGCAGGATATCGACCGGCTGGTTAATTTATAGGTCTCTTTGGTAAAACTAAAAAAGAAAGGGCGGACCGCGCTTGCCGGTCCGCCCTTTATAATTAAACTGGTTTTTAAGCGGGTTTTTAGGGGCAGATGAAGCCACCGTCAACAACATAGTCCGAACCGGTGGTGAAGGAAGCGGCATCGGAGGCGAGGAGGGTTATCACGCCAACCAGTTCTTCCGGTTCCCCCATTCTTCCCATCGGGCTCATGCGTTTCCATACCCCGCCAATGGCTGGATCCTGCCAGAATGGGCCTGCCATGGGGCCTGACATGTACCCGGGGGAGATGGAATTGACCCGGATGCCGAACTTGGCCCATTCAATAGCCAGCGATTTGGTAAGATGAACCACGGCAGCCTTGGATGTGTTGTAACTGGCCTGGGCCTGGGGGATGTTGACTATATGGGCTGACATGCTCCCGGCGTTGATGATGCTACCCTTGCCCTGCTTCTTCATCGGGGCGAAAGCGGCCTGACAACCGTAAAAAACAGCATTGACGTTAATATCCATGAGTTTCAGCCAGTCGGCCTGGCTGACGTTTTCGGCTTCTTTCCAGAGGGTAATGCCGGCGTTGTTGACCATGATGTCCAAGGTGCCGCTTAGGGAGATGGCGGCCACCACCGCTTGGTCCAGTTGTTCGCGCTTAGTGGCATCTGTCTTGACAAAAATGGATTTCACCCCGAGACCGCTCAATTCTTTGGCGGCGTCAGGACCGGTTTTCTCACTAATCTCTGCCACTACGATATTTGCACCCATTTCAGCCAAGCCGCGGGCGTAAGCCAGACCCAAACCCTGTCCAGCGCCGGTGACAATGGCAGTACGCCCTTTCAAAGACAGTTTTTCCATTAATGACATTGTGTTTCCTCCAAAAAATACCGCTGCCAGAATAAATTCCCGGTCAGTTTGATCGTCACTCCTGGCGGGAAGATGGATACAGTTGAAAGGGGAAGGTGGTAGGGCTATTGTTCTGCCATGGGCAAGCCGGCATGATACAACAAGGTGGTCGGAGCTGAAAAGGGGTATACCCGGGGAAAGTCCACCTTTCTCAAAACAACTTACCTATATGAAATATACCCGTTTGCCAGCGTCTGTCAACCTCATTTCTTGACCCTGATTTACGGTTTAACCAAGGGTTTACTGGTGGCCAGTCAAGCCCACGTAGAATCGATAAACAGTTGTTTTATGATCGGTCTTGCTATTTGGCCTTGACAGGTCGACCGGCCAGATTAATATATGGTATCAAGATGCTAATGAGTTGCATTTGCAAGTCGGAAACAACACCCTGACCCTTAACTTACCTGTCAGCCTATTCACCTCTACCAGAAGGTAGGCAGAAAGGAATTAGCCAATGCCTAGGATGAGTCGGTTTGTTTTTTTAAGTGGTCTTTTGCTTCTTATCGGGGCGGGGGTGGGGAATGGCGGGGAGGTGGCGCTCCAGGTGGGGAAAAAGCTTCAGGTCTACGCAAGCTTCTTTCCCCTTTATGACTTGACCCGTAAAATTGGCGGTGACCGGGTGGAGGTGTATAACCTGACGCCAGCCGGGACTGAACCGCATGAGTGGGAACCAACGCCTCGGGACTTGATTAACCTGCATAAAGCCGATTTGTTTGTCTACAATGGGGAGGGCCTGGAGCATTGGGTCACCCGTATCCTCCCCACCTTGGAAAATGGAGCCTTAAAAGCGTTTGCGATGACCCAGGGAATAGAACTACGGCGGACCGATTCTTCCCAATATCCCTCGGGGGAAAACCGGGAGGGCGGTGGTGTTGACCATCCCTTTGACCCTCATGTTTGGTTAAGTCCTCTCCTCGCCCGGATGATCATCGCCAATATCGCCACCGCTCTCCGGAAGGTGGATGCGGCGGGAACTGATTATTACAATGGCAATCTGTTGCGCTACGATGCAGAATTACGCTCGCTCGACAAGGAGTACCGGGCCAGGCTTGACGGCTTCGCCGGGAAGGATCTGGTGGTGGCCCATGCCGCCTTTGCCTATTTATGCGCTGATTATGGTCTACGGCAAGTGGCGATCGCCGGTCTTTCCCCCGAGGATGAACCCGATCCCAGAACCCTGGCCGGGATTATCGACTACGCCCGGGAACGGGGAGTGAAGGTGATTTTTTTCGAGAGCGCTGCCAACCCGCGTCTGGCGGAAACGCTGGCCAGGGAAATTGGAGCGACGGTGGGGGTGCTAAATCCCCTGGAAACACTTTCCTCCGATGCGGTGGCGGCGGGTGAGGACTATTTCTCGGTGATGCGGGAAAACCTTGCCGCTATCCAGGCCGCCTTGGAGTAAAAGGACAAGTATGCCGGAGGTTGTCAAAGTGGAGAATATCAGCTTCGCCTATGGAGCGGAGCCGGTTTTTTCCGGAGTGGACTTTACGATTCAGCAGGGCGACTTTGTCGCGGTTATTGGCGCCAATGGCGCTGGGAAAAGTACTCTGCTTAAAATACTCCTGGGTGAAATATCTCCGGCCGGCGGGGAGGTTAGTCTGTTTGGCGAAGAAGCCCGTCGCTTTCGCGACTGGCGGCGGCTTGGCTATCTGGCGCAAAACACTTTTACCAATTTAGCCGCCTTTCCCGCCACGGCCGAGGAAGTGGTGCTGGTCAACCTCTACTCCTGGGTCCCGTTTCCGGGTTTTTTCCGCCAGCGGGAACGGGAGGCGGCACGGGCGGCTTTGGCCGAGGTCGGCCTTCTCGCCCTAGCCAAACGCCCCCTCGCCTCGCTTTCCGGTGGTGAACGCCAGCGGGTACTTTTGGCCCGGGTCCTGGCCAGCCGCCCGGAGTTGCTGTTCCTCGACGAACCCACCAACAGTGTAGACAGTGAAACGGTGGATGTGATTTATTCACTGCTTGAGCGTTTAAACCGTGAACAAGGTCTGACCCTGGTAATGGTCACCCACGATGTCGACCGGGCAGTCCGGCAGGCCTCACGCGTGTTTTGTCTTGAGGATGGCTCCCTCCTCGAACTCGACCAGCAGCAATTGAAGGAAGAGTTGGCGCACCGGCACAAACACCCGGCCCGTAAAGGTAGAGTTGACTAGGAGGTTACCGGCGGGGTGGTGGTGGTTAATACCCGTTCCCCAGTCGGTTTTTGGGGGTTGGACTCCCGCTCAGGTGGTTAGGATCAAAAGGGGAAGCGGTGGATATACTCCAGTATGATTTTATGCGGCGCGCCCTGCTGGTGGGGATTCTATTGGGGCTGGTCATACCTTGCCTCGGAGTGGTGGTGGTTCTTCGTCACCTGGCCCAGACCGGGGACGCCCTTTCCCATTCTTCCCTGGCGGGCATAGCCATCGGCTTAATCCTAGGTTTAAATCCCACCCTGGGGGCAATGGTCGCCTGTTTTCTGGCCGCCATGGCTATCGAGTTTTTCCGCCACCGTTTGCCAGAACGCGCCGAGACGGGGGTGGCGGTTATCATGTCAGCAGCAGTTGGCCTGGCCGGGGTGGCTTCCGGTTTCACCGGCGGCTTCGCCAATTTCAACAACTTCCTCTTCGGAAGCATTGTGGCGATTGGCAACTTCGAGCTTGGTTTGGTGGTGGCGGTGACGCTGGGGATTTTTCTGACTTTTATCCTTTTCTACCGGGAACTTTTTTTTGTCGCGCTGGATGAACAGGCGGCTCGTTTGGCAGGAGTGCCGGTGAGAGTCACCAATTTTATTTTTACCATTCTTACCGCCGCCAGTGTGGCGGTAGCGGCGCGCACGGTGGGGGCGTTGTTGGTGTCTTCCCTGATGGTGGTACCGGTGTTTGCCGCCATGCAGATCGCCAGGAGCTATTTTCAGACAGTCCTCGCCTCCGCCGGCATTGGCGTCTTCTCCAGCCTGGTTGGGCTGTTCGGGTCTTTTTATTTTGGGCTTAAACCAGGTGGGAGTATAGTGTTGTCCGGAATAGCCTGCCTAATCTTGATAGTTGTCGGCCGCCGCTTTAGCAAAGTGGCGTCTAGATTTACCCGTAAGCGGCTAAGCTGATTTTCGGGGGGCGGGTTTTTTTGAGGCTTGGAATGTAAAGATGGCAAATCCGATGCTGACCTGGCCGGATGGTATCAAGCGAACCCGGCAACGGGTTATGGTTTGGGCGGTTCTCGAGCGGGCCCGAAACCCCTTAAGCGCTGTCGAAATCTGCCGGCGAGCCGGGGAGCGGGGGGTCACGGTTTGGCTTTCCACTGTCTACCGCGTGCTTGAACTCTTTATTAAACAGGGTCTGGTGGTGAAGGTGGTGGTGCTGGAAAACGGCATGGCCCTATATGAAACCAATCGTACCCCCCACCGTCACTATGCGATTTGCGTGAGTTGCCGCAAGGTGATTCCGGTGGCGGCTTGTCCACTGGAACAGTTTCAGTCGCAGTTGGCGGAGAAGGATTTTCAGATAACTGACCATAGCCTAGAAATATTCGGCTATTGTCGTGACTGTGCTTCCCGCTAACCAAGCTTGGCTTCCCAACTAGTTTATTCGCTCTTGAAAGCCTAAAAAACCCCTCCCAAGCAAGAACCTGGGAGGGGTTGGTGTTTGTGTGCATACCGCGTGGATTTGTCGTTTTACTTCCTTACATCTTGGGCGGATTTTTCAGGTAATCAAGAAGCGGATCGCCCTTCATCAATACCCGGACACCGGTGTCGATGTTGGCGGTCGGAACCATGCCAAAACCGGGGTATTTGGGGTTGTCGAACTGGGTCGGGTGCGCGGCGCTGTAGAGGTTAAGGAAAGACATCACCCCCATCAGATAGGGGTACTGGGCAACGGTGCCAACCAACTCGTCGTTGTCAACCGCTTCCAGGATCGGGACATCAATGCTGTAGGCCATGACATGGACCTTGGAGTCGCCGCTGTCGCGACCAACGTTAATGACCGCTTTCATGGCGCCGGTGGCCGGGTTGCCGTGGCCACAGAAGATGGCGTTGATTTCCGGATTGGCCTGGAGCATGGCGGTGAGGACCTGCTCGGCTTTATTGATGTCGCCTTCGTCGTTAACCTTGGCGATGACCTTGGCGCCCGGGGCTTTCTCTTTCAGGGCGGCTTCGAAGCCAGCAACGCGGTGGGTGATGGAGTCAAGGCCGGGGATCAGGGAAATGCCAACTTTGGCTTTGTCGCCGAGGAGTTGGGCAATGATCAGGCCAGCTTCGTAACCCGACTGGTAGCTGTCGGTGCCGACAAATAGGAGGCGGCGGCTTTTGGGGGAATCAGAGTCGAAGGTTAGGCAGGGAATCTTGGAGTCGATGGATCTGTTGATGGCACCAACCAAGGTGTCGGCATCGCCGGCCGTGACAGCGATTCCACGGGCCCGCATGGCGATAAGTTGCTCCACAGCCTTGGCTTCGCCACTGGCGTCCCAGTCAGCTGGGCCGAGATACTCGGTCTTGACGTGCGAGCCAACGGTGGCGGCCGCGTCTTTAAAGCCGGCGTAACACCAGTTGAAAAACTCGCTACCTTTCAGAAACACCACCATCCCGTAGAGCTCTTCTGCCGGTTCACCAGCTTGGACTCCACTCTGGAGCGGCACAATTAGAGCCATTATGGCTAACAGGGCCGCTAAAACAAATTTCCGTACCATGATTTTCCTCCCAAAAAAAGCGAAATAAAACAGCTGAGCGGCTTCACGTTTTCGCCGCTTAGACCTTGAGGGTTACTGGTTGGCTTCCATTTCGACTCGGTTACTGGCGCGAATTTTCTGGTTAATTAACTTTATCTCGTTACGGTGGTTTACGTAGAGACTGAAAGCTACCGCCAGGACCAACATTCCTCCATTCACCACGTCGTACCAGAAAGTCTCGACCCGGGCGATGTAGAAGGCGTTGTTGACAATGGCGAGAAAGCAAACGCCCAGCATTGTTGCGCCAATGCTGCCGCTACCGCCGTTTAAGTTGGCTCCGCCCACTGCCACGGCGGCAATGGCTTTCATTTCCATCATGTTGCCGTGTCCCCAGTGGGCCGCTCCGTACTTGGAGGCGCCCAGTACTCCCGCCAGACCCGCGAGGAAGGAGCATATGACGTAGACTGACACCTTGACCCATCTGACATTAACCCCCGACACCCGGGCCGCTTTCTCGTTACCGCCGATGAAATAGATCTGGCGGAAATAGCGGTGGTTGTTTAGGAGATAGCCAAATATTATCGCCAGGACTATAGCCACCAAGATGGGAATGGGGAAAAACCACAAGTGGCCTTGACCCAGGAAAGCGAAGGCATCGGAATAACCGGACACCGCCCGCCCATCGGTTATCGCCAGGTTCACCCCGCGTAGCGTCAGGAGGGTGCCCATGGTGACAATCATGGGATGGACCGAAAGGATGTCTGCCAGGTAGCCGTTCATGAGGCCAATAAGGCAGCAGAGAAACAGGGTAAACAGGGTGGCGGGGACGATATCCCAGCCCGCCTCCACCATCGCCTTGGCGACGATGATTTCGGCAAAGGCGTAGACGCTGGCGACAGAGATGTCTATTCCACCGGTGATAATTACCATGGTCATGCCAATGGAGACTATAATTTCGGGGAAAAAATTCATTAGGAGTGTTTCGACATTCAGCGGATCAAGAAACAGGGGAAAAAAGAATTGCATGAGGGTGGATATTAACACAATGAGGATGATAAGGGTGAGATGCTGCGCCCCGATACCATCGGTGAGGAAGTGGCGACAACGTGCAAGCAAGCTTTGTTTATCCATTTTCTCTTCACTTTACGGCGTAAGACATGATGTTTTTTTGCATTTCCGGGTCGCCAGGATTGTCCAGGACGGTTATCAGGTCCCCTTCCCGAAATACCGCCACCCGATCACTCATTCCCAGGCATTCCGGCATCTCGGAAGTTATCATGATCACTGACATTCCCTTGTCGGCGAGTTCGCGTATTTTCGCGTGGATGAGAGACTTCGCCCCCACGTCCACCCCCCGGGTAGGCTCGTCCACGATAAGCACCCGGGGATTGGTGAGAATCCATTTACCAAGTAGCACTTTTTGCTGGTTTCCGCCACTAAGGTTGATTATGTCGATAATATCGTTTTTGGGGGTTACCCCCATATAGTCGCCGAGTTCGCTTGACTTGTGCCGCATGTTATCAGAGCGCAGGAAACCCAGGCGGTTGGATATCCGCCCCAGGATTGAGGCGGTGGCGTTTAAACGCACTGACATGGAGAGGAAAAGGCCAAGCACCTTGCGGTCCTCGGTGAGGTAACAGATCCCGTTTCCGATGGCTTGACGGGGATTTTTGAAGCGAACCACGCGTCCGTCCAGGCGGATTTCCCCACTGGTGATGGGGGTGGCGCCAACCATTGCCATCGCTACTTCAGTTCGGCCCGACCCCACTAGGCCATAGAAACCGAGGATCTCGCCTTTCCGGAGGTCGAAAGTCACGTTACGGAAGAAACCGTGTCGGGAGAGCTTCTGGCAGGACATGATGGTGTCGCCGATGTTCTTTCCCTTGGGGGGATAGAGGTTGCCAAGTTCGCGGCCAACCATGTGGTGGATGATTTCCTCCGTGGTGATTTCGCTAGTTAAACTGCTACAGGCTAGAAGGCCGTCACGCAGCACGCTAACCCGGTGGGAAAGTTCCATGACTTCGCTGATTTTATGGGAAATGTAAATGATGGTGACATTGTTACGCACCAGCTCGCGGATCAAATTGAAGAGGTGGGACGTCTCGCTTTCCGAGAGGGAGGAAGTCGGCTCGTCCATAATGATCACCTTGGCGTCCAGCGACACCGCCTTGGCTATTTCCACCAACTGTTGCATGCCGATACTGAGGCGACCGATCAAGACGTTGGGGTCGATATCGACCCCGATGCGTTTAAACACCTGGCGGGCGGCGTTGGCCATGGCGTCTTTACGGATAAAGCCCAGGCTATCGGTGATTTCACGGCGGAAATAAATATTCTGGGCCACGGTGAGGTTCTGCGCCAGGCTTAATTCCTGGTGAACAATACTGATGCCGGCGTCCAGCGCCTGCATGGGGTTTTCGAACCGGACGGCTTGGCCATTGAAGAATATTTCCCCGCCGTCAGCGGGCAGGATGCCGCCAATTATCTTCATCAGGGTGGACTTACCCGCGCCGTTCTCGCCTACCAGAGCGTGCACCTCGCCCTTGTTGATAGGCAAGCTGATGTCGCGGAGAACAGCGTTCCCGGCGAAGCTTTTACTAACGTGTTTGATTTCTAGGATGGGTTGTTCCGCCATCGCCTTAATCCTTACGCCGATTCCGGTTGATAATGGCGTCCACCGTCACGGCCAGGATCAAAATGATCCCGGTGGACGCTTGCTGCCAGTTGGGTGAACCATTAAGCAGGATGAAACCGTTGGCGATTAACGCCAGCATAGTGACACCGAGGAAGGTGCCGGCCATGCTCCCGACCCCTCCAGCCATGCTACAACCACCGACAATGGCGGCGGCGATAGCGCGCATCTCTGCCCCGATACCATAGTTGGCGTAGCCAATACGGTTGTTGGCGGTCATGAAGGCGGCGGCTATAAAGCAAAACAGCGCACAAATGATATAGCCAACTATCATTACCGCGTTCACGTTTATTCCCGACATTTCAGCGGCGGAACGGTTGGCGCCAATGAAAAAAGCCTGGTTCAGGGGCTTCCATTTTTTGATTAGGATGTCAAAGATGACAAACAGGAGCAAGGTGATAATCAAGATCATTGGAATGGAATAGTTGCTGTTTCCCGCCTTGTAAACAACCAATTCCCAGCGGCCAAACCAGGTGTAGTCGCGATTGGGGAAGGAGACGTACTGGCCAGTGGTGGCGACCGTGGCGATACCGCGGGCGATAGACATGGTGGCCAGAGTGATTAAAAAGGGCGCTATGCGGAAACGGGCGGTAGCGATGCCGTTAAAGAGGCCACAGGCCACCGCGGTGACGAAACCGAGAAACAGCGATAACGGCAGGTTAAATCTGGCTTTCAAGGACAAGGCGATTACCACCGAGACTAGCGCCATCACCGACCCCACCGACAGGTCGATCCCGCCCAGGATCAAGATGTAGGTCATTCCGCCCGCCAGGAGGAGGTCGTAGATCATAAGGGAAAAAACAGCCTTGAAATTCATCCAGTCCAGGAAGGAGGTGGGGCGGGACACCGCCAATACCAGGAAAATGGTGAGATTTACCATCAAGAGGATAGTGGTACGGGCAGTGAAGAAAGCCTTAACCGGATGGGTGGCGAATTGCGCCGGTTCCGGCCGGGGCAAGGGGGTGCTGGTCAAGCGTTGGCCTCCTGGCGGAGTAACTTTTCCCCGAGGCGCGTTGTCTAACTCTTCGGAGAGGGGATAAAGCCACTACCAGTATACAAAACGTAAAGGCTTGGTGGATACTACGGCGGAAAAACAACTGGCGCGGCCGGGGGCGGCAAGTAATCCGGCCGGCAAAACCAGAAAGAACCGTGCACCTATCCCGCGTCTCGGGAGAAAACAAGGCAACGGGAAGGTTTGTCTTTAAAGCGCTTTCTCCCAGTGTCGCATTTATTCCCGGTTTTAGCTAGGCCTACCAGGCGGGGAAAGGGCTGGGTCTGACTGACCAAAATTTCTCGCCTGGCGTCCCCCCGCCAAATAGGGTTGGGGTTGCCAGTGGGGAAGAAGTGGAAAGTCATGCTACGCTGGTTATTTTTCCGAGTACCAGCGCTTGCCCGCTCCCGATATCAGGAGAAAGTTGCTAAAGGCGGTGAAATCACCGCTACGCACCACGGTTTTGACGCTACGGGCGCGCTTCTTTAATTCAGCGTGGGGAATTCTGGTAACAGTGATGTCGGGTGGGAGCAGGGACAAGATTTTCGCCAACTTGGCAGGGCTGTGTTCGGCCGTAGCATCGGCCACGACTAGACCCTCTACCGAATGGTAGCGTAAAATTTCGGCCAATACTGTTTCCACCAGGGGCTGGTTCACAGTCAAGGACAGGTCTACCACCTCTACACCCTCGGGAATAGCGAAACCGGCGTCACAGAGGAGTAGCTCATCGCCATGCCCTTGGCGGGCGATTGCTTGCCCAAGGCCTCGGTTTAAAATACCTTCGTTCATCGCTCTACACTTCTCCTATACCCGCGCCGGTATTAGCGCGGGGCACCCAAGCGGCACTTTAATCGATTTTTCGCATTAAAGGGCGAGGTCAGACAGGGTCAACTAATTTTGTTAAGCTATAGTATAATCGAAAGTGAAAGGCTGTCAACAAAGAAAATTCATTGAAAATTGCAATATAATCGAATGATATATATGGGGATAAGTGTTGCAATTTAATGTTGACTAGATTTTGTCGCCCGTTATCCTTGCTAAATGGGCCGTCACTAATCTCGGAGCAAGGGCAAGGAAGTTTCCCGGCGACAATGGAGAGGTAGTATGGCAGACCAAGTTACCATGAAGGCAGTGGCTGCTACGGCCGGAGTGTCGGTAGGCACGGTGTCCAATGTCTTGAAGGGTGACCGTCGGGTCAGTTTGGCGATTGTCCAGCGGGTCCAGGAGGCTATACGCACCACGGGTTATCACCTGAGTGCACCACCTCGTTCCGGCAGCAAATGGTCTAGGAAGACCCGGACCGTTGGTATGCTTCTGCCATCGGTGGAAGACGCCAATTTTGCCGGTATCTACACCGGGGTAAACCATGTCTTGACGGAAAGCGGCTACCAGGTTTTTCTGGCCATCAGTTCGGAAATACAGGCGAGAGAACACCGAGCTCTGGGGCAGTTTATAAAACAGCGAGTTGAAGGCCTGATATTAGTAACCTGCCAGCCGGAATCCGCGGCTATGTTTCAGAGTATCATTGACAACGGCACTCCCATGGTGTTTGTGGAGAGAAAGCCGGGCGGCGAAGCATTTCCCCTGGTGGAATACAATAACGCCGCCCAGGTGAAGAGACTGGTGGCGGATATTCTTCGTAAAGGTTACCAAACGCCGCTTCTTATAACCGGTCCGCATGACAATTCAAGCGAACGGTCCGCTTGGCAGGGGTTTGCCGATGCCTTGCGGGAGACGGGGGGCTGGAATGAAGACGCGGCTATCGAAACGAATTTCACCAAAGAAAGCGCCTTTAGCAGTCTAATAACCCGCCTTTCGGGTTTGACTCGGCCGGATGTGATTATCGCCACGTCTATACCGCTGCTCCTGGGAGCAAGGCAGGCGGTGCGGATTCTGGAATTCGCCGATGAACCGGATTTTGTCGGACTGGGTGGCGACTCCTGGCTGCCTTTTGTCCCGGACGGGACCCAGATACTCCACCGAAATGCCATGGCCATGGGTGAGGCGGCGGGGGCGTTATTACTGGAACTACTGTCGGGAAACTCCGAGGCCAGGGGCAAACAACTTCAACTGGACAGTGCGCGTTTTTATACCGACACCACCCCGAAAATAAGAAAATCCGTCCGGTTACGCAGTGGCGGCAAGAAGCTTAGGGTATTGATGCTACAGGGTTCGGCCTGCACGTCGGTAGCGATACTACTGCCGTCTTTTCACAAAAACGCCGGCATTGAAGTGGAAATAGTGGGTAAATCCCTCCCTGACATAACCGAGATATTCCACTCTGTCGAGGAACGCCGGCGTTACGACATTCTACAGGTTGATCAACCCTGGCTTGGCGAGGCAGCGGAAGACGGCTTCCTCTACTGCCTGGATGAGTGGCTCCAAGCCCGGCCGGAAATGGCGGATTATTGGCTCCCTGGTATCACCGACGCTTACTGCCGCTATCGGGAAAGCTCCTATTCTGTGCCGTATCTTTTCAGCACCCAGCTACTCTTCTACCGCAAAGACATTTTTGATGACCCCCACCTGAGTTCCCGTTTTCGCAAACGCCATCATTATGATCTGCGGGCGCCGAAAAACTGGCACGAGTTTATCCAGATGGCCGCCTTTTTTACCCGTTCCCTGAATCCGGATTCACCCGTGGATTTTGGCGTCACACTTGGCGGTTCAAACCCCAATGGCGCGGTCTGCGAGTTTATGCCGCGTATGCTGGCTTTCAACAACAGTTCCCTGGACTCGGGGAACCTCATGGCGGTAATGGCCAGCCCGGCCACCGAGGCGGCCCTGGCCAACTATGTTGACAGTTACCGCTTCGCTCCGCCCGGTTCCGTCGATTTCTGGTGGGATGAGCAGGTTGAGGTGTTTACCCGGGGCGCCGCCGCCATGATGATCCTCTATCATGGACATGTCGCCTCCCTGGTGGACCGGAACTACTCCCGAGTGGTGGGAAAAATAGGTTACGATCTCTTGCCGGGTGGAATGCCGATCCTGGGTGGGTGGACTTTGGGGATTAATCGCCAGAGTGACAATCTGGTGGCATCCCTGGATTTCCTTGACTGGATTTGTAATCCCGACCTGGCGGTGCCCCTGACCCTGCTTGGTGGTTCGCCACCTTCCACCCGGGTTTACCACAATTCTGAACTCTGCGCCTTTTATCCTTGGTTACCGAAAACGGTAGAGAGTTTTAACCGGAGTTCACAGCGTAACATCACCAAGGTCACTAGTCTTGGCAAGATTGACAACTACAGTTTTGAAAACATACTTGGTAATGCTGTCCACCGGGCCATCACCGGGGAATTGTCGCCGGCTTCGGCCCTACAGACGGCCATGGAAATTTTCCAGAAGCTTAAGTGACCTTTTCCGCCGTTTCTTCCGGGGTATTTTTCCCGCACACACTAAGAAATACTCCCACCATCACGATAACTCCCCCCGCCAACTGGATTAAATCAATATCCTCCCGCAAGGTAAGAACCGCGAACAACACTCCGAATACCGGCATCAGGTTAAAAAGGGATACGGCGGTGCCGGTACTTAGGCGTTCTAAGCCGAAGTTGTAGGCGAGGTATCCCCCGACCGAACAAAAAAGACCCAGGAAAATGGTTATGCCGATAGCGGTGGCGGATGGCGCTTGCCATTGGGATACTTCCAGGCAGGTTAGGGGGAGAAGAAAGATGGTGCCGGCGGCGGTTTGGAAGAAGGTGAGGGAAATGGGGGAGTAGACCTTGATGAAGCGGCGGGTCAGGAAACTGTAAAACGTCCAGGCGATCCCATTAAGCATCAGAAGGAGGTCGCCAAGGAGACGCCAGTTGTTTTCTTCTCCCAGGTTATGGAGACCGGTTATGACGGCGACGCCAATGATAGCCAGGCCTATGCCGATCGCTTTCCCGGGGGAAACCCCGACACCGTGAACCAGTCGTTCCAGAATAACGGTGATGAGCGGGAAAGTGGCGCAAATCATCACCCCTTCGCTGGCGCTGGTGAGGCTGATGGCGATATTTTGCAGGACGAAGTTGCAGGTCACCCCGAGAATGCCGGAGAGGACTAGCAGGAACAGGTCCTGGCGACGGGGAAGGCGTAATTGCCCCAAGGCGAGGGCAACCAAAAACAATCCCAGGGTGGCCACTAGCGAGCGACCCGCCCCAAGGGTCAGGGGAGGAATGGTGAGGTAGGCTTTTTTACTGGCGGCGAAGGCGGTACTCCAGAGAAGCATCGCCAGAATAACGGCAGCCAGATGAAAAATGCGCGTTTTTTCAGGTTTTTCCGGGTTAAGCAAATGGGTTATTCCTCGTGTCGGTGATGTTTAAGCCAGTCAAATCAAGGGTGTACGCGTAATACGTTCATTCAGCCAGAGTCATCAGCGACTACTTTGGATAACCTGCGATTAAACCGTCTCCAGGGTGATTAAGCTGGTAGACATGGGGGGCAAATCCCAATGTTATGGCGATTCGGAATACTCATACCAGGATTGGTGAATCGCCGCGTCATCAGCTTGAACTTGTGAAACCTTCTGCCAGCTCCCAATTTCTCTTCACCCATAAACAGCGCGGCCAGATATTTGCCTTACCTTAACCAGCTCGAAGTCGTCTGGTTTTAGCAGTTCATTTAGCGCGTCGAGCAGGTTACGCCAAGGTAGCCTACCATTTCTCACAACTGGATGGAACAGCTCGGCGAGAAATACCAGAAGCGTTTCAACGCTACAATCAAGCAGGAACCTCTCATCATCTTTAATCCACAGTCCCTACCAATCGTAGTTGTTGACGGTGTGCTGGAAAATATCACCGCGGGTTTTCTTGAGTCGGCTATCATGGGATGGCAGCGAATCAAGATTAAATAGCCTCCCGATAAAATCCACTTCTTCTTCGCGCATTGAGGAATATGAGTACGTCGAATCAGGTTTCCCTTCGCCTGCTCCTTGTAATTGATGTGAGCTTACTCATTCCTCGTCCTCGGTGATGTCATCTTCCTGCTCATAGTAGTAGGAGTAGTCAACGCCCTTCATGAATACCTCACGGTCGTTAATCTTGTCGGTCAATGCTTGTTTGAGCAGGGCTTTTATTTGCGTAGAGCTTGCGACGCTCTTTTCCATCGTGGCCAGATAATCCTTCTTGTCAATAAGGCTCCAATCGACGCAGAGCTTTAACTGCTTTTTAAGAATCAAGTCAAGCCAAATTCGAGTGCTTCTGCCGTTGCCTTCCATGAACGGGTGGGCGACATTCATCTCGACGTACTTGTCGGTGATTTCCTCGAATGTGGTCTCCGGCATTTGCTCGATGGTGCCGAGCGTTTTCGGCAGGAACCGCGCCTTTGCGAACTGAAATCCCCCCTTGGCGATGTTCAGCTTCCTTATCTGCCCCGCAAAGTCATAAAGGCCCCCGAACAGGTAGCTGTGAATCTGCTGTAAGCCCTTGACTGTGCCGACCTCGATGGTATCAAGAAGCGAGCTGTCGAACAGCGCGTAAGCCTTCGATTTGCTCTTGCCGTCAATGTTGTCATCGGAATAGGTTAACCACTTGATGAACTTCGTGGCCTTCTTGCTTGGGACGCTTTCGACAAGTAAGAGGATGTCGTCTTGCACAAGGCAGTCGGTTAGCCTTTTCTTCCCGTCCTCGGCTGTCAGTTTGAACTGACTAAAATTCGTAGTCAGTTGGGAGCCACTTTTCTTTAAGCGTGTTTTCAAAACTGTCCAGTATTTACGCGGGTCTTTGCTGTCAGTCAAGACGCCGACAATATCAGCGACGGAGAACCACCACTTGGAACTCCCATCGTCCCAAACGGCGCGAACCTCTTTGTCGTCAAAAAACCGAATTGATATTTTGTTCATCTACTATCGTCTTCCACATCGAAACCCTCACGCCCCGGCCTTCTTCCCGATGGTGAAAAGAAGGAAGCGTCCCAGTGATTGTTAAAATTTAAAGATGGTCTCCCGCCATGTCGATAGACATGGTTAGGCAAACAAGAAGAGCATCAAATGTCTAATAAAGAAAAGAAGTCTGCTATTTACGCCTCGGTTCTTGCTACGAACCAACCCGAGGCAGGGCAAACCCTTTTTCGGGAATTAATCCGTGCAAATTCTATAAACCGATTTTATTGGTCATGGAAGAGGAAGTCGAGAGTCTTTGTGGCTCCCGATAGCATCCGAATGACGAGACAGCAAATCATCGCGCTGGTTCAGTGCCAGTTATATCCTGTACGAGGGTTGGCGTCTGGACCTACAGCATCCCCGCGTTCGTCAGGGCCGCGGCTCGGGGAGCCGGGAGTGCTTCCTGGAGACCTATGAAAACGCCTAGGATCCTAAAGAGTTACACCAGCGTATTCTTGAACTCTTTCACTCTGGCGTAAGCGGCTGGGAACAAAACCGCCTCCATGGTAAAAACATCCCCGGCGTCAGCCGGAGCGAAGTGTCTCGTCTTTGGCGACAGGAAGGCGAAAAGCGCCTATGCGCTTTTCGCAAGCGGAACAACAAACGCAAAGATTAGTTAGTCCTATTGATTTTGCCATGGGTGCCTCCGGGAATACGGAGGCGGAACTGGATGTTCTTCATATATCCATCGCGGCGGTGCATGGAATGTCATATTTGGCGACATGGAATTGCAAGCATATCAATAGCGCGATCTTAAAAAAGAAACTTCGCGAAGAAATTCTCACAGCCGATTATACTGAAGTCGATATAACGACGCCGGATGAATTAGGGAGGTAATGACATGAAAGATATCGATCCCGTCGAGGAATTGCGCAAGATCCGTAGGGCAATTTGCAAAAGGCTGATGGCACCCCGGCAGCCTATGCCCGCTATTACCTCGAAATGGACAAAATAAACGTCGCCGCTAGCAGGGCAGCCGAAGTGGCCGCTTCCAGCAAGCCAAAGGCGGAATAAGGCAAGTCCAGGCGGCAACCCGTCAAGCCCCCTGCGAAAGCGTTGTCTGCAACCCGGCACCGCGACGCAAGACTCGCAAACCGTGAGGTTCCTTCCTGAATGAGATTCGAATAGAGCCAAGATGTTCACCTTTGCGCAATGTGGAATAACCGCGCCAAGAGGATGGCGTGAACTGTGTGGCGGGGTACCTGGGCATGGTTCCTTGTTCGTCCCCCCAGCGCCCGTCATTCCCCGGATGCGGGCTTGGCAAGTGTGTCGCCGCGGGCAAAGCCCGCTTACGCCACCAACCGCCGACAAGTTGCGCTTTGCGCGTGGTCATGATACGCCCGCATAAGAGAAACGCTTCACTCTACAGGAACGTTTGCGAAAAGCTTGCGATATATTTTTATCGTCCGCGTTTAAGTGGATAGTTTGGCAAACGCTCCTGAATACCGTTAAATTTTGGGTATTATTATACGATCAATAATATATATACTAATTCCAATGCATTATGAGGTAATCAAAATCCTTCCTCTCCGCCAATTCATATCAAGATAAATCCGCCTTGACATAATGTCTTGGCGGATTTATTATTGCAGAATCATGTAAAATACTTGGAATACTGTAAGTCCTTATTTTTCAGTCACGCATTCTGCATGAGTAAGCATATTAGTGGGTAAGATTCATACTTTCCACTTTGAATTCGGCTAAATGAATCTTATGCATTGATAGCTTCTTTCGATTAGTAAGTGACTATCAAACATTGGTCCACAGTGCCCTTAAGTTTATCAAGTAACCGTGTCCAAAAAAGGCAGACCACACAGAGGGACGATAATGTCAAACGCAATAACTCGTATTGAGATCAAGGATTTTCTTGTGTTTAAGGGTGAATTTGCTGCAGATTTTTGCCCTGGTGTCAATGTGCTGATTGGTGCTAACGGAACAGGCAAGACTATACTGATGAAGTGCTTGTATTTGCCATACATGAGATCAAAACACAATTTGATCGAGAAAAAATGGGATATGTCGATAGGCAACAAAACAATGATTGTGAACTTCTTTGGTGCCTACGCCACTCTTACCGTAGGAGGAAAAGTTGCTGTAGCCTTCGGTGATACGGTCTTCTCTCTTTCCACTTCAAGTATTGCTGATGTTGAAAATGTTCTCCACGGCAAGGCAATAACCTATATTCCGGAAAAGGACATTCTCGAACACGCAAAAGGTTTGCTCACGTTCATTGAGCAGAAACAAACAGGTTTCGGGCAAAATTATAAAAATGTCCTTATTTCTGCACAAGATGTTCCTACACAGGAACAAACTAAAACCCAAATGTACATCGGGGAGATAATTGAAAACATTATTGGCGGAAAAGTTGAATGGGTTGCCGACGAAGGAACGTTTTATACTATAAGGACTGATGGTACTCGTATTCCGTTTGCTAACGAAGCCTCCGGCTTCAAGAAATTTGGCTATCTCGGCCTTCTCGTTTCTACAGGACAGCTTGCCCCAGGCTCAATCTTACTCTGGGACGAACCTGAGAACAGTTTGAACCCTGAGCGCATTCAAACACTCGTTGATATTTTACTCG
The DNA here is from genome assembly GCA_031289115.1 of Planctomycetota bacterium. Lineage (GTDB taxonomy): Bacteria > Planctomycetota > SZUA-567 > SZUA-567 > SZUA-567 > JAITQC01. The sequence goes on from JAITQC010000050.1 coordinate 24,116, forward strand.
AATTGTCGCGTAATGGGGTACAGATCTTTATAGCTACACACAGCTACGATGTTGCTCGATGGTTCGAATTAGACAAAAAAGATGGCGATAGTCTGCGGATATTTAGTCTGACGCATACAGTTAATGGTATTGAAGAAGTTCACGCCGACGATTATGTGTCGCTGCCAAATAATGCTATTGAAGATGCAGGAGAAAAACTATACGAGCGTGTGATTGATGTTGCTGCCCAAAAAGCGGGAGTGAATCTAAAATGATATTCTATAACGAAGATAAATCGATGTCTTTCAGTTTTACCGATTTTGAATGTGTTGTTGCTTATGACATAACGGCAAACAAATTTGACGGAGCCGCTATAGTTGATTTTGTTGCGACAAGCAATAAAAGAGTTTTGTTTATAGAAGCGAAAAACTATATTCGTACTTCTAATAATACTTGTATTCAAGCATCAATAGATAAAACATTAAGTGAATCAATTGACGAATTGCGCGACGAAGTCGGATTCGCTCGAAAGATGATAAAAAAATTAGAGCACAGCCTCTTTGTCTGGATCGCTTCCGGTAACCATATACAAACGCCTATCTTTTTGTTACTAGTATTTAACCCTCCACAAGGTTATCTATCACGAGAACGAACAAAACTTGTAGAGCGTTTGCGTAAATATTTACCCTCAGGTGCTAAGGATAGAAGTTTAATTTTCTTTGACTTTCCTAGTCTTACTGAAATCCAGAATCGGTACGGGTTTAGCGTCACAATACAATAACACAAACTAACTGCGTTACTTAAACGCAGAAAGAAGGGATGTTATTCATCTCTACATTTTTGAATGCTTTAAAGTTTTTAAGAGCCAGGGATCCTATTTTCATAGTCATCTTCAGGTAGGCGGAAAGATTATCGTAATTGAACGATCCTAATGCCGTAAGTTCCAGCCGAGATGCGCCTATTTCCAATAAATTCATGTCGCTGCAAGGCCGTTTCACTTTTAACGTAAACCCACTTTTTCGGCAAAGGCAAGAAAATATTCCTGCTCCCGCAATTGTTCGAGGGTGGCACGCGCAAGACTTTGACCCTGGGTGGGACCTCCCGCGGTAAAAACCCGCCTTCGCGAGAAAAGGATGACTAACGCCAGACAAAGATTACCGCGAGGGGAGGGGAATTGCCTTGGCGGGTTGGGGAAATAGTCGGGTGGCAAGGTTTATGGCAGCAAAAAACGGGATGATTCGGCGCGGAAACGAACTGATTCTAGCGTCTGCAAATCGATGCGGTCAGCCATTTTCTCCCAGCCACCCCGATGATAGCGTATGGCGGGTGGAATCATTCCCAGAACCCAGCCAATCGGAGCGGCGAACCATACCCCGTAATAGCCAAAAAGGGCGCCGAGAATAATGGCTAGCCCGCCTTTGGCGAAAAGCTCGACCAGGCCGGAAATGAGGGGATAGAGGGTGTCCCCGATTCCTCTCAGGGTGTTGTTGTGGATCAGGATAAGACCAAGGAAGGGATAGAGGCAGCTGGATACCCTTAGGAAGCCCCGGGAAATGGTGACTATGCTCTCCAGGTTCGGGTCACTGGCGGTGATGAATAGGTGGACAAAACTGTCGCCATAGAAGTAGACCAGGACAGTGGAAATCAGGCAAAGCACCATCAGGACCCCTGTCACCTTCCAGAAACCCTCGCGTATGCGGTCGAAACAGCGGGCGCCAAGGTTCTGCCCGGCGTAAACGGCAAAGGCCTCGGTTATGGTGAAATGCAGGAGGATGGCGAATT
>JAITQC010000060.1 GCA_031289115.1 Planctomycetota bacterium
AGGCGCAGGACAATTCGCTCCACCGGCTGGTTTTCCCCCGGATCAGAGAAAACGCTTTCTGGTAGTGTTTTCAGGGCGGAAATAACGGTGGCGTGACTACGCCCGCCAAAAGCCAGGCCAATCTCAGCGTGCTTGGCGCCCAGGAGATAGCGGCAGAGAGCCATGGCGATTTGCCGGGCGCGGCTTTGCTCGCGGCGGCGTCCCTTGCCAGACAAGATCTCCGGGCTAAGGCCAAACTCATCCGCCACCGCCTGTATCACACTGGCTATGGTGAGGTTTCCCTCCTGGCGAAGCGGAGCTGATATCTCCAGGACCAGCCGGATAAGATGGGCATTCACCGGCATCTGCTTAAGCTTGATTAAAGCGGCTAGACGCGTAACCATTCCCTCGAGGTGGCGGACATTCCCGGTCAATTCTTGCGCCAGCAAAGTGACAAATGAATCAGGAATATCCAGGCCGCGTTCCGCCATCTTGCGTCGCAGGAGTTGCCGCCGGGTCTCTTCGTCAGGCAGTTGCAGACGGTCGACAAAGCCGGAGGCGAGGCGGTCGCGAAGCTTAGGCATAACCCCGTCGAGTTCAGCTGGGGAACGGCTAGCCCCGAACACCACCTGCCTCCCGGAGGCGGCTAGTTCATCAATAAGGTTCAAGAGCTCGCTCTGGGTCTTTTCCCGCTTTCCTAACCCTAAATCCTGGATGTCGTCAAGGGCCAGAGCGTCAAGCTGGTGATAAAAAGAGCGGAATTCTCCCATGGCGCCGGACTGGGTGGCGAGGACAAAGTCGTTAAGGAAGCGTTCAGCCGTGACATAGGCCACCCGGGACTCTGGCCGTTTTTCTAGAAGCGCCTGGCAAACCGCCTGGAGAAGATGGGTCTTGCCAACTCCCGGGGGGCCATAGAAAAGCAGGGGGTTGTATTCTTGCCCGGGTTGGTCAACCACCCGGAGGGCAACGGCTTGGGCCAGGTGATTGGCAGGGCTGGTCACAAAAGTGGCGAAGGTGAATTCGGGGTTAAGTTTACGCCCGCCAGGTAAAAATCCCCGCTTGGGGGTAGAATGCCAAACCCCCTCTTCCGGGGCGATGCTTAAAAGCGGGGGAAGGTCAGCCTCTTCCTTTAGCCGCTCTTCCTGCTCTTTCTGCTCTTTACGAAAAGTCTCGTAAAGCCGGGGGGAAACCTGCACCGCCACCCGGGCGGGTTGGCCCGTAACCGCTTCCACAGCCAGGCGTAACACCTCGCTATAGGCCTTTTCTATCCTGGCCTTGTAGAAGCGGTTGGGAACACCTAAGGAAAACTGTCCTTCTTCCCCCGCTACCGCGGTCAATTCGGCTATGGAAAACCATTGACGAAACGCCGTTTCATTTTGCTCGCTTTGCAGGCGGCTAGCAATCTCTTCTTGAACTTTTGGCCAAAGGTCCACGGCTTGCAAAGACAAAGCAACCCCTTTCCCTGTAATAATAAGGGAAATAAAGAAAATAAAATTGAATTGCCAAGATGAAGCTGAGAAATGAGTCGACGCTTGCTGATTATTGACGGACACGGCAACTAATTCCGTCAAACGATACGATCACTTCAACGACAAGTGTATGTTAACCTCTTTCCCGGGACTGTCAATTCCCGAAAATAAATCTCCGAAAAATAAATTTTTACCGTAGACATATTGTCTTTCTAGTAAAAAAGATAACCCTAAATACCTACTGATCCAATACTGACCCGGCCAGGAAAACTCCATTAGATATATTGCCACATGAAATATCCCTCGTTTCAACTTCGCTAGCATGGACCGCCTTAAACATCAATGTCTCTGGCTGTTAAGTCACCGCGTCGCCCTCCGGGGCCGGGCGGGGCGGGCGGCGGCGCTGCCTTTTTCCTGCTTATCAGTTTGTTATTTAACGACTTATTTAAACCATAGCAGTTAGTGAAAGTGCTAATAACCCCAGCCCAGGCGCGAGCGGGGGGAAGGTTACTGGCTAAAGACGTGGCTGTCCCGGTCTTGGCGTTTAGGATAGCCGCCGACCTGTTAGTTTACCGTTTCGCCAGGGGCGGCGGGAGGGGTTAGGTAAGCGCTTAGCACGGTGAAAGTTATAGTAAGACTGACCCGGCGCAGGCCACTAACGGTACGCCTTACCCCGCCTAGGTAGGGCCGGCTTACCCAGGTTTTCCTCCCGCCCGCCACCCTAGCCGCTTGGGTTAGCCCAGGGAAAACAACGGGGAAAAGCCAAGTATCCTGAGGCACTTTCTCTCTCTAGTCAAGAGCCAGCCGTGAATTAGCCCTGCGGTGGGTAGAGAGAGGCGCTCGCTTTTGTTTCTCTCACCCAGTTGGAAAACTTGCCAAGAAAGCGGCTGGCTATTCCTGATGGGGAAAGTTGGAGCGGGGAGTAAGCGCCAGGAAAAGCCGGGAATAGCCACGCGCCTTAGTAACCCGGGTTGACAGGAAAACAAAACTTCCGGAATTGGGAGGGGGTCAACCCGACGCTTCGGTTTTATTCCACCGGAGCGCCACCCGCCCGCACCTAGACCTCAATGCATTCATGTATGCATTGGTGCAATGAATAAAAGCGCCGAGCGCACCTAGATCACAAGAACAGGAGTAGCGAACAGCGGATTTAGGTTAGAAATGGAAGCGCCCGGCCCCAGGCGAACGGCAGTAACTCCGGCGGATTGGCACCTCTCACGGGGTAACGCAAATATTCTGGCCCGGCTATTTACCGCACCCACCTTGACCTAAAAGTTTTAAAACAAAAGTGATTGACATTTTCGGCTGATGCAAATAAAATAAAGTTGTTGTCTTTAAGTCACTCTTCGAACTCGGCAATCCATAAGTTTTTCTACTGGGTTACTTACATATTCCTGGTTTTCTCCCCATGTCAATTGCCGTTGCTGGCTTTAAACCCGGTGGAAATTGGGTTTTTCGCCCTTTTTTCTAGTTTCCCCCTTTCCTGGCTAAATATTTTTCCGTGGATTTTTTCAAAGGTAGCCGGAATTTCCCACGGCAATTGAACCCGCCCAGTCCCCTTTTGGAGTCATCGCCCCCGTATATGAATCCGTCGCTTTACCTAATTGACGGTCACGCGCAAATTTACCGCGCTTTCCATGCGGTAGAAGGACTTACCGCTCCCGATGGCAGTTCCATCGGCGCCACTTATGGTTTTACCCGCATGCTTCTTGACTTGATAGCTAGCCACCACCCCGAAGGGGTGGCTATGACTTTTGATTCCCCGGGGCCGACCTTCCGACACCAGCGTTATGCCGCCTACAAGGAGACCAGGAAACCCACCCCGCCGGAACTTATTAGTCAAGTACCAATAATCACCGATATAGTCAAATCTTATGGCATACCCTGCTACGCCGTACCTGGCTTCGAGGCTGACGACCTCATTGGCACCCTGACCCGGCAAGCCCGGGAAGCCAACTGGGACGTGGTCATTGTCAGTGGCGACAAGGACTGCGGGCAACTCCTCCAGGACGGGGTAAAATTATTTGACGCGGGTAAAAATCGCTTCACCGATATTAACAGCTTTCGCGAGGTTAAAGGCCTTAAACCCGCTCAGCTAGTAGACGTGATGGGGCTCTGGGGCGACACTTCCGACAATATCCCCGGCGTTCCCGGAATTGGCGAGAAAACCGGTACCCTGCTTATCCAAAAATATGGCAGCCTGGAAAACCTTCTTGACCACGCCGATGAAGTCACTGGCAAACGGGGCGAAATGCTACGCGCCAACAAGGAGCAAGCCTTACTCTCCAAGGAACTCGCGACCATTTGCACCACCGCCCCGGTTACCCTCGACCTCGAGTCGGCGAAAAACCTGAAGCCTGATATCCCGCGCCTACACGAGACCTTCACCCGTCTTGGTTTTAGCTCTCTACTCCGGCGTCTACCCGGTAACGCGGAACCAGTGGTGGAGACAGTCAATTACCAACTGGTGGACAACCCCCAGGCTTTCGCCAGTTTTCTGGCCGACCTGTCTCGCCAGAGCGTTTTCGCCCTGGACACCGAGACCACGGGTTTAGATCCCCTCCAGGCGGAACTAGTAGGAATCAGTTTTTCCTGGCAGGAAAGAACCGCCTTTTACCTGCCGTTTCGTCTCCCTCCCGGCGAACCAGTCCTTAGCCGGGAACACCTAGAGCAGTTAAAGCCGGTCCTGGAAAATCCCCAGATCGGCAAAACCGGGCACAACCTTTGTTTCGATACCCTGGTTTTATTTCGGGCCGGAATCGCCCTTGAGGGTGTGGTCTTTGACAGTATGATCGCCGCCTTCCTGGTGGATGGCAATTACTCCGAACACGGCCTGAAAGCCCTGGCCCGCAAGCATTACCAACTGGAGATGACCCCCATCGAGGCGCTCATTGGTAGCGGCCGGAACGAAATAAGCATGGACCAGGTGCCTGCCGCCAAGGTCGCCAACTACGCCGCCGCCGACGCTGATGTGGCCTGGCGTCTTTACCACACCTTGCCTAAGCTCCTGAAGGAAAGGGAAGGGGAAAAACTTTTCACCACGGTGGAACTCCCCCTGTCCCGTGTTCTTGCCTCTATGCAGGCTATTGGTATTCGCCTGGACCAGGAAATCCTCGACCGGGAAAGCATGGAAACGGGTGAACTTCTTAGTAACCTTACCCAGGAAATCTACGCCCTCGCTGGCCACGCTTTTAACATTGCCAGCCCCAAACAACTGGGGGTCGTCCTTTTTAGTGAACTGGGGCTACCGAAAATACGCCATACCCAAACCGGCCTAAGCACCGACGAGGCGGTCCTGGCGGAACTGGCCAGCACCCACCACTCGGAAATAGCTAATCGCATCCTGGAATACCGCATGTATTCCAAGCTGAAAAACACCTATTTGGACGCCTTGCCCAAACTTATTAACCCGGAGACTGGACGTCTCCATACGAGTTTTTCCCAGACCCGGACCGCTACCGGACGCCTAGCCTCCGCCAACCCCAACCTGCAGAACATTCCCATTCGCAGTGCCCGGGGACGCGCCGTCCGCGCCGCCTTTATCCCCAAGGATGGCTGGTTGATGCTGGCGGCTGACTATTCCCAGGTGGAACTCCGGGTCCTGGCGCATTTCTGCCAGGATCCTACCCTTGTCCAGTCCTTCGCCGACGGCCTTGACATTCACCGGACCGTGGCGGCGGCGGTCCGGGGCGTCGACCCCGAGTCAGTGAGTCGCGAAGAGCGTTCCGCCGCCAAAGCCATTAACTTCGGCATAATTTACGGTCAGGGCGCCTACGGCCTAGCTAGCGGCACTGGCATGAGCCACCATCAGGCCCAACAGTTTATCGACAGTTATTTCGCCCGCTTCCCCGGCATCCGGAGCTGGATGGACCAGGCGGTGGCGGAAGCGACCCGGAAGGGCTATGTCGAGACTCTTCTCGGCTGGCGCCGGAGAATTCCCGAACTCGCCTCCATTAACCACACCCGGCAAGCTCGGGCCCGGCGCGAGGCGGTTAACACCATAATCCAAGGCACCGCCGCTGACCTGGTCAAGACCGCCATGGTTAACCTCTGGGGGCGCCTAAGGCGCTTGGGTCTAGCGAGCCGCCTCCTACTCCAGATTCACGATGAGCTGCTTCTTGAATGCCCCCCGGGCGAAGTGGAAGTGGTGAAAAAAGAGGTGAGGGAAGCCATGGA
>JAITQC010000069.1 GCA_031289115.1 Planctomycetota bacterium
TTCAGAACCATCAGCTTTGCCAGGCGTTTTCCTCGGGGCCTTTTATACTTGCGACACCCCACTCGGCGTGAATTGAGAAAGTAACTTTCGATACCAGCCAGGAAATTCCTTCCCAAGCGTCCGTCATTCTTCATATGGCCGATTAGTGGCGTAATAGCCACCCCGCTTCTATGACAGTGTCGGAGGCGGTCTATAGGTTATAATAAACGACCCCTGGCAATGCCAGGGGTCGTTTTGGTAATAATTAGTGTCGAGAGTAATAGGTTAACTGCTTCACGGTCAAAAAAGCAAAGCAGGTAGGATGAGATATGGCGGAGAGGGTGGGATTCGAACCCACGGTGCAGGTTACCCCACACAACGGCTTAGCAAGCCGTCGCGATCGACCACTCTGCCACCTCTCCGGGCCATGTATTCGGTGCCGCCAGACTTCCCGGGGACACCCGGGAAAACGTTAACAACCAGTGGCTAACGAGGTAGCTAGTTTGCCCGAGGGACGGGAAAAAGGCAAGAAAATTTCATGCCCCGCTTGCCCCGGTTTACCAGTCAGTATCCCCGTAGCGGGTGAGACGCCAGAGACGAAAGACCTCGGCTTTTATGTCTGACCAGCTGATACTTGGGTGTAGGCGCGTACTCTGGAAGGAGTCGCCCTCCGCCGTCTTCCACAGGTTTATCCCAGCACCCCGCTGCGAGGACGGGCCGAGGACAGGGAAGCGGATGTCCTGCAGGAGGACGACTGGTTGACCACTGGCGTCAACCTCCCGGCGGGCGGTGAAGAGGTTCTGGGTAAACCAGGCGAAGCGCTGACCATCTGGCGAAGCCAGGGCCTGGCTCACCTCCGGGTCGGCGGAGGAGCCCGCTACCTTGGTAAACTGGAGGGGCCGGGGGGCGTAACTGGAGAAGAGGGCGCGGTGGAAATTACCCTCCCCGTCCCGGGCCACTATTCCCCAGGCGAGATAGGTGAACATAATAGGGAGGGCCCGGACCTCCTGGACACCAGTGACGCCTTGGGCCGCCAGTTCCTTCTCGGCCAGGCGGATGGTCTGGGCGTTCTGCGCCACCGCCACTCCCAGGTAGGCGGCCAAGAGTAGCATGGCGAGGCGGGAAAACCAGGTGGCAGCCCAGCGCCGTCCCGGATACTCATGGACAATGGGGTAGGCCAGGGGGTTAAGGAACTCGTCCACCCGCTCCCAGCGAAGTAGCCGGTTGAGAGCGAAGGAGCCGGCGGCGACGCTGGTAAGGAAGATGTCGAGGATAGGAACCAGGTCCCAGGACAGCCGGGCGTCGGAGAAGGGAAGGAGGGGCATGGTGCCCCAACTGGTCACCAGGTCCAGGAGGGTGTGGGAAAGAAGACAGAGAAAGGCGAGAACGGTCCAGGAAAGCCAACGCCCGCCTTTGGGGTAGCGGGCTTTTTTTCGTCCTAGGAAGTGTCCAATAAGGCCCAAAAGCGGAGCCAGGAGGAAAAACACCGGTATGGCGTGGGTGTAGCCCCGGTGCCACATCCAGGACTGGTCGGGGTTGACGAAGTAGAGAAGGAGGTCAAGGTCGGGGAGGGCCGCCGCCAGGAGGGCGAAAGAGGTGGCTCGCGGTCCCAGGCGGTCGCGGAAGGCGGCGTCGGAAATGGCGGCGCCCACCAGGGCGTGGGTCAGGGTGTCCATGCCGTGTATCTCCAGAAAAAGGGCGACGGACGGGAGTGTCCCCCGGGGGCCGCGGCTAAGTCAATGCACTCCCAGTCGACGCTCGGAAGTGACATTAGTGAGGGCTTGTACAAAAAACTCCCGGGCCGCCGGGTCAATAGCGACTTTTTGCCAAACCCGAATTCCGAATTCGGCGCAAACCGACTGCCAGTGGCGGTCGCGGTCACGGTCGGCTGACTCGTAGTCATACTCGAAGTAAACCTCTGCCACCCGGGCGGAGGCGAGGAGTTTGGTGCAGATATAGCAGGGGGCGAGGGTGGTGTAGAGAGACGCCCCCTCGATGGATATCCCCAGGCACGCCGCCTGGGCCACAGCGTTTGACTCAGCGTGGCTGGAGCGGCAATAGTTGTATTTGTTAGCGTCGCTCGCCCCCATGTGGCGACTGTAACAGAAGGGGCTGCCGTCGGGGTTGAAATTGCCAAGGCAGTGCTCCGCCCCCGGGGGCGAGCCGTTGTAGCCCGTCGCCAGGATATGGCGGTTTTTCACTAGTATGGCGCCGGTGGGCCGGGAGTTACAGGTCGAGCGGGTGCTTATTAGCTTGGCAACCGCTAGAAAGTACTCGTGCCAGCCAGGTCGGCTTTGTTCCATGCGTATCACTCCAAACTGGTGGCCGGGGTCAAGTCACCGCACTTTCCCCGGGCGGCCTTAGGATCCGGAACTCCCGAAACCCTTAAGATTACGGGGTGTCGCCAGGTTAAGTTCCGCCTGGGGAATGGCGGAGAGGCGGATAACGGGGAGGGGACGGATCGCCAGTTGGGCGATTTTTTGTCCCCGGCTGATGCTCTGGGCCTCTGGACCGGCGTTAAAGACAATCACCCCCACCTCGTTACGGTAGCCAGCGTCGATGGTGCCGGGGGAGTTAAGGACGCCTAGACCCCGGTTAAGGGCGTTACCCGAGCGGGGGCGGACTAGCGCTTCCCACCCGGCCTCAAGTTCAAG
>JAITQC010000130.1 GCA_031289115.1 Planctomycetota bacterium
AGGATGACCCGGCCGGCGGTGTTACGGGCGCAACGGCCGATGATCTGGATAAGGCTGGTGGCGTTACGCAGAAACCCCTCCTTGTCGGCGTCCAGGATCACCACCAGGGACACTTCCGGGAGGTCAAGGCCTTCACGGAGAAGGTTGACGCCAATGAGGGCGTCATACTGGCCGGAGCGAAGGTCGTGGATAACTTCCACCCGCTCGAGGGTGAGGATGTCGGAATGGAGGTAGGCCGTTTTCAGGCCGTGCTCGCGGCAGTGACTGTCCAGGTTTTCCGCCAGGCGTTTGGTGAGGGTGGTGATCAGGGCGCGTTCGCCACGTTTGGCCCGCAGGCGTATTTCGTTCATGATGTCGTCGACCTGGCCGGCGGTGGGGCGGACCTCCACTGGCGGGTCAACCAAACCAGTGGGGCGGACAAGAAGCTCCACCACCTCGCCCTGGGAGGCCCCTAGTTCAAAGGGGGCAGGGGTGGCGGACACGTAGATGGTCTGGGGACGCATCGCCTGGAACTCCTCCCAGCGTAGCGGGCGGTTGTCGAGGGTGGAGGGCAGGCGAAAACCGTGTTCGACCAGGACCTTTTTCCTGGCCTGGTCGCCGTTATACATTCCCCGCACCTGGGGCAGGGTGACATGCGACTCGTCGACAAACAGGAGCCAGTCGCGCCCGGGAAAATAGTCGAAAAGGCAGGCCGGACGCTCCCCCGGCTGGCGGCCGTCGAAATGCCGGGAATAGTTTTCTATCCCCTTGCAGTAACCGATCTCCTCGATCATCTCAAGGTCGTATTTGGTGCGGCTTTCCAGGCGCTGCGCTTCGAGCAGCTTTCCCTCCGCCTGGAAGTGGCTGAGTTGCTGGCCCAGTTCCTGGCGAATGCCTTCCACCGCGGCGCCAGCCGCCGCTTCGGACAGCACGAAATGCGTGGCTGGAAAAATGGCCCTTTGCTGGTAGCGCATTAATACTTCGCCAGTGAGGGGGTGGAACTCGGCGATTTCACTCACTGTGTCGTCGGCCAGCTCCAGGCGGATGGCGGTTTCCATGTAGGCGGGCCAGATGTCCAGGGCGTCACCCCGGAGGCGAAAGGCACCACGCTGGAAGTCGAAGTCGTTACGCTCGTATTCCATTCTGACCAGGCGGGTGATGAATTCGCGGCGATCCACCGGCGTTCCCACCTGGATGGTGAGGGCGATCTCCCGGTACTCCTCTGGACGACCGAGACCATAAATGCAGGACACCGAGGCCACCACCACTACATCCTGGCGGGAAAGGAGGGCGGAGGTGGCGGAAAGGCGCAGCCGCTCCAGATTGTCGTTGATGGCGGCGTCCTTCTCGATATAGGCGTCGGTCTGGGGAATGTAAGCCTCGGGCTGGTAGTAATCGTAGTAGGAGACAAAGTACTCCACCGCGTTGTCGGGGAAAAACTGCCGGAATTCGGCGAAGAGCTGGGCGGTGAGGGTTTTGTTGTGGGAAAGGATAAGGGCGGGTTTATTCGTCTCGGCAATCAGGTTCGCCATGACGAAGGTCTTGCCCGAGCCAGTGACTCCGAGCAGCGTTTGCTGGTCTTTTCCCGCTCTTACCCCGGACAACAGCTTTTGTATCGCCTGGGGTTGGGTGCCGGCGGGTTGAAAATCGGAGTTGAGTCGAAAAATTCCCATGGGACCGGGTTACCAAAGTCGAGGGGGACCAATTCCGCCTAAACCGCGGGGGAAGGAGGAGGGTGAACCAGAAAAAGGTTCAGGGCCACAGACAGGCAACCACACCGCGAATGAAGTAAAGACGCTGGAACGGGGGAGAGAGGGGTGGGTGGACCAGGGGTCCGCCTTCCTCCTCCTTCCCCCCGGAAGAAAAGTGGCTTAGCCGCGCTTACGCGCCCGGAGGGCGGCGGTGCGGCGGTGGGGATGGGTGGAGGCTTGGCGTTTAACCGGACGCTTGGCGGCTTTTTGGGCCGAGTTACGGCGGCGGACCTTGCGCCTTTCCTGGAGGAGAGCGGCGCGTTCGGATTTCTTGGTATTTTTCGGCATTTTCAGGTTCCTCGGGGAAATACCCACCCACCGGCTGGTGAAAGCCAGGGATGGCTGACGAAAAAGGATAAAAAAAACACCCCGTGTTTCCAGGGGGGAATGGGAAAGTTAAAGTATAGGGCGTCCGGGGCGGTTGTCAAAGCAAATTTCCCGGGTTTCACCGCGGAAAACACTGACGGGAAAGTGGTTTTCCCGCCGCAACGGGAACGGTCTTTCCCCGTCCCGTTCGGAAAGACTCTTTCTGGTGCCTTCGGGGTGAAACTCCCCTCCCAGCCGGGAAAACCGCTGGCGGTCCGGGAGAGGAAAATACCTGCCCCCGTCGCGGCGGGGGCAGGGTTTTACGCTCTATCCCCTGGTCGTGGACCAGAGAGATAGAGAGGGGGTTTAGCGCCGGATGCTTGACAGGTGCTGGAAATACTTCCGGGTCTCCACCACTACCACGCTGGACAGGCCAACCAGGGCGATAAGGTTGGGGAAGGCCATGAGACCGTTGGTGATATCAGCCACCGCCCAAACCACATCAAGCGGGAACTCGTAAGCGGCCAGAGCCACTGCCAGAATGTAAAGAAGGCGGTAGGGAAGGGTGGCTTTGACGCCGAAAACATAGGTGGCGCAACGCTCACCATAGTAGGCCCAGCCTAGGATGGTGGTGAAGGCGAAGAGGGCCAAGCAGACGGTGAGGATGTAGGGACCAATTTCCCCGTAAACTTCGCCGAAGGCGGCCTGGGTGAGCCTGGCGCCCCGTTCCGTGCCAGTGTAGACATTGGTGACTATCAGGGAAAGACCGGTGACGGAGCAGATGATGATGGTGTCGATGAAAGTGCCGGTCATGGAGATTAGGCCCTGCTCAGCTGCCCAGTGGGTCTTGGCGGCGGCGGAAGCGATGGGGGCGGACCCCAGGCCAGCTTCGTTGGAGAAGATGCCGCGGGCGACACCAGTGCGGATGGCGGCGGCGAAAACAGAGCCGGTGATGCCACCACCAATAGCGTTGAAATTAAAAGCTTCCCGGAATATCAGGGCGAAGGCGGCGGGGACTTGCGCCCAGTGTTCCACCAGGATTCCCAGTCCGAAGAAGACATAGACCAGGCACATGATGGGGACGATACTGGCGGAGACGGTGGCGATAGAGCGGATGCCGCCCAGGATTACCAGGGCAACCAGGGCCGCCACTACCAGGGCGGTGTAGAACATGTTGAAGCCAAAAGAACTGTTGAAGGCGTTGATGACGGCGTTGACCTGGGTGGAGGTGCCGATACCCAGAACACCGGCCAGAGCGCCAAAAATGGCGAAAAGGATGGCGAGGAATTTCCACTTCGCCCCCAGGCCCATCTCGATGTAACGCATGGGGCCGCCCAGAGCTTCGCCACGCTCGTCAAAGGTGCGGAAGCGGATGGAGAGGAGGCCTTCAGCGTACTTGGTGGCGATACCTAGGAAAGCGGCCACCCACATCCAGAACAGGGCTCCGGGTCCGCCGGACATGACAGCGGTGGCGACCCCGACAATGTTGCCGGTGCCGACAGTGGCGGCCAGGGCGGTGCAAAGCGATTTGAAGCTGCTGACGTCGCCAATACCTTCGTTACGGGCGGTGAAGATGAGCTTCAGAGCCATGGGAAGGCGGAAAACCTGGATGAGATTGAGACGGACAGTAAGCAGCACTCCCGTTCCCATAAGGAGAACGAGCATCGGCAAACCCCAGATATAACCGTCGATGTTGTCTAGAAAAGCCTGTAGTTCCGGCATGTGACTCCTTTCGCGGGTCAGTCCGCTATTCAGGAAAACAATAAAATACCCAAAAGGGCGGGCTTTCGCCCGGTTGTTGCCGCGGGGATCAATCCCCCGCCAAGTCTTTGAAAAAAGGAAGAAGTAGCGCGTGCGTTTCCGCCAGGGCCTGGGGTATGACCCGGGTGTCAGCCAGGACCGGCATAAAGTTGACATCGCCGTTCCAGCGGGGAACCAGATGGAGGTGGAGGTGGTCGAGAATACCGGCGCCCGCTACCCGCCCCTGGTTAATGCCGAGGTTGAAACCGTCTGGTTTAAGCGCGGCGGCCAAGGCTTTTTTGGCCAGCACCGCTGTTTCCCAGAGCTCCCCCCCCTCGGTCGGTTCGGCCTCCTCCATGACCCCAAAATGCCGGGCCGGTGCCACCATCAGGTGGGCGTTCGAATAGGGGTAGCGGTTAAGCATCACCAGGGTGTTTCGGCGGCGGAGCAGAAGAAGGTGCTTACTCTCTTCCCCCTTGTCCTCCCAGGCCTGGCAAAAAAAACACCCAGGGTTGTCAGCCTTGTCAGCTGAATTGATATAAGTCATTCTCCAGGGTGCCCAGAGTTGTTTCATCCAAGCTCCCGTCGCTTTTCTCGTTTTACCAGGATGGTCTAAAAAAACTTTCCAGCCGGTAGAGACATTTAGCCGGGGAAAAACAGGGACGTAAACTTTATTTAGGCCGGCATAACTGGTTGTCTACCAGGTTGAACTTTAGGGCCATTTCTGGTGGTATAAACGAGTTTACAGACGCCAATCGGTAAAACTGGCGATTACACTCAACCGGTCACTAAGGGACCGGGTAGACTTGTCTTATGATATCGCAAAGGCCGATATCCTGTCAACTTATTCCTTTTGACCTGGGGCCGGGGTCAGGTCCCGCTGGGAGTGGCCAGGCGTTTCTTGGTGTAGTTAACTAGGCCTCCTAGAGAAATAATATCATTCAGGAAAGGGGAGAAGGGCTGGGAAATATAGGTTTCCTTCCGGGTTTCATTAAACACCTCGCCCTTGCCAAAGTCGATCCGAAGTTGGTCGCCTTTTTTTACTCGTCCCGCCAGTTCCCGGCACTCGACTATGGGAAGACCGACGTTGATGGCGTTACGGAAAAAAATGCGGGCGAAAGACACCGCCACCACTGCCACCGTTCCTGAGCCGAGTATAGCCAGGGGGGCGTGTTCGCGGGATGACCCGCAACCAAAATTGGCCCCTCCCACCAGGATGTCGCCCTTCTTCACCCCGGTGGCGAAAGTCGGGTCAATGTCTTCCATGCAATGCTTGGCGAGTTCTCCCGGGTCGATGAGGGTGAGGTAGCGGGCGGGGATGATGACGTCGGTGTCGACGTTGTCGCCGTAAACCCAGGCGGAGCCGGTGACTTGGTTTTCCATGGCTAGATGTCCTTTATCAAGTCGTCTGAAACTAGTTCCCGGGGATCCGCTACCCGGCCGAGGACCGCCCCCGCCGCCGCGGTGAGGGGGCTGGCGAGGATGACCTCGCTTTTGGGGGAACCCATGCGGCCAACGAAGTTGCGGTTGCTGGTGGATAGGGCGCGTTCGCCGTCCGCTAGCACCCCCAGGTGGCCTCCGATGCAGGGTCCGCAGGACGGGGTGGTGACAACTGCCCCCGCCGCCAGGAAAGTCTTGATATAGCCAAGTTCTAGGGCCTGGTTATACACCTCGTAGGAGGCGGGGATGACAATCAGCCGGACGTCGGGGTGGGTCTCTCTTCCCTTCAGCACCGCCGCCGCCAGGGCGAGATCGCGCAGGCGGCCGTTGGTGCAGGAACCGATGAAGACCTGGTTGATACGGAGGTCCTGGCATTCCTGAGCCGGTTTCACCCGGTCCGGGAGGTGGGGAAGCGCCACTAGCGGTGTCAGGCGACTGGCGTCGATTTCGAGGCGCCGGACGTAGGTGGCGCCGGGATCGGGGTAGACCGGGGTGAATTCACGCTTCGCCCGCGCCTTGGCGTAGGCGAGTAGGGTGGCGTCGGGTATGAAAATACCGGCCTTGCCTCCGGCCTCGATCGCCATGTTGGACATGGTGAAACGGTCGTCCTGTGGCAGTTTCGCCAGCGTATCACCGGTAAATTCCAGGGCCATGGAGCGGGCACCCTCCACCCCCAGCTCGCCAATGACGGCGAGAATAAGGTCCTTGCCGGTTATCCAGGGAGGCCGGGAACCGTTTATCACCACCTGGATGGTCTCC
>JAITQC010000092.1 GCA_031289115.1 Planctomycetota bacterium
CTGCTCGCGCAGTTTTTTACCGTCAGCGTAATAGTGCTGAAAGATTTTCCCAGAACCTCTGCCGCCGCTCTTTCCGTGAGCATCGGCTGGTTGCCCAAAAGGGTCAGGACGCTCTGCCCAATGGTTGTCCTGGGCGTTTCTGTAGTCTTTTCTGCAGTCTTTTCTGTAGACGTTTTTGTTGTCGCCTCCGGCCGCGAGCCAACCATCAACTGCAAGTATTCCTCAACCTCCCAATGGCCGCCTTTTTCGGACCGACATAGCGCAAGCGGCCCTGCTCGCGCAGTTTTTTACCGTCAGCGTAATAGTGCTGAAAGATTTTCCCAGAACCTCTGCCGCCGCTCTTTCCGTGAGCGCCGGCTTGTTGTCCAAAAGGGTCAGGACGCTCTGCCCAATGGTTGTCCTGGGCGTTTCTGTAGTCTTTTCTGTAGTCATTTCTGTAGTCATTTCTGTAGGAGTTTTTGTCGTCGCCTCCGGCCGCCGCGCTCGCTATTTCCGAGTACCGGCCGGATTTTTGACAGTCCCGAAACGTTCAAAAAACAGGCTGCTGATCTGCCGCTTAAGTTCCCGTGCGGATCAGTTGCCCTTGGCGCATTCGATTTCGAAGAAATGCGGTTTGTGGGGTTTGGATATTTCCAGCAGCAGCTCAAAGTGGCTGTGTGACAGGCGGGCGATAACTATATTTGTTAAGTGCCGAAATGGTGATTTTACCCAGAGGGTAAAATCACCATTTCAATGGGGAATCAGTATATTTCGCGAAGAAGCCTAAGAACCGCTTGCTGACATTCTGTTTCTCGACTGTTTACGAGCTAGAGCCTAAGGAGTTAGCGAATAAACCCGGGCGGAATACTAAGCTTTTTCCACAGGGTTGGCCGGCTCAGATTCGCCGCTAGTCCGGAACAACCGGGTTTTCCTGTCTGGATTACTGGTCCCGGTCCTGGTGGTATTGACGTAGACGCCCCCAGGTCAAGAGATACAGGGATTTGGCAGTCCGGCTTAGGGCTTCGGCCTGGAGAGCCAAGGCTCCCGCCGTGTTGGAAGATTGGCTAGCCACCTCACCGTTACGCTTGACCGCCACATTAAGTTCCGCCATGGAGGAATTGACGCTTTCAATTGACTTGGCTTGTTCCCGGCTGGCGTCCCGGATTTTCTCGATCAGGGAAGACGCCTGCCCCACCGCCTCTTCAATTCCGCGGTAGCCTTCATCAAGTTTCGAATTTATCGTCATCCCCTTTTTGACCCGGTCTATAGTTTCCCCGATCAAGAGGTTTGTCTGCTGCGCGCCTTCGCTGGAGCGGTGGGCGAGATTACGCACTTCGTCCGCCACCACGGCGAAACCTTTTCCTGCCTCCCCCGCCCGGGACGCCTCCACCGCCGCGTTAAGGGCGAGGAGATTGGTTTGGAAAGCGATGGCTTCAATGGTCTTGATGATGTCGTTTATTTTGCTCGCCGCGTCGGAAATACTAGCCATGGCGCTGGTCATGTCGGTCAAGTGACGCGAACCTTCGGCGATCCGTTCGCTGGTTTTGCGAATAGCTGTATCGCAGCTTTCCGTAGCGTCGGCGTTACCGCGGACCTGGACCGACATTTCATTGATGACCTCTGCGGTATGGGTCAGGCTGTCACCCTGCTCCTGGGTGTCCTCAGCCAGATCCTTGGCGAATTCTGAGATGTCGCCAGAGGCTCCCTCCACTTCCATTGCCTCATGGTCCAGGTCGCCGACAATATTACCAAGACGGCTGGAGAGGCGTAGAACGAAGGTGGTGACCACTCCCACCGTCACCAGGAGGACTATCAGGGAAATAATGCCGGTCAGGCGAATCTTGGTGAATTCCCGGTCCTGGGAGCGCGACAAATCCTGCATTAAATCGTCAAGCATGGGTGCCTCGACGAAAAGCTCCTGGTCGGGTACGAGCACCAGCAGGGAGAAGATCGACCCCACATTCTTGATAAACAGGGTATAGGGAGCATTTTTGTATTCCAAAGCGAAGGCGGTCAAGCCATCGGGGGAAAGTCCGGCAGAAACCTCGGCTACTCGGGCGCCGAAAGGGAGTTCGCTAAGGGGGCGGGGCTGAAGAGTTTTTTCGCCATCCGTGGTGGATTCCACCGGCTCCCATTCCGGGTTTTTCGGTGCTGCCAAAACACTGTGGTTTTTCTGGTCCAGCGCCAGGGGTATGGAGCCGGGGGAAATGGATTTCCCCAATTCTTCCGTCAGGCGCCCGAGATTAGCCAGGGACAAATCCAGGAACGCCACCCCCACGACTTTGCCGGAGGAATTTAACGGGGTGGTGGCGGAGACGGTGAAGAGGTGCGACTCAAGATCAATGTAGGGTTCGCTCCAATACACCTTTTCCTCTCGCAGAGCATTCCGGTTGAATTCAACTGGCAGGGAGGCGATGTAATAAGGCAGGGTAATTTCATCCGCCAGCACTGCCCGCGACACTTCCTCGGTTATCGGCGCGTCGGGATCATAGTCTTCCGGGGCGACAATTCCGTCATAGTAATGCGAACCGGTGTCCTCGCGGTAGATGTAAGGAAGGAAAAAGGGGTAGTGGGGGGAGAAAGTGCCTTCCTCGAAGGTGGCGCCGAAGCCGTTGGCGTTGGGTAGGCGTTCTTCCAAAAGCGTTTTGGCGAAGACCTCCATTGACACCCGGGACTGTTCGGTGTTTTCCTCACTTAAGCGGGCGGTCTGGCTTTGGCTTAGGTAATAATCCCCGAGAAGGCGCACCACCTGTTCCGAGTCGTGGATCAGGTTGACCAATCCCCCGGAGTGGCTTTCGATAGTACCCAGGGCCAGGTCAATTTCCTCGCGGTGGATAAGATCGGCCATACGGTTACTGGCGTCGGCGGACTGACTCACCAGCGAATGTCCCATGGTGTCGGCCAAATACCAGTTGGCGGCCATTTGCCCCAGTGACGTCAGGGTCAAAAAGCCCAATGCCAGTAGAATATTGCCCCGTAATCCCATCTGCATCTCCTCTCATCCGGACGCAAAACCCAGCGATACCGAAAGGTTGAACCGGCTTGGAAAGAGCCTGGGGAATCCTTTTTTTGCCACCTGGAGAGAAATTGGTGGTGAAAAACCGCGGTCCTGAATCTTGACGCCATACTTAGGTGGCGACCCCGGGGCCAAAGGAGCGACGGGGAAAATACTGGACAGCGCTTACCTTGACCCTGGGAAGTCAGGTGAAAAACTGGAGCTTTGGCCTTTTTCACTCACTCCCGGTATTTGGCCGGGTTTACCCGGGAGAAGGCGAGCGGAAAGACTGTTTGCCGGGCAGGGTATAAAGGCGGGTTTGCCCAATAACCCCGACTTCGGCGGTTTAACGTATAGTTTAAACCAACCAAGGGGGTAGACGGTAGAGAAAATACCCTTGGGGTGGTAAAACGTCATGTT
>JAITQC010000094.1 GCA_031289115.1 Planctomycetota bacterium
CAGGGGACACAGCTCGCTTCCCTCCTTAGTAGCAGCACCAGTACCTCATAAAAAAACGCGCCAAACCTCGCCCCCGGGGGTCTTTCACCCGAAAGGCCCGGGGCGGGAACAGTGAAATAAAACAGCCGCGGCCCCGGGTTTGTCCCGGGGCCGCGGCGGGTTTTACTTACAAGCTTACCAGGGAAGGGCGTCCGCGCCAGCGCCGGCAAATAAAGCGTATCCTCGGGAGTTTTCTCCCTTAAACCGCGGCGGGACGCAGGTCATCCACCTGGAGCTCAAGCCGGGGCGAATGGTAAAAATTGGAACTAGTGAGAACGGGAGTGCAGACTATGTCCACCTTTCCCCGCCCCACCGACTCCAGGGTCGACCACAGGGACTGGTTGTTGTTAACCACCGCCCGGTAGGCTATCCCATCCTGGGAGACATTGAAGAAGAAGCGCTTGTTACCCCTTAGCAACTGGTGTCCCCCCACCACCCTTAGGCCGCGCACCAGGAAGCGGGACTCCGGGTTACCCTGCCCCAGGGGACGCAGCTTGTCCAATTCCGACACCAGGCGGTGGTTGATTTCAGCGAAGGGGATCTCCATGTCATAGTAAAGGACTGGGACAAAACCCTGGCCATCGACTTGGCTGGCGCACTCGCGTAAAAACGCCTCGCGAAAAGCCTCCAG
The DNA here is from genome assembly GCA_031289115.1 of Planctomycetota bacterium. Classification (GTDB taxonomy): domain Bacteria; phylum Planctomycetota; class SZUA-567; order SZUA-567; family SZUA-567; genus JAITQC01. The sequence continues at coordinate 671 of JAITQC010000094.1, forward strand.
GGAGTCGCGTTCAAGGGTAAAACCAGCCGCCAGCTCGTGCCCGCCAAAGGAAAGCAAATGCTGGCAGGAGTTTTCCATCACCCGGTAGAGGTTTATTCCCGCCGCGGACCGGGCTGACCCGCGGCCGTGGCGTTGGCCGGGGGGGAAGCTAACTACCGCCGCCGGGCGGTTGTAAATTTCACTCAGGCGCCCAGCCACGATACCAATGACTCCCTCGTGCCAGCCTTCGCGCGCCACCAGGACAGCCGGGTCATGCTCAAAGGAGTGGTTGACCTCGGCTTCCCGGGAGGCTTCCGAGAGGATGACCTGGCAAAGCGTCTGGCGTTCGCTATTGAGGTGGTCGAGGCTTAGCGCCAACTGGCGGGCTTGGGCCGGATCGTCCTCCACCAGGAGGTCTAGGGCCAGGTTAGCCTTCCCCATGCGGCCAGCGGCGTTAAGCCGGGGCGAAAGGTGGAAAGCTATCATCCGGGTGGTGAGGTCCTCGCTTTGGCCGCGGCAGTTGTCAAGGAGGGCGGAGATGCCGGGGGAGGAGTCCCGCATTCTTTTTAGCCCTTCCGCCACCAGGGCCCGGTTTTCCCCCACTAGCGGGGCGACGTCGGCTATGGTGCCTATCGCCACCAGCGGCACCAGGGAAAGGAGGGTGGTGCGCTGGAGGTCTCCCACCCGGGGCGAACCCGCCAGCTTTTCATAAAGGGCCCAGGCTAGTTTAAAAGCCACCCCCACCCCGGTGAGGTCGCGGAAGGGATAAGTGCTGTCCCGGCTCTTGGGGTTTATGACCGCTAGGGCTTGGCTCGGAAGTCCCCGGTCGCCCGGTTCGTGGTGATCCGTGACTATCACGTCAATACCGTTTTCCGAGAGCAAACGGATATTCTCGTGTTCGGAAGTGCCACAGTCGACCGTCACCACCAGATCGACATCCTCCTCCACCGCTTTCCGGACAAAATCGCTGGAGATACCGTAACCATCGTCGAAACGCGAGGGCAAGTGGCAGGTGATGCTGTGCCCCACCGCCCGGCAGGCTCGAATAAGTACCGCCGAGGCAGTGACCCCGTCGGCATCGTAGTCGCCGTGGACAATAACCCGCTGGCGATCCTTGACCGCCTGGGCTAGGCGGTCAGCCGCCCGGTCCATGCCATTCAGGAGGGAGGGGGGAAGAGTTCCCCCTAGGGTAGGCCGCAGGAAAGAAGCCACGTTTTCCCGGGTGGGCGGTTCCACCCGCTGGGCGACTAGGGTGGCGAGTATGTGCGACACCGAAAAGGTTTTAGCCAATTCCTGGCTGACACTGCCGGGCTGGGGTTTTTCCTGCCATTTGGCGGTGACCACAAACACCCCCTTTCCCGACCTGGCCCTAACCCCGTTTTCGCCAATAAATCCCTTTAATAATAAACCCTTCCTTCTTTCCACGCAATAATATACCTTTTCGGCGCCGGAAACAACCTAACCTGCTTGACCGCAAAGAAGTGTTAGGATATTATGACAACAGGCGCTAGTGAAAGTCTCTATACCCCCTAGGGCAGGTAGACCCGCTTCGTGCGGTTTTCCTGTCTACCCCGGTATCGCCTGTTCCTTGGAGGAGTTAAGGTTTTCCCCGGGGCAACCCAGTCGCCAACCCGGGGGCAAGTCATTTTGCAATACCCCAGGGAGATGCATGCCTGACCTCAAGTCCATGTATAAAACCGTCATGGATGACCATTTCCCCGAGGAAATGCGGATTTCCCTAGGTTCAATCACCCTTTCCTACCGCAAGCGCTCCTGGGTCATGGGCGACAACCCGGAAGAAAAGGTGCGTAAAGGCCTGCGTTACGGGGAAAACCCCGGACAAGAAGCAGCCTTGTACGAACTGGTCGACGGAAACCTGGAACTAGGCGGCTGCTCCTTTATCCAACCCGGAAACGGCTTGGTGTCTTGCCTTTCGGAAGAGGGGATGTTGCAATTCGGTAAACACCCGGGGAAAATCAACCTTACCGACATCGACAGCGCCCTTAACGCCCTGCGCTATTTCGAAGAGCGCCCGGCCGCCATGATTATGAAGCACAACAACCCCTCGGGAGCCAGTTACGGGGTAAGCGCCGCCGAGGCTTACGACCGGGCCAACGCTGCTGACCGCCTGGCCGCCTTTGGCGGCGCGGTTGTTTTTAATGTCGGAGTGGACCAGGAAGCGGCGGAACTCTTGGGCCAAAATTACCTGGAGGTGGTGGCGGCGCCCGATTTCACTGGAGGCGCTCTCGACTGCTTAAAGACGCGTAAAAACCTCCGGGTTATTAAAATAGAGCGCCTGGACCGTATCCGCCAATACGCCGATCGCCGCTTCCTTGATTTTAAGTCGCTTTTGGATGGCGGGCTTATTGTCCAACAGTCACCCCTTAACCGGGTACGTGGCGCCGAAGATTTTTTGCCCGCCGAGTGGCGGGGCAAAGACGGGACCCTGGTCAAGGTGGAACGTGGTCCTACCGAACAGGAAAAAGCCGATCTCCTTTTCGCCTGGCAGATTGAGCAGGGGGTGACCTCAAACTCGGTCCTCTTTGTCAAAAATGGCACTAGCGTCGCTATTGGCGCGGGTGAGCAGGACCGGGTGGGAGTGGCGGAAATCGCCATTTTCAAAGCCTACAAGAAAAAAGCCGACGATCTAAGCTTCCGCCAGTTTGGTTGCCTCTTTTTTGAGCTGGAGGCACGGGAAAAAGCGGGTGACGCCCCTAGGGGAAGCGCCGCGGCTGTCCGGCGTCAAGCGGAAGAAATCAAGGGTGGGCTTATCGGCTCCGCCGCCGCTTCCGACGCCTTCTTCCCTAAGCGGGACGGTATCGACGCTCTGGCGAAACAAGGTGTTTCCGCGGTGATACAACCCGGAGGATCCTTGGCTGACCGCGAGATTATCGAGGCGATCAACCAAGAGAAAATGACCATGGTTTTTACCGGACAACGGGCCTTTAAACACTAAGGCGCCAACTTTCCCGCCCCCCGGGAAGGATTGGTCGGATTGACAGGGACAGGAGATTAAGCTGTGGACCCCAACAAGCACGCCGAGCGTGGAAAAGACGGGAAAACACCTAGTCACATCGCTATGGAACTCCAGGCCGACAGCGCCAGGGTAACTAACTTGACCATGGACGGCAACCGCCTGATACTGACTATCGAGGCTGATCTCCAGAGTAGCCAGCTTAAAACCACCGCCGCTACCCGTCCCGCCGTCTCTCCTCTAGCCGCCACTCAACCCATGCCGCCTCGGCCCAACACTACCGCCTTGCGGGATGTTTTTTCCGTTGGCGGAGAGATTCAGCCAGCCAAGGAGCCGACGCTGGTGTCCCGCCCCTCCTCGCACACCCTTGCCGCTCTTAACCCTTTCCCCGGGCAAAACGCTCTCCCGGCCCAGACCGGAGTAATGTCCCAGGCGGACTGGGAATACGCTATTAATAACGTGCAGCAGGCCAAAACCTTTGAACCCGCGCCGCCCGACAACGTAGCGCCGCAACCACCGGAAGCGGCCGGTTATGACGATGAGGAGCTAGTCGCCGCTTTCCAGGAGGAGGTAGTGGTTCCGCCCTACCCCGAACCGGAAATGGCAGCGAATGGCATTATTGAGTCTCTGCCGGCTGGAGTGGAGGAGTTTGCCCCGCCTCTGGACCCGGCTAGCTATGTTCCCGACCTGACGGAGGAAAGCACCGCCATGGGCGGCGAGCGGCATGGCGAACCCCTTCCTTCCCTCGCCTTCGGGATGGAAGCGCCTCAGCCCGCTGCCCAACCCTTCGCCCAACCCGCTGCCCAACCTTTCGCCCAACCTGAGCCAGCGGCTATATACCAGCCGCCACCGCTGGCAGTCCCGCCTCCCCCGGCGCCACCTCCCCCGCCCGCCGCCATGGCGCCGCCGCCACCGGTCTACACTCCCGTTCCTGGCCCAGTCGCTAGCCAAGCACCGCTGGCGGGACCGACTGGCCCGGTACCTGGTCTTCCCCAGATTCCTCCCCCGGGTGAAGAAAAACTGGAGCCTGGCAGCACCACCGTCCTTATCCGCTACACCTGTCCCCGTTGCAAGACCCAGGGGATGCAGGCGGTTGACAAGGTTGGAACCGTTGTCAACTGTTCCAACTGTGGCAAAGCCATGCGGCTGGTGATGAAGAAATAAAAGCGGAGAAAGGATCCAAGCGACTCACTCGCCAACCCGGAAAAAATGAGTCCTCCACTTTCCCCTGAGAGCCTTCGACAGGAAAATACCCGCATGGCGAACCCGAAGTTTTCCCCTGGCCTTAAAACCTGGATGCCCTTTTACCTCTGGCGAATCGACCGCTACTTCACCCTGGCCTACCTGAAGGTTTTAGGGCTTATTATCGCCGGCATGGTGGTACTGGTCACTATTTCCGACGCCTTCCAGCACTTTGACGATTTCATAATCTACTCCCGCGGGCAAGACCTTGACACCTGGAACACCATTCTCCTGTTTACCAATTATTACTCCGCCTTTGTCCCCCAGATCATTTTCCAGTACCTGCTCCCCCTTTCCCTGCTCCTGGCCGCCACCATCACTGCCACCTCCGCTTACGCAGGACCCCGGGGCAACAACGAGTACACCGTCCTGCGTTCGGTTGGCCTGTCAATAAAACGCTCCATTCTTCCCCTGATCCTCCCCTCCTTTTTCCTCATGCTGGCCTTCCAGGCCAGCCGGGATTTCTTCCTTCCCGGCATGGTGCGCCAGGCCAACTCCATAATGAACCGCATGCGTAACCGTCCCAACATCCCGGTGGATGTCTCTTTAATCTACGGGGCGGATTTTCAAACTGTCGCCATAGGGTATTTCTCGCCGGAAAACCAGGCTTACAACCTGATTCTCGAGGTCCGGGACCTAGCAAAATACCAACGCGGCGACATTAACTTGGGGGACAACGATTTCGTCGCTTACCGCGCCTCCCAGGCCCAGCTTGAACTTAACGCCGATGGCGTTTACCAATGGCGTCCCCTGCTTAAGGCGGATCGTAGCGTCTTCACCCGTTTCTCCCGCGAGCAAGAGGCGTGGACCACCCCCATACCCACCAATCTCACCCCCGCCATGATCGAGCGCCAGACGCTAGGAGACATGGTTTGTTCCTGGCAGGAACTCTTCGCCATGCTTAGCGACAACGCCGGCGCCCGTTTTGAAATCCACTGGCGCCTGGCTGACCAGATTGAATGCGTCATCCTGGTCATGATTGGCCTTGGCATCTGTATGGGCCGAATGCTCAGGACCAACCAGGCCAGCTATATCCAGGCGGCCACCGTGGCTATACTCACCACCTCCTGTTTTTATGGTTTGCGGATGGCCGGACGCTCACTCTGGGAAAGCGGCACCCTTTCGCCAGTTGACGCCGCCTGGTACCCGCTGGGGATTGGCGTGATTTTCCTGCTCCCGATAGTGCTGTGGATGGAACGCTAGTGGCGCCTGGCGTAAACGACCCGGCCGAGGCGGCCGCCACCAACCCGCTTCCCCACCCCGGGGAAAAGAACAACCCCTACGCTATCCCGGCTCTGCTACGGCAAAAAAATCCCACTGTTTTTTCCTTGGTAATCGAGGGGAAACGGGTTTTTGTTAAACAAAGCCGACGCGGTAAAAACCCTTTAGGCAAGTTTTGCCAACGCCTGCTCTGGCGCCTTACCGCTAACCCCCTGCTTCTACCGCCTCTCCAGCCCTTAACGGGCTCGGCGGAACAAGAAGCCGCGACCCTACGCCGCCTGGGCGAAGCGGGAATCAATGTCCCGGCGCTGCTCCACGCCGAGCCTGACTATTTGGTTATGGCGGACGCCGGGAGCCAACTGGAAGAGGCTCTCCGCCAGGCAAGCCCAAGTCAACGCCACCAACTCATGGCCGAGGCGGCCCAGGAACTACGGCGCCTGCACGACCAGGGCTACGCCCATGGCGGCAGCCAAATCAAGAACATGGCTCTGCAAGAAGGGAAAATTTATTTTTTCGACTTCGAGGAGCGTATCGACGCGGCCCAATTGCCAGCCTTCCAGTTACGCGACCTTTTCCTGCTGCTCTTCTCTCTGGAACGGGCCGGTTTTGACCCTAATCTGAAGGACATTCTCGCTAGCTATGGCTGGACCGGGGAAAAAAGCCAGGAACTCTTACTTCCCCTCCGGCGGTTAAAACTGGTGAACATCTTTCGCCACCCACCCCTGTCCTGGCTTAAAGTTCGTGACATCAAGGCCATAGGCATTCTAACCGACAAAGCCGGAAAGCCCTAATAATGCGCTCCCCACTTATGCCCCGTGACGCCAGGCGTTTCTATCCCTTTATCCGCCCCTATCTGTTTCGGGCGGTTTTGGCTATCCTGGTAACCATCCCGGCTGGCGCCCTTGACGCCACCGCCGCCTGGCTCCTCAAGCCCTATATGGACACAGTGATGCTGGCGGGCGGGAGTACCCGCGCCTTCTCCATCTTCCCGCTCTTAATTGTCGTTTTCGCCCTGGTGCAGAGCCTCTTAAACTACGCCGCCAATTATTTAAACACCTGGGTGGGAAAGAAAATCGCCAGCGACTTGAAAACCGCTCTTTTTGACCGCCTCACCCACAGCGACGCCGCTGTCTTCGACCACTCGAACTCCGGGGATATTCTGCAGCATTTCAACAGCGACGCCGATATCGCCAGCGAAGGCCTGCTCTCCAACATAAAACTGTTTTCCACCCGCTTGGTGTCGTCCCTGGCCCTGATAGCGGTCCTGATCTACAACTCCTGGCTTCTCGCTCTGGTGGCGGTGGGGGCCCTGGGAATAGCGGTTATTCCCCTCACCCGGGTGCGCCAGCGCATGAAACGCCTGGTTAACGAATCGGTCCAAGCCGGGGCGGCGGTGACCACCCATTACAACGAGGCTTTCGCGGGTAACCGGGTAGTCGCCGCCTATAATCTGGGCGATTATTTACGCGCCCGCCTGGGGCTGACCCTCAAGAACATTTTCCACCTTAACATCAAAATGACCCAACGGACCAGTCTGTTGTCGCTCGCCATGCATTTCGCCACCGCGGTGGGGATCGCCGCCACCGTCTGGCTTCAGGGCTACCTCATAATTTCCGGCGCCATAACCCCGGGTAATTTTGTCTCCTTCATGGCCGCCTTGTTGATGCTTTACACCCCGATAAAGAACCTCGGCAACAACTTTAATTCAGTCCAGGCTTCCTTTATGGCGATCACCCGGGTCCTTGACCTTCTGGAGTCTCGTCCCTCCATAGTCAACCGCCCCGGCGCCCTGGCCGCTCCCAAAAAACCCAGCCACATCTGTTACCAGGGAGTTTTCTTCGCCTACGAACCGGGAAAGCCGGTGCTCCAGGACATTAACCTGGAAGTGGAGGCGGGTCAAACCCTCGCTTTTGTCGGCGACTCAGGCGGGGGAAAAACCACCCTGGTCAACCTCCTGCCCCGCTTCTATGACCTAAACGCCGGCAGTATTACGGTAGATGGGCAGGACATCCGTAACCTGACCCTGGAGTCCCTGCGGCAAATGATCGCTATCGTCTTCCAGGACAACTTCCTCTTTAATGGCAGCATCCGGGAAAACATCCTCCTGGGACACGCGGGGGCGACGCCAGTTGAACTGGAGCGGGCAATTCAGGCTGCCTGCCTGGATGATTTTCTGGGTAGCCTGGAAAAAGGCCTCGACACTGAAATTGGCGAACGCGGCA
>JAITQC010000103.1 GCA_031289115.1 Planctomycetota bacterium
CCGCCTGGGGCGGTGACAGGGGCGGGCGGGGGAAAGGGTAAGGAACGGGGTTTTCAGGTTCGCCGCACCGCCCAGATGATGAAACGCTCCTGGGCAGCCAGCATTTCGCCAAAGTCACAGGGGAGGTCGCGCCCCAGCATCTCGTGCACCCGGATGTCGATAGCCATCAGGACCGAGTGCAGGCACATGGTAGCCACGGTCCGGGTGTCAAAGGGGATGACTTTGCCTTGGCTAACAAAGGCGTCGAATTTCTCCTGGATAAAATCAATGCTATACTTAAGGAACAGGCTGTTAAATATCTTGCCAGCGTGGCCGTCCCGGAACTGCTCGGAGCGGATAAGGCTAAAGGCGTAGCAGGGGAAAATGTTACGCATGGTCTTAGGCTCGCGGAAAATAATCTCAAGCAGCTCCTCGAAGGTGTTGGCTTCCTTCACCGCCTCGTTAAGGCGCTGGAAATAAAGCAGGTAAATCCGCTGGGCATGGTTCACCACCTCCAGCCAAAGGTCTTCTTTACTGGCGAAATGGTTGTAAAGGGAGGCGGCCTTGATTCCTATGGCCTCGGCGATGGTACGCATCGACACGGCGGAAAAGCCGCGCTTGGCGAAAAGTATAGTCACCTCGATTAGGATGCGTTCCTTGGTTTTGTTGCTGAAATCCGTGAGCGGCAGATGGTAGTAGGCGCCATGGACGGAAAAATCCTGGACGCCGGTGCTGCTGTTGCGTTTTTCCGGCGGGGCAGAGTTGCTCGCCAGAGGTTTGTTGTCTAAAACGGGGTTGTCTACGTTAACCATGGTCCAGTCTCCATAACGTCCTGCGGGCGTGGAAACCCTCCGTGAATTTCCGCCGGCCGGGCGGACGGTTCCAGCGTCCCCTACCAAAAGGGAACTTTCGCCCCCTCCAAAGCGGCTCACCTGAACTTAAGTGGGCCAAGAAAGCGGCGTGGAAATTTATTTTTTAACTAACAGTTAATTATTTTACAAAATTTTCTACTCGATAGCAATATAAATTATTATTACAGCAACCTCCATTTTTAATGCTTATCGCCTTTAATTTTAACGTGTTATGTTTGTAAGTTAATTTTCTTTAAAAAAAATAATTGCCGCACTCAAACAAATTCACCAATAAAAACCCCTGGGGAGGCTTACCCGCCTTACCGCCCAGGTGGCGAAAAAAGAAGCGAAAACTCGGTTTTTTAAAGATCAGGCGCCGGCGGTTCAGTAACGCTCGGGGGTGTGGCGCCAAAGATGCCACCGGCTGGCGGAGGCGTCGTAGAGCCCCGGAAGAAGGGTGTCGCCGGGCCAGTACGGCTCTCCGGCTCCTCGGGGCTGGCGAGGGAACTAAGATCGCCAAAAACCAGGCTGCCGTAAAGGCCAGGCCGGGTGTTGGGGCCAAAGGTGGGGGTCCACTGGCTCACCTCCGCCGTTGCCCCACTCCCCCGCCGGCGTCCTGCCTCGCGGACGCTCGAGTAGTCGCGTCGTACTATCTGGAGTCCCCAGACCGCCCCCTTTTCCGGCGGGCCGGCCAGGTCAAGGGCGGCCCAGGGGAGGCGCGCCTCGAAATTCCACGTCTCCTGCCCCCCCACCCGGCCAAAACGCACCGCGTGTTGCCACTGGGGATTAAAGGCGGGACCGTCCCGGCTTGACTCGTCGTAAGGGACGTTACGGGTGTTGGCGGCGAAATGGTAATATTCCCGACCCCGGTGGGCCGGGTCAAGCCAGATCTCCACTGACTCGTCCTGGAGCACCGCGCCGTCGCGGTCCTGATCCGGATCGTTGGCGCTAGGGTTGGCGGTGGAGACTAGGTTGGCGCCCATGGACAGGGCGATCACCAGGCCAGCCCGGTCCACAGTCACCCGGCCTTCCACCGGACGGCTGACTGTCTCTCCCCCGGGGCCACTAAAGCCCAGCAGGGCTGGCAGGGTTTTCCAGTAGTCCTTGTCAGTCACCCGGCCGTCGATACGGACCGGGCTAGGCGAAGGCATGACGCTGTAGGTTTTTTCCTGGGTAACGAGAAAAGTGTCCCGGGAAGTGCCGACATCAATGCCACTGGCGGTGAGGACTGGCCAGTCGCCAGAGCTCCCTGGGGTAATGGCGAAGCGGGCCACCGCCCCTTGTCCCGGCTGGAGGTCAAAGTCCATGCCCGCCGGCTCCACCCGCCAGCCCGAGGCGGCGTTAGTCTCCCAACTCAGGTGCCCGGCGAAGCGTTTGGTAGAGGGGTTGACAAAATAGAGGGGCAAAAGGAGGTTGGCCGAGGGGTTGGGGACTGCCCGGGCGGCCTGCCGGGTAAGGCGAAGAAGTTCTTTCTGGAGAGTGAGGGAGGCCTGGGCGTCGACCAGGATGTCCCATTTGGAAAGACTCGCCTCAAGGGGGCGACGGTCATAGTCAAGGGTTAGGCTGTCAAGTGGGACGCCGCCGGGGCCGATCACCCGCCACTCCAGGTTACCCTCGTCAGCCCAGAGACCTGCCACGTGGGGTTGGTTAGAGAGGGCAGCCACGTATTCCCGGGGCTCGGGAAGGCTAGAGGCCGGTTGGTCCGCCAGGGCGATGTAACGCGTCCCGCCGACTCCGGAGACTGAGAAGGGGCGGGTACGCAGGTACCCTTGGCCACCCCCGGCGATCACCAGGTCTACCCCCCCGGTCTCCAGGCG
>JAITQC010000133.1 GCA_031289115.1 Planctomycetota bacterium
TTCCACTCCTTCTGGTAGAGAAGGGTTTGTCCCCAAAGAAGCCAGGCGTCGGCGAAGTTCTCATCGTAGATGGTGGCGTCTTTGGCGTTGTCGGCGGCCCGCAGGTAGTTGTTCTGGTCGGAGTAAGCGAGGGCGATCCAGTAATAGGCCTCGGCGCTCTCCGGGCGAGTTTTCAGGGCCGACTTGAACTTGGCGATGGCGCGGCTGAGATCGTCGCGTGCCCCGGAGTGGAGAAGGGCGATCCCCTCTTCAAGATCAGTTTGGTACTTGCTGGCGCTGTCGACCGGGGTGGCACCCGCCGTCCGGAAAGCCAGGAGGAGGCAAAAGACCAAAGGGGCGAGGCAGCGGTTTAACAGCATGACTTAGCAGTCCTTTCACCGGGAGTCACCAGAACAGGTGGAAGATGGTTCCCGATAGGGGTTTAGGATAAAAGTAAGTAGATTTTTGCGGCATCACCGCCCCCGCCTCGGAAATGTCCCTGACCTGGTGCATCGGGGTGGCGCGGAGGATAAAGGCGCCCTGGGCCCCGTCCTGACCTCTTTCCACCTCTTCCAGGGTAGCGCTAGCGTCACGCCGGTAGTTGACATTTTCCCGCCGTAACAGTTTTCCCTCGTCTATTCCCAGTATTTCCTCCAGGAGGAGGGAATGCAGGACCGCCACGTCCAGCACGCGCCAGGCTTCCGGTGCCTCGGGATAACGCTCCTCCATAGATTGCTGGCTGTTCAGGCGGAGAATCCAGTAGTCCTTCCCATCGCTAAAGCCAAAGAGGGGGAGGCCGTCGGCGGGTAGGTCCTGAAGGAGACTTTCCCGGCTGGTCGGCGACACGGTGAAAGAGCGGCTAGCCGCCTGGAGAAAGTTCTGGGCGGAAAAATCGGGAAGGCTGTGGAGAAGGCGGTGGGTTGGCCAGATCACCAGCCCAGGATCGCTGTCAGGGACAATGTACATGAGGATGTAGTCGCAGTCCAGGTCGCCCCGTAGGGGTGGGATCTGCCCGGCCTGGCGCATTTTTTCCCGCACCTCAAGCTGGTAGGCGAGGGAGGTTTCGTAGCGGTGGTGTCCATCGGCTATGAACAGGCGAGGTTCTGGCATGAGGGAAAGGAGACGGTGCAGGCGCTCATCGTCGTCCACCACCCACATGCGGTTTTCCACCCCGTCCAGGCTGAAGTCGAGGAAGGGGCGGTAGTCGACCAGGTTGGCCAGAGTATTCTCTACTTCGCCCTCCGGGTCGGCGAGGAGGCCGAAAATCGGTTCCAGGTTGCCGCGGGTGGCTCGTATAAGCTCCAGGCGGTCGGCCTTGGGTCCAGAGAGTGTCTTCTCGTGCGGGTAGACTCCCTCCCTCCCCCATTCCGAAAGCCTGACCCGGGCGAGAAAACCCAGGCGGGAGGTGGTGGCGCCACCTGACGTAAAGCGCTGCTCGTAAAGATAAACCGCCGGCCGGTCCTGGAGAAAGAGGTTGTCGCTACGCCAGATGTCCAAATGGGCGGCGGCGCGGGTGTAACGGTTGTGGCGCGGCGAATCGTCGGGTTGATTAAGCCCCAAGATCAGGCGGACAACATTATGGGGGTCCCGGGCGTAGAGGGCGGTTTGCTCCCCCGGGTCAATCACGTCGTAGGGGGGGGACACCACCTGGGACAAATCGACTTTGCCAGGGTCAAAGCGCCAACCCGGAAAGGGGAAAATGGAACTCATGGGAGGAAACTCCTTGCGATTGGCAGTAAAGGCGGTCAGTCGCCAGCGGGTGGAACCGGGCGGGCCCGTTTACGCTTACGCGGCTTGGCCGACACCGGAGGGGGAACCTCCACGGCGATGGGCTCCTCGTTAAGCGCTGGAATAAGACTGGCTGGGTCGGTAACTTCAAGAAACTCCCCGAAACGCCGGAATTTTTGGTAACGCTCGGCCAGGAGCCGGTCAAGCGGTGTCTTCACCAGCTGGTCGAGGTTGCTGATCAGGGCGTCCCGAAGCAGGTTTCCCATTTTTTTCAGGTCGCGGTGGGCGCCACCGAGAGGTTCGTCCACCACCGCGTCAACCAGTTTGAATTTGAGAAGATCGTGGCTGGTGAGGCGGAGAGCCTCGGCCGCCTCGGCCTTCATGTTGCCGTCCCGCCAGAGGATGGAGGCGCAACCTTCCGGGCTAATGACTGAGTAGTAGGCGTAGCGTAGCATTAGGATGCGGTCGCCTACCCCGATCCCGAGGGCGCCGCCGGAACCGCCCTCGCCAATAATCACCGACACCACCGGCACCCGGAGCCGGCTCATCTCCCGCAGGTTTTCGGCTATAGCCACCGCCACCCCCCGCTCTTCCGAACCAATGCCGGGGTAGGCGCCCTTGGTGTCAACCAAAGTGACCACCGGGAGGCCAAACTTTTCCGCCAACTTCATCTTCCGTAGGGCTTTCCGGTAGCCTTCGGGATGGGGGCAACCGGCGTTGGAGAGGTGGCGCTCGTGGACATCGCGGCCGCGGTGTTGTCCAATAAGCATCACCCGGTGGGGACCAATAGAGGCGAGGCCAGTGACAATGGCCAGGTCGTCGGCAAACATCCGGTCGCCGTGCAACTCCTCAAAGGAGTCGAAGACGAGGGAGGTGTAGTCGCGGGTCTGCGGCCGGCCGGGATGGCGGGCGACCATGACAATCTGCCAGGGTTTCAGATTGTCGTAAAGCTGTTTTTCCACCTGGGCGTACTGTTCCTGCATAGGTTTCAGGAGCGCCCGGAGTTCCGGGGAGTCGGTGGAACCGGTGAGGAGTTCGTCTATCCGCTGCTTCAATTCGCTCAGGGGCGACTCGAAAGGCAGGGGTGATTGTTCATTGCCGTTCATTGCCAAAAAAAA
>JAITQC010000161.1 GCA_031289115.1 Planctomycetota bacterium
GGCCGGTCGGTTAAGGCGCGGGAAACCGCCGGGAGTTACCGCGAACCGGAAGCGGGTTCCGGAGGAAAAGCGCATGGTTAAACAGACTTCACGCTGGTCTGACCACAACGAACCCATCATTAGCGGTTCAGCCAAGGACAACGCCCTGTCGGACAAGAGTTACCGCATGATCCGCCTTCTTGGCCGCGGCACCATGGCCTCGGTTTATCTCGCCGAGCAACTCTCCATGGCCCGGTTGGTGGCGCTGAAAATCCTGTCCCCCACTTATTCCGGCGATACGGAACTGGTGAAACGCTTTCTTCGCGAAGCCCGGGCCAACGCCCGTTTGAACCACCCCCATATTGTTCAGGCTATCGATTTTGGTGAAATTGACAACCGTTACTTTCTCGCCATGGAGTATGTCGATGGCGAAAGTATGGCATCCCTGATAAAACGCGAGGCGCCTCTAGACGAAAAACTGGTCCTGACCTATGGTATCCAGATCCTCTCCGCTCTCGAACACGCCGCCAGCCATAATGTTGTCCACCGTGATGTCAAGCCTGCCAACATCATGATTTGCCGGGACGGAGCGGTGAAGCTGGCCGACTTCGGACTCGCCATTTTCGCCGACAATTCGGCTTTGGCCGACCGTTCCCGACGTGGCGTCGGCACCCCTTATTACATGGCGCCGGAACAGCTCTTGGGCGGGCATGTGGATTGGCGGGCTGACCAGTGTTCCCTCGGGGTCAGCCTCTACGAGGCGGTCACCGGGGTCAAGCCGTTTAACGGTAGCACCATCTCTGACGTCCTGACCCGTCGTCTGCGCGAAATTCCCATTCCTGCCTATCGGGCCAACCACCGGGTATCCCACGCCTTTTCGGCCATACTAGCCAAAATGTTCACCCGCCGGGCGGAGGATCGCTACCAGACTTTCCTCGATCTACGCCGCGACTTCGAGCTGGTGATGGCGGGGGAGAAGCCGGTAAAAACTGGCCATAACACCGATTCGGCTACCCGTGTCTTTCACCGCCACCCCACCACGGTGCTACGGAAGAAACAGCTTTTTCACCACGAGCGGCGTCTGCGCCGGTCACGGAGGGTATTTGATTTATGTCTCGCCCTTGTCGGCGGTATTTTCCTTATGCTCTCGGGTTATGTGGCAATCCATTACCATGAGATATCCGGACCCCGTTCCACCAACTCCAACAGCCCCATAGCCAAGGCCGACGAGGACCACCGGCTGGAAGAAATCCACGCCCAGTATGTGGAAAGACAGAACGAGTGGACCCGGGCTCGTATTCTCCTTGTCACCGCCTTGCGTCAGTTGGATCCAGCCAGCCGGCGGCTGGCGGAAGACGCCCTGGCCAGAATCAAGCAGGACCCGTCCCTAGAGCAAACTGTTTACAAACGTCTGGCTGAAAATGCGGAAGTCATCCTGGCGTCAGTGTTTTCCTTGCCGGAGGAGCAGAGCCAAACTGTGGATTAGGTGTTTTCCCCCGTCCCGGTCAACCGGTTTACCGGTTCTCCAGGGCAATTTCGTTTTCCCAAGGAGATGGATACCATGAAATATGATATCACCGATATCAAGAAAGCGGCCGATGGGGTCAAGCGGATCGAGTGGGCGTCCAAGGACATGCCGGTCCTGGCGCAAATCAAGGAGAAATTTGCCAAAACCGCCCCCTTGAAGGGGCTCAAGATGTCGGCTTGTCTCCATGTCACGGCTGAGACCGCCAATCTGGTCCGGACCCTGAAGGCGGGGGGGGCGGATCTTGTCCTCTGCGCCTCCAACCCCTTGTCAACTCAGGATGATGTGGCGGCAGGGCTGGTAAAGGAATACGGGATCCCGGTCTTCGCCCGCCACGGGGTGGACAACACCGGTTATTACCGCCACATCCAGTCCGCGCTTAACCACAATCCCCATATCACCATGGACGATGGGGCCGACCTGGTTACCGCCATCATCACCAAGTATCCCGCCCTGGCCAAACAAGTGATTGGCTCCATGGAGGAGACCACCACCGGGGTTATACGCCTGCGCGCCATGGAAAAGGACGGGATCCTGCCCTTCCCGGTGATCGCCGTTAACGATGCCGACACCAAGCACCTGTTTGACAACCGTTACGGCTCTGGCCAGTCCACCCTGGACGGGATAATCCGCGCCACTGGCAAACTGGTGGCGGGGTCGGTGTTTGTGGTGGCGGGATACGGCTGGTGCGGACGGGGGTTGGCCTCCCGGGTCCGCGGCCACGGGGCCAAAACCATCGTGACCGAAGTCGACCCGATCAAGGCTCTGGAAGCCGCTATGGATGGCTTTGAGGTCATGCCGATGCAGGCCGCCGCCAAAATCGGCGACTTCTTCTGCACGGTTACTGGCGACATGCATGTCATCCGCCCCGAGCATGTC
Source organism: Planctomycetota bacterium (assembly GCA_031289115.1). Lineage (GTDB taxonomy): Bacteria > Planctomycetota > SZUA-567 > SZUA-567 > SZUA-567 > JAITQC01. The sequence continues at coordinate 2,384 of JAITQC010000161.1, forward strand.
AAGCTAATGAAAGACGGCGCCATTATCGCCAACTCGGGCCATTTTGACATCGAAATCGACCTGGTGGGGATCCGCAAGATCAGTAAAAAAGTGATCAAGAACATGCGGGGAGCCTCGATGGAGCAGTATGTTATATCCGACACGAAATCCGTCTATGTCCTGGCCGAAGGCCGCCTGGTCAATCTGGGTTGCGCCGAAGGCCACCCGCCGGCGGTGATGGACATGTCTTTTGCCACCCAGGCTCTGGCGAGTGAATGGTGCGTCAAAATGAAAGGCAAGCTTCCCAACCGGGTCCATACTCCGCCGCAGGCGATAGACCAGAACGTGGCTTCTTTGAAATTGAAGGCAATGAAAATAAATATCGACAGCCTCACCCCGGCGCAAAAGAAGTACCTGAGTAGTTGGGATATGGGAACCTGAGGCGGGCAGGTGACCGATAGGCGGTAAACTTTACCGAAACGACAGCGGGCGGTGGATAACCACCGCCCGCTTTTACGTGGACCAGACCAGAAGGGCTCCGAATTAGGAGATAAACCGGTATTCATCGAGGTGGAATGGGGATGAGCCGCAGCCGTTCAGGTGGCCACCAGACAAGCACGGCTGGTCCCAGGAGATTATCCAGCGGCACTGGTCCCCAGCTTCGGGCATCGTAGGAGCTCGGGCAATGGTCCCCCATCGGCAAGAAGGATTCGTTGTTGATGCGGACTTCGCCCCGCGACCCCACCAAGGGGAATTTCTCCCCGTAATCCGTCTCCCAGCCACTGTAATAGAAAACATCCCGGTCTAATTCGACATTGTCGACTGTGACTACGCCCCGGGCGGTAAACCTGGCGCCACTGGCGCCTGGGAGGGAACGATGGTTCGGACGCTTGTCCGGCCAGACCTCGACATCAAGGAGAGGTTCGCGTTGGTCACCGACGTAGACCCGGGCGACACCGTCCAACAGGTAAAACTCCACCCGGGTGGTCTGCCGGGGGCGGATAGTGGCGAGGGCGCGGTGTTCTGGCCGGGAAGGCTGGTGGTTAAGGCGGATTTCCACCCGGCCGTCAGCATGGAATACTGCCTCGGCCTGGCGATTGTCTTCGCTAATGGCGATGGCCAGCCAGGAAAACTCATTCTGCAGGGTGAGGTCAAGGGCGAGGCGGAGGTCAGGAACCAGGTGTTAATCAGCCTGGCGCGGCGCCACCTCCTCCCCCTGGGTGGTGGCGCTTGGGCTCACCCGGTAGCGGCCGCTGGCGGTGAGACCGGACCGGCGATGGTAGAAAATGCTGGATAGCTCGTTCGCCATGGTTCCGCAAACCGGACAACGCGCCTGAATGTTTTGGGCGGTAAAGGATTTAACAAAGACGTGGCTGCACACGCTACCGTCCTCGAGGATGGCACGGCAGCGAAACTGTATCGGTTGCTCCAGGACATAACGGTCGGGAATTCCCCGCAGTTCCACCAGATTGTCGCGCTTTTCCCCCACTGGAATCTGGGGGCGGTAGCTGATACTAACCTCCTTTTCCCCCGGAGTGAGTTGGAGCGCCTCCGCTTCCGGGTCCACCTGGACTGACCCGTTGTCCGGGAAGTTCCAGAAGGTGGCTAGTTCGGCGGCGGTGATGTCCTGAAAGTCCTCCTGGGCGACGTTAAGCCAGATGCCCTGCTGCACCGTATCTGGTTTTACCTGGCGCTGGAAGGGAGCGCCTGGGTCATGGTCAGGTCGGGTCCAGATGTCGCCCCGGGCAATAGCCAGCGACTCTCCCGGCATCCCCACTATCCGTTTGACAAAGTTTTGTCCCCGGTAGGACTCGGGATTGGCGGAAGGGTCGTTACGGCGGGCTGATTCATAGGGGAATTCAAATACCGCCACTTCCCAGCGGCGGGGAGGGCGGAAATGGTAGTTCAATTTCGAGGCGAGAATCCGGTCGCCGCCGTCGGGGCGGCCATGCAGGGCGGTTTCCATGCTACCGGAAGGGATGAGGTAGACGTCGAAAACAAAGGACTTGATTAGTAGGGCTATCGCCACCGCCCCGCCGATAACCATGATGAAGTCACGTCCAGCCCGTAAAGCGCTGGTGACCGGCTTGGCGTCCGGGGTGTTGGGGGTTTTGGGTGGAGCTGGCTGGTTGGTCACGCGGTTTATTTCCGGAAAAGGCGGTTTGAACGCCGGGTGAGGAAACGCCCCGATTCGGTTAGGCCTAGAACCACCTTGGCCAGCATGTCCATCCCGTCCTCCCACAGGGGTGGAAGCACCATGTCGGCGTGTTCGGCCAGACGTGGGTCGCCACTGTTGAAAGTGATGGAAAAACCGGCTGCCTCCAGCATGGGGAGGTCGTTAAGTCCGTCGCCGACGGCGACGAAATCGGCGAGGGGAATACCGGACCAGAGTGAAAGCTGCCGCACCCCTTCCGCTTTGTCGGCTTCGGGGGGGAGGATCTCGATGAAACGGTCGTTGGAGGCGGTGAGTTTGGCCTGGTCGCCCAAGGCGCTAGCGAAGAGACGGGAGACCGGGGCGTGTTCCCCGGTTTCAACAATACTAAGGCATTTCATGGGTAGCCCCAGCGCGGCAATCTTCTCCAGGGGAAGCAGGTTGACGTTAAGGGAATAATGCTTGGCGTACCATTCCCGGAGGGGCGAGTCGTGGGCACAGTAGACCGAGGAATCGAGGTAGTAATTGACATAGAGATTGTGGCGCGTCTCCAGCTCCATTACCGTAGCCACGGCTGGTCGGCTGAGGGTCCGGAGAAACAGTGGCTCTTCCCCAGGTATACCCACCTTGGCACCATTACAGGTGGCCATGGGGGTAGTGAGGGA
>JAITQC010000207.1 GCA_031289115.1 Planctomycetota bacterium
TGGCCAGGGAGCCATTTCCCAGTTTTTCGGCGACTTTATAATGCTTCGCCGGCCCCTAGGGGCGACAGGGATACCGGCGGCTCTGTTCTTTTTCCTCCTCACCTTTCTAATCAATTTTACCGTGCTGGCCTTTGGGGTCCGGCGGGGAATTGAGCGTTTAAACCGTTTCGCCACCCCCATTCTCTTTGTCTTGGGTATACTCCTGATGCTGCGGGTATTGACCCTGCCTGGCATTAGTGACGGCTTGGGCGCCATGTGGAACCCGGATTTTTCCGCTTTGACCAGTCCCCAGGTTTGGCTAGAAGCCTCGGGCCAGGTTTTCTTCACCCTCAGTATCGCCATGGGGATCATTCTCTGTTACGCCAGTTATGTCCGACCCGGGCAGGATATAATTCTACCCTCGGTTACCGCCATCGCCACCAATACCTTCGCGGAAATCATCCTGGGTGGCACCATTGTTGTCCCCCTGGCGGTTGTCCTTTATGGCGCCAATGTGTCCGAAGTCGCCCGGATGGGAACATTTGGCCTCGCCTTCCAGACCATGCCCATTGTCTTTGGCAAACTGCCGCTTCCCGACCTCCTGATTTGCCTCTGGTTTTTCATGCTGTTTCTGGCGGGGATAACCAGTTGCATCTCGATCCAGCAACCCCTGATCGCTTTTTGCGAGGATGACTTAAGCTGGTCGCGCCGCCGTTCTATTTTGCTGGTTGGTCTCTTTTCCTTCCTTGGCAGTCTGGTCGCGGTTTTTGGCCTGGCGGGTGGGGCGGTTGACGAACTGGACTTCTGGGGCGCCTCTTTCCTGTTGGTTGTCTCCGGAACCCTGCAGGCCTTCCTCTTCGCCTTCGTTCTTGGCGAGGAGGGGTGGGAATTACTGAATGAGGGCGCCAAACGCCGCTTGCCCCGCTGGATTTGGTGGGTCATGCGCTGGGTAACCCCGTTTTACCTGCTGGTTATGCTGGTGGCCTGGACCATTCACGATGGCTGGCGGACCATTATCCTCCAGGACATTGATTCGGCCGCGAGTGTGACGCTTCTTGGCTACAGTGTCAACCACCTGGCGTTTTTGTGGGGAGTCCGCGGCTTTCTATTACTGATACTCGTCTTGGCGCTCTTGATTATCCGGCACGCCTGGCGAAAACGGGGGGACAGGCCATGACTTACGGCGGCTGGGTGTTTATGATTGTGTCCTGGGCGGTTATTGTTTGGGTTAATGTCATTTGTTTCCGGGAAATTTTAACCCGTAAAAAACACTGAGACAGATGGTCGCCCGGCGCTTCCGGGCATTGGCGGGAAAAACAGGAAGGCTTTAATGCTTTACAGTGTCAGAATGCGGGCGGAAAAGGATTCACTCCACACCTCGGGGGCTGAGCGTATAGTAGAACAGGAAGAGGTGGCTACGGTCATACAAAGTTTGTTTTCACGCAGTCTAGAGCATTCCAACGGCGAACCAGACAGTGTGACCCTGACTTGTCGTAAACTGGCACGGGCGCCGGTTTTTATCCCCGCCCTCCCGGTGCAGGAGATTAACCTTCCTGACAGCCTGGCGGCCCGGGGTTTTTTGGCCGGGATTCTCACCTCCCTTGAACTGTCCCCCCAACCGATACTCGATCTCTTCTATTCCCTCCAGGGAATGCGGGGAGCCGTTCTTCTTGACGTGGACCGCCGCCAGCGTCTGGAGCCGGACCAGGAACGCGGGGTCAGGGCCTCCAACCTGGATTACGCCGGTGAACATGGCGAGCAAAAAAACCACTTCCGGGAAGCCCTTTGTCTAGCCAGCAAAGTCGCCGCCTCCCCCTTTATCATTGGTGAAATTTGCCGCTCTGACGATCAGGACTACACAACCGGTTATTTCGCCTCCCGGGACCGCGGCTATCTCCGGCTTAGCAACCTGAAGGACAGGGGGGATCGGAGCGGCGGAAGAATATTCCTTTTCCGGGGCGACCCCGCCGATGTACCGGCCTGCCTGGATTACCTGGAAAACCAACCCGTAATTGTCACTCCCGCCGCCGGGGATAAGTGAAATGGATTTTTCCGAAGATCTCCAGCGCTTACGCGAGCAAAACCTCTATCGCACCCTTAACACTGTCTCGGCTCCGGCCGGGCCTGAGACAGTTATCAATGGTAAAAAAGTACTCCTTTTCTCCTCCAACAGCTACCTTGGTATTGCCAATAACCCGCTTATCAAGGCTAGAGTGATCCGGGAAGTGGAGAAATTCGGGACCGGTTCGGGCGGCTCTCGCCTAACCACTGGCAACTTCACCATCCACCGTGAACTTGAAGAGCGCCTGGCCGCCTTTAAGGGAACGGAAGACGCGGTTCTTTTCAACTGTGGCTACCTCGCCAACCTCGGCAGCATCGCCGCCCTCACTTCCTCCGGGGATTATATTTTTAGCGACCAACTCAACCACGCCAGCATCATTGACGGCTGCCGTTTGTCCCGGGCGAAAACCCTGGTCTACGCCCATGCCGACCTGGATGACCTCCGGGCCAAAATAGCGGCGGTAAAGCCGGAACGGGGCCTGATAGTCACCGACGGTGTTTTTAGCATGGATGGCGACCTGGCGCCGCTACCTGGCCTGCTACGGGTGGCGGGGGAAAACCACCTGCGTCTCCTGGTTGACGATGCGCACGCCACTGGGGTGGTTGGGGCGACCGGACGGGGCACTTCGGAGCATTTTGGCCTGCGGCCGGGCGAAGTGGACATTCTGGTGGGAACGCTAAGCAAGGCGGTGGCGGCGGAAGGGGGGTTTGTCGCCGGGAGCCAAGACCTCTGTGATTATCTACGTAACCAAGCCCGCCCCTTCATTTTTTCCACCGCCCTCGCTCCAGCCACTGTCGCGGCGGCGCTGGGGGGGGTAGACTATCTTGCCAACCACCCCGAGGCGGTTCAACGCCTGCGGCAGAATATCGCTTATTTTGTTTCCGGTTTGCAAAAACTTGGCTACCCCGTAGCGGGGGAAAGCGCCATCATCCCTTTGCTAATCGGCGACGAGGGGAAAGCCAAGGCGGTCAGTGACGCCATGTTTGACCGGGGTGTCTATGTGCCTTGTATCCGTTATCCCACGGTCGAGCGGGGAGCGGCGCGTCTACGCTTCACCTTGATGGCCAGCCATGAGACAAAGGCTATTGACTACGCCTTGAAAAGTTTGGCGGCGGTGCTGGAGAGCTTTGCTTAGCTAGCGTTTTTGGCGACAAACCACCCCGCCGCCGGTGGGAGGAGGCCGCAAGCCTAGGGTTGTTTTCCGCCAGGGATACGAGGCGTTGCCCAGCTTTCCCGGTGAATATTAACGCCTGGCGCCTGGCAAAATCCCGGCCTCTTGGCGAGGCAGGGGAGACTCACTAAGTTAACTCTAGGACCCACAAGTTACGGTTTTAAACTTGAATCCGCCGCCCGGTTTATAATTCGCAAACCGACTGTATTAATCCCCTAGACTGGAAAAAACGCTTTGCTCCCGACGGGGTGGAAAACCTGGCGACTCCGCTAGACCCTGCCCGGCGAGCGCCAGGCAACGTCAACTTTTACCGACGCCGAACAATTTCATTGTAGCGAATTCATGTTAGTGATATATTTACTTAAACCTTAAAAAAAACCGCTAAGATGCTGATTTTATTGGCCTATTTTTTTAACCGTGAATTTTAATTGTAAAAGTTGCTTTCAGGACCGGTCTCGTTTACCGTGGTGGGGAACCCAGGTATAGCGCTCCTTAGGCACGACCTTTGGCCTGGGCCTGAGTGGGTACGCTTCGGCGGGGTCAACCCGGGGTTGGATTGACCGGGTGGGTGAGTGGACACAGCGCCCACGTTAGAAAAACTGGCCTCTTTCACCCGGTAACGTCCGGTTTCAGTCCTGGCTGACCTGTCCAGGTGGGGATGCGGTTAAGCTGAAGTTGCTGGCTGGGGTTGGTTGGCGCCTTAACCCGACCGCGGGATAAAAAAGCGAAAAGAACCCAGAGGCAGTAACGGTTTATTTTGCCACAAGATGTGTTTTGCTACGGGTATTTATGGTGTTTCACCCCTTTTTCCGCCTTTTCTGGCCGAACCATTGAGACAAAGAGGAAAACCCTGTGACTAGCAGTTACAAACCTTCCCAGACAATAATAAACATGGTTACCCGTTATGGTCTAAGCATGCAGACTAAGCTGATTGTCATCTTCCTGGTGATCAAAATGCTGCCTTTGATCCTTTTTTCCCTGATCGCCTGGAACCAGTTTGTCCACTTGGGTGATATTCTTCGCAGCATAGCCGTGGATGACTCCGCCACCGCTCTCAATAACTCGGCGGTAAAAAACATCGAGCGCCTGTCCACCGACACTGCCAAACGGGTGGCTGAGTTTCTCTACGCCCGTGACGCCGATATCCGTTTTATAGCCAGCCTGGAAGCCACCGAGGCCAACTTCAGCAATTTTGTCAACCACGCCAGAAAAAACCTGGTGGTCAAGCGGCGTTGGGAACTGGCGGCGGATAACCAAGCCTGGCAGGAAACCAACCCACCCACTCCTCTCGGTCGGGCCGGGGTCTCGACCAACAGCGAAAACAATGACATGGACGGTTTCCACGCCATTCCCCCCTTGACGCTTGAGTATCGCAGTTCCCCCATCTATGACGAGATCACCTTTATCGACCGGAATGGCAAGGAATTGGTGAAGGTGGTGGCGAGTGACTCCCCGAAAACCAATTATCCTCTTGATCCGGCGAAAAAAGATGTCTCCCGACGGGAAAACACCTATGTCAAGGCGGAGGATTACTTCGAGGAGTTAAAGGATCTTAAACCAGGCGAAGTATACGTTTCCGATGTAATCGGCGCCTATGTAGGCACCAACTTTATTGGCATGTATACCCCTGGAAATGTGAGTAAAGCCGCCAGCGACAGAGGTTATGATATTAGCTATAGTCCCGAGGAGCAGGCTTACGCCGGCACGGAAAACCCGAACGGCAAGCGGTTCGAAGGGATAGTCCGTTGGGCCACCCCGATGGCCGATTCGGACGGCAAGGTGATTGGCTATGTCACCCTCGCTCTCAACCATGACCATATCATGGAGTTTGTCGACCACATCACCCCCTTGGATGAGCGTTACGTTTCACTTCCCTCGGCTTTTGAAGGTAACTACGCCTTCATTTGGGATTACCAGTGCCGCAGCATTTGCCACCCCCGGCATTCTTCCATTGTTGGCTTTGACCCCGAGACCGGCGACCCTCAGATACCCTGGGTGGAATCAAGCATTTACACTGCCTGGAAGGAAAGCGGAGTCAAGAGCTGGGCCGAGTACAGTAAAAAAGTCCCTGCTTTTTCCGGACAGTCCCGGGAAAAGCGACCCGCACCTGAACTCATCCGCGCCGGCTTGGTTGGCCTGGATGGCCGCTTTCTCAACAACGCTCCCCAGTGTACCGGTTGGATGGACCTCACCAAGGACGGCGGCTCGGGGTCTTTCTTCATTTTGTGGAGTGGGCTTTACAAACTTAACACCGCCGCCACCATACCCTACTACACCGGCCAGTACGCCCCCTCCAGCGCCAACAGCAATTCCCGTCGGGGTTTTGGCTTTGTGGCTATTGGTTCCGGACTTGACTACTTCAGTCGCCCGGCTAGGGAAACCCAGGACAAGCTGGTGGCGTCGATGGACGCCAACATGAGTAGCACTATGGTGCAATTGGTGGTGACCGCCCTGGTTTTGATGGTGTTGGTAATAATTATCGCCGTGCTGGTCGCCTGGAATATTTCCCGTCCGATCAAGGTCATGGCCAATCACATGTCTCGCCTCGCCACAGGGGAGATTGGCAACCAGGACGTCCCGGAAAATGACCTGAAGCGTTTTGATGAAATCGGCCTACTCGCCCGTTCCCTGCAAAACCTGACCGAGGCCCGGCGGGAAGAATTGGGCATAGCCAACATCCTGGCTAACGGTGATTACACCCAATCCCTTACCCTGCGCTCGGAAAACGACCTACTGGGTAAATCCCTGAACGCCATGATTAACATCACCAAAACCGCCATCTCCCAGGTCAGCCTGGCGGTGGGGAAGATGGGGATGGGCGCTAGCTCGGTGTCCAACGCCTCAGCATCCCTGTCCCATGGCGTGGAAACATCGGAAGACGTGATTAAAAAGATTAGCGACACCCTGGACACGGTGGACCGGCAGGCGCACGACAACGCCGAACGCGCCTCCAACGCCAGTAAACTGGCGGAAGACAGTCGTAATGCCGCTAAGCGGGGTTATGACTCGGTGACTGAACTCACCAACGCCATGACGGAAATCCAGCAGGCGGGCAAGAAAATCGCCACGGTGGCGAAACTGATTGATGATATCGCCTTCCAGACCAACCTGTTGGCCCTTAACGCCGCGGTCGAGGCGGCCCGGGCCGGCCGTAACGGTAAAGGATTCTCGGTGGTGGCTGACGAGGTGCGTAATCTCTCGGCCCGTTCCGCCCGGGCGGCCCAGGAAACCGGGGAAATGGTCGGGGCTATGCAGAAGCTAATGGAGAAAGGCACGGAACTGGCGGAGCATTCCGATCGTGAGTTTCATGAAATTGTCGACACCACCGGTCAAGTGGCGCAGGTGTTTGGCAACATAACTAGCGCCTCAAACTCCCAGTCCACCGCCACCTCGCAGATAGTGCAGAGTCTTGGCCAAATTAGCCAGGTTATCCAGGAAAACTCGCGTAACGCCAAGCAGATGTCAGCCTCGGCCCGTTCACTGACCAAGCAGGCGGATGAGCTTCAGCGCATGGTGGCGCACTTCCACCTGGGATCGGAATCCAAGCCGCGGGAGATTGATTTTTCCTACAACAACTCCTGAGTGGGTATTCTGGGGATGTTTACCCGAGTCTCCCCAAGCCCACCGGCTGGGGAACACTGGATTGAACGCTCCACCTTAGGATTGGAAAACTTATCTTGGCCGTGGGCCTGTTTTTTGGCTGACAGCCAAGGGCAATAAAAAGGCACCGCCAGCCCGGGAGGGGGTTGGCGGCGTCATTTTTTAGGCGATCAAGTCTCTTTGGTTTAGCGTTCCTCTTCCAGGAATTTGTCAGCGTTGTCCGGAGAGACAATGGTCCATGGCACACTGTAGAGCTTGGCGGTACCGTCGCCCCAGGGCATTTCCGGATACAGTTTCCAGCATTCCGACATGGGCTTGTATTCTGGGCCAATAAGATGGCGCAGAGCGATGTCAAGGGCGCCCTGAGACTGGGTGAAAGCGTCCTGACGCACGGAAATCAGCATTTCCTTGCGGCTTACCGCCCGAACCGCGTCGGAGATGCCGTCAATACCAGCGGACGGGATTACCGGCTGGATACCAGCTGACTTTACCGCCGCCAGGGCACCCAGGGCCATTTCGTCGTTCTGGCCAAAAATACCGTTGATCTGGTCATGGTGGGAGACCAACCAGTTTTGCATCAGGTCCATGGCTTCGTTACGCGACCAGTTGGCAGTTTTGGATTCCAGCACTTTGACCGTGGGGTTTTCGGCCAGGGCTTTTAGCATTCCCTCTCCCCGCTGCATCGGACCAGTTTGTCCCACCGGTCCCTCAAGGATGACCACATTCCCTTTGCCGCCCATGGCTTTGATAACCGCTTTGCCAACCAGGTAACCGGCTTCCACGTCATCGGAACCGATATAGCTGACAATGAGGTCGGAAGTCACGGGACCGTTCGAGCCAACCACCGGAACGCCGGCCTCGACCGACTTCTTCACTGTGGCGCCACCCGCTGTCGAATCGATCGGGATGAAGATGGCGGCGTCAAACTTCTGGGCAATAATGGTGTTGAACTGGTCGTCCTGGCGGATATGGCTGTACTCGCCGTCAAAGACGGTGGTCTTGGCCAGGCCAGACTTGACCGCCGGGTGCTCGGCCATGGCGTTAATCCACATCTGGACATACTCGCCTTTGGTGCCGTACACGGCGAGGGCTATGTTGTAGCTCGCCTTTTTTTCACCGGCGGAAACCGCGAAGGTGAAACCAAGACAAAGACAACAAAGCGTGACCAACAACAAGGTTTTTTTCATAATCTCTCCTCTAAGGTTGCCGAACAAAACTTCCTAACTTCACACAAATCTAATATAAATTACCGCTTTCTTTCCCTGATTAACTGTTGGAGCGCTTGCTGGTGAAGGAGTCGAGTAGCACCGCCAGAACAATCACAATGCCCTTTATTATCTGGTGCCAGTAGGATGACACCCCGAGCAAGTCCAAACCGTTGTTAAGGACGCCGATAATGAGGACGCCAATGAAGGTTCCGCCTACCGATCCCACCCCGCCCGACAGGCTAGTGCCCCCCACCACCACCGCCGCGATAGCGTCGAGTTCATAGCCGTTACCCGCCTGGGTCAGGGCTGAGGTGGTGCGGGCGGTGAGGATTAGGCTAGCGATTCCAGCGCAGAGTCCGCTGATCAGGTAAACCGAAAAGATGATGCGGGCGGTGTTGACGCCGCTGGTCCGGGCGCTTTTTTCATTGCCGCCCACCGCGTAGACATAGCGGCTGTAACGCGAGTAACGCAGGCAAAACCAGGATATGACCACCAGGGACAGGTAAATGACCACCGGCATGGGAATGCCGTAAATATGGCCCTGCCCGATAAAAAGGAATTCGTCAGACAGGTTGGGTATGGGCATCCCGTTGTTGTAGAGTTGGCAATACCCCCGCGCTGAAGAAAGCATGCCCAGGGTGACCACAAAGGCGGGCAAGCGGAATTTGGCGATGATAAAACCACTTAAGGCTCCGGCCAGGATGCCAGCCACTAGACCCATGCCTATGCCGGCGACCAGGGGGCCGGGATGCCGGCCGGCGACAAAGGAGGCGCCAACCATGCCGGCCATCGCTGTCACCGAGCCGACCGAGAGGTCGATACCGCCAGTGATGATGACAAAGGTCATGCCGATTGACAGGATACCGTTTATGGAAACCTGCATCAGGATGTTGCGGATGTTCATACTGGTGAAGAAAACATTCGACAGGAAGCTCATAACCACGCAAAGAACGATAAAAACTAGGAAAATCCCGTATTTTTGAAAGAATTGGCGGGTATTGAAGGAAGTGCCATTCATTCAGAGTCTCCTTTTTCAGAGTGTCTAGGACGCCAGGTGAACCAGGTTTTGCTGGGTGGCATCGCTTCCTGATACCTCAGCGACAATTTTTCCCTGTTTAAATACCAGAATACGGTCACTGACTTGCAGAATCTCGTCCAACTCCGATGAAACCACTATGGCGCAATTTCCCTTTTGCGTGAATTCGCTGAGGAAAGAATAAATCTCCTGTTTGGTTCCCTCGTCAATACCCCGAGTCGGCTCGTCACAGAGAAGGACTATGGGGTTGGTAAGGAGACACCTGGCTAGCACCACTTTCTGCTGGTTGCCACCGGAGAGTTGCTGCACTGGCATCTCGGTGGAGGCCAGACGTATCTTGAAACGCTGGCTCACCTGGTTTACTCCCAGCCGCTCGCTTTTCCCGCGGACCATTCCGAACAGGGAAATGGCTTTGAGTGACGAAATGGAGATGTTTTCCCGGATAGGCCGGCACAAGGCCAGGCCAGTGGATTTGCGGTCCTCGGTGATAAGGGCGAAACCGTTATCTATGGAGGTCCCGGGGGTGTCGTTAACCAACTTCTTGCCGTTCAGGCGTAGAGACCCGGAATCGGCGCGGGTCAGTCCATAGATGGCGTTAAGGAGCTCGCTTCTTCCCGAACCCATCAAACCATAGATACCGAGTATCTCACCCTTGCCAACCTGAAAATTGACATCCTTGAATTTGGGCGCCTGGGAAAAACCGCTGACTTCCAGCATCGGTTCTTTTTTGTGGCTGGACTCCAGGCGGCTGCTTTTGACCACATTGTAACCGACAATCAGTTCGACCAGTTTCTTCCGGTCGATAGCGGCGACTTTTCCGGTTTCGACAAAGGCGCCATCCCGGAAAACCGTGTAATCGTCGGCGATTTGGAAAACTTCCGTCAAGCGGTGGGTGACATAAATAATGCCGACCCCCCGCTTCTTGAGGTTGCGAATAGCGTCAAAGAGGATTTCGGTCTCGGACTCGCCAATGGCGGAAGTGGGCTCGTCCATGATGAGAATGTGGCTGTCATGACTGATGGCTTTGGCGATTTCCACCAGCTGGGTGTGGGCCAGGCTTAACTCCGACATTAGGCTACGCGGATTCACCGGAAAACGCAGACTGGCTAGGAAAACCTGGGCTTTCTTGAACAGGGCGTCATAGTTTATAGCCAGTCCCAGGCGCATGGGTTCGCGCCCCAGGTAGATGTTTTCCGCCACCGTCAATCCGGGGATGGGTGTGAGTTCCTGGGTTATGATGGAAATACCGGCTTGAATGGCTTCGGCGGGGGAGGCGAAGTTGACTGCCTGTCCGTTGATGCTTATTTCACCCGAATCACGGGGTATGAGTCCCATGACAATGTTGAGGAAGGTGGATTTACCCGCCCCATTGCCACCGCACAAGGCGTGCACCGACCCCGGGCTTAATTTCAAGGCTCCATTGCGTAGGGCTGGTACGCCGGAAAAAGACTTGGTTATCCTCTCCGCCGCCAGCAGGTAATCTGGTTTGCCGTCCACGTTGATCTCCCAGAAAAGTGGCGCGGTTAATCCCGACCGGGGATGAAAAACGGCGCCTACGGTAAACTATTGGAAAAGAAACCCTGACTCCACGGCAAAAGACCCAACCCGGTATGGTCATTTTAAACCAGGTCACAAAAGGTTCGCCGTAGTGATGGTAAAGACAAGGGCCAAGTGTACAGGGAAAAGAGAAGTGGGTTGCACGGGAAAGTGAATAATAATTATAGACTTTGCATGACTATCGTCAAAGAGAATT
>JAITQC010000017.1 GCA_031289115.1 Planctomycetota bacterium
AGTCTTTTTCGGGGTAAAATTCACCCGCGAGGGTTGGATCAAGGAAGTTTTCCGGCCGGTAGGGTTGGGCAAAGAGGCAGCGGCAAACCAGGACCTGGCGGGATTGGCTGAAATAGGGGATGTCTTGCTCAAAAGCCAGGGTCAGGCCGGTTTTGGCTATCTTGTCTTCTTTCCGGCCAGAGACGCTACCAAAGTAGTTCTGGACCGGGCGGTATTCCCCCGGGTCAAGAAAATTAAGCGATAGGGTGGCGTTGGCGTCGACAAACTCCTTGGTGTAACGTTGCGGCCGGATAACCACGAAGGCTACCTGGCGGCCCCACATAACTCCTAGACCCCCCCAGGAGGCGGTCATGGCGTTGACCCGGCCGGGCCGGCCGGCTGCCACTAACATCCAGTCCTCGCCAATCACCTTAAACGGGCTCTGGTTAAACTCGCTAGGCGTTATTTCTCGGAATTCAGGCATTTTTTTCCTCTCCAGCTCCGGCTTCAGCCTCTTTGGGCGCTTCCGGTGTTTCCGGCGTGTCCGGTGGGCTAGCGGGAAGACGTTTGCCGTTGTTGATATAGGGGTCGGAACGGTCGAGATGCAGGTTGATGTAGTCAGACACCCCGTCGTGAAGGCGGCGAAACTCCCCTTGGTAACCCGCCTGGCGCAGAGCAGTCATGTCAGCCTGGGTCAGGTACTGGTATTGGTGGCGAACGCTAGCGGGCATCTCCACATATTCGATAGAAGGTGGCGCCTCAATGGCGGAAAACACCGCCGCCGCCAGCTCGTTCCAGCTTTCCGCCACTCCGGAACCGATGTTAAAGACGCCATTGGCCTCGGGGTGGTTTAAAAGCCACCACATCACCTCCACCACGTCCTTGACATAGACAAAGTCGCGTTTCTGCTCCCCGTCGGCGAAGTCGTCGCGGTAGGACTTGAAGAGGCGGATGCGGCCGGTTTTGCGGATCTGCCCATAGGCCTTGAAGACCATGGAGGCCATGTCGCCCTTGTGGTATTCATTAGGGCCGTAAACATTGAAAAAGCGTAGCGACGCCAGGCGGTCCAGGATGCCGCTTTGCTTGGCCCAGGAGTCGAAGAGAAGCTTGGAATAGCCGTACATGTTGAGGGGCCGGAGGCGCGGGAAGTTGTCGGGGTGGTCGGCGTAACCCTGTTCGCCCGCCCCGTAGACCGCGGCGGAGGAGGCGACTAGAAACCGGGTTTTGCGGGCGAGGGCCGCTTCCGCCAGTTCCCGGCTAAACTGGAAATTATTCTGCAGCAGATAGTCGGCGTCCGCCTCGGTGGTGGAACTACAGGCTCCCAGGTGAATAACCGCCTGGGTGGTGGGAGGGAGGCCTTTCGAGCGGTCGAGGCGGTCGAGAAACTCCTCGGGACTAACGATGTCGGTGAAGGAAAGGCCGGGGAGGTTGCGCCATTTCGGCCCCTTACGGAGCCGGTCGACAATGCAAATGTCGCTAATGCCCTCGCGGTTAAGTTTCCACACCATGGCGCTGCCGATAAAACCGGCGCCACCGGTGACTATGTACATCGCGGTTGTCTCCCTGGTGGTTGGAAAAAACTGGACTCCCCAGTCCCGGGGTGGAAACACCGGTTCTGGCCGGGGAGGGGGAAGGAAAGGATTTTACCGCTTTACCGGAAAAAGGCAATGCCTCCTCACAACTGGGTCAAAACCCCCACCACCGTGCCTAATATTCGGTCACCTTGCTCGGGCTTAAAGGAGAAGCGCTGGCGAGCGGAAATACCCGTCACCTGGAAGCCGCTGCCGCCGCTTCCCGAGTTGGGTTCGAGTTGGCGGATCCGGGTTCCCCGTTCGGCCAGGTCTAGTAAAACCGGGCGGCCAGCCAGGGCAGCGGGGGACTGAGGACGCAGGTTGATTATCACTGTTGACCCCAGGGGGAGGACTGGTTGCATGGCCGAGTCGCTAACCCGGCTAGCCACCAGAATGCTGGCCCGAGGCACCCATTCCCGGGGGATCAGGACATGGCGGACAACATCCCGGAGTTCAAGGCTAGCGACGGGTTTTGCAAGGATTGACATTTTTAGGAGCGGCAACGCCACCCACTCCGCCTCCAGGCGCTCGGGGTCGACGGGGCGGCCGGGGGGTAGGCCAGGAACCGGGATAAACTTGACCGCCAGGGGGCCTGGGCGGGTGTGGAGTTTTTCCCTAAGCGCGGTGCCGATGCTTTCGCTTGGACCACTGTCAGAATCAGGTAGGGTGGGGGAGTGGCTACCCGCCGCCCGGGCGATAAGGCCGGAGAGGGAGCATTCGAGTTCCGCCTCCAACTGGGGTATCAGGTCAAGACGCTCAATAAAGGTCCGCCCTGACTCCCAGCTTTGTATCGTCTTGGCGCTTATGCCTAGCCGCCGGGCCAGATTGGCGCGGGAAAGCTTCCGAGCGTCCCTGGCCGCCCGGAGCATCACGCCAAACTCGGATTTGATCGTGTTAGCCATGGTCCTACCTGTCTCTGTCCCGCCTTGGTCAAAGACCAAGGCGGGGGGTGGAGTTTTTTGTCACTCTAGAAGGGGGGTTAGCGCTTGCCTAGGGCCAGTATCGCCAGGGGGGCTTCCCCGGACGGTATGGTGAGGATTTCCCGCAGGAAGGGTTGGTCCATGGTTTCGGCGTAGCGGGCCCCGATTCCCAGGGCGTCGGCCGCCAGATAGATATCCTGGGTCATGGCTCCAGTCGCCACTCCTAGCCATTTGTCCCAAACTTCCGGTATGCCGCCTTTTCCCTGGAGCGGGGTTTTATCGCTAACGAACACCAGGATATGCGAGGCAGCGCGGGCGAAACCCTGGGGGTTCACCCGGGAACGCCAGTCGCCCTCCTCTACCTGAAGCAGGGAGTGGCGCGACCAGTTGTAAAGGGCGACCTCTTCCGGGCCGAAAACATAAATCCTGACATAAGGCTCGACTCCCATGGCGAAAGGCACGGTCCAGCGCCCGGGGCGGTTTAGGCCGCTACCGGCCCAGAGAAGGGTGGAAAGGTCTTGCGGGTCAAGGGCGCGGCTAGGGAAATTCGCCCCACCGGGAGCGCTAGCGCGGCTGGCGAGAGCGTCAAAGAGCGGTTTCCCGCCTTTGGTGGTGGGAGGCGGGAGGGTGGTCTCAGCCGCCGCGAGAAAGAGGGGAGTTAAAAAAAGCGCCAACCCGATGGCAAGGAAAAGTCTTTTCATAAAGTGTCTCCTGGGTCAAGCGGGAAAAGCTTGACCATGGCGGGAATTATGGGGCTGGCGAGGGTTTTTTTCAAGCGGGAAAAAACCCGGTCGCATCTGCGAACCGGGGAAGAGGAGGGAAGGACTGGGTTTGGCAGGTGGTTTGCTTTCAGCTTTCCTTGGCTTTTCCTGGCTTTTTTAA
The DNA here is from genome assembly GCA_031289115.1 of Planctomycetota bacterium. Classification (GTDB taxonomy): domain Bacteria; phylum Planctomycetota; class SZUA-567; order SZUA-567; family SZUA-567; genus JAITQC01. The sequence continues at coordinate 3,353 of JAITQC010000017.1, forward strand.
CGACTTGATCAACTTGAGGATGGCGTGGGCGATCTCCTGGCCTGCCTGGGGCCGCACTCCAGCCCGCATGGCCTCGGCCATAGCCTGGCGGCGGCGGTTGTCCCGCCAGAGATTGACCACCGTGGGGGTGAAAGTGTCAGTGCGGGCGGTTGTCTCCTCGTAGGATATCGCCGCTCCCGCCAGTTCCAAAGCCATGGCGTTAAGCCGTTGGTGGTCGTCCATGGCGGTAGGGAGGGGGACAAGGACGGCTGGTAAGCCAGCCGCCGCCAGTTCGGCCAGGCTAACCGCTCCGGAACGGCAGACAACCAGCCGGGAACGCCGGTAGAGTTCCTGCATGTGGTTATGGAAGCCATAGACCTCAGCCGCCACCCCGGAACGCTGGTAGAGGGAACGGATGTGGGCAGCGTGCTCGGGACCGGCGACATGGATCAGCCGGCAACCGGTTTCTCCGACTATGCGCCGGGCCGCCTCGGCCATGATTTCGTTAAGGCGCCGGGAGCCTTGGCTACCCCCCATCACCAGCAGGGCGTCACCAAAACAGGGTTTTTCCGCCGCCAGTTCGAGAAAAGGTTGACGCAGGGGCGAGCCGCTGTGGGTGAAGGTGGCCGGGCTTTCCCGGAAATAATTCCTCGCCTCGTCAAACTGGGAGTGGATTTCCCTGGCCCAGCGCGACAGCAGGCGGTTTACCCGCCCGGGGATGGTGTTTTGCTCAAGAATTACCAGGGGGATATGTAAGAGTCGGGCGGCAAGCCCCGGGGCGGCGGCGGCGAAACCGCCTAGGGCGACCAGGACGTCCGGGCGTTCGCGGTGAAACAGGCGTATCGCCTCCGCCAGGGCGAGGGCGAAACGGGGGGCGTTAAGGGGGCGGCGCCAGTTTAAGGGCGAACCCCGGCCAGCGGAAAGGATTTCCAGGCGGTAGCCACTACCCCAAAGAAGCTCGCGGTCGAGTCCGGCGTTAGTGCCTAGGAAGCCGATTTCGCAGTCCGGGACTATTTCCCGCAGGCTATCCGCCAGGGCCATTCCGGGACAAAGGTGTCCGCCAGTGCCGCCGCCAGCGAGCCAAATCCGCATCAGAGCGCCTCCTTCGGGCCGATGTGCCTAAGTTCCAAAGCGGGTCGGGGTCGGTAGCGTTCCAGCCGGCTGTCAAGCGCCACCTCACTTTTCACCCCCCGGCAGACCGCTCCCACCAGGCCGATCATTCCGTAAAACATCACTAGGCCAGAGCCTCCGAAGGAGACAAAGGGGAGGGATATTCCCTTGGGGGGCAAAAGGCCAGTCACCACCGCCATGTTGAAAAGAGCTTGGCCGCCGACCAGGGTGGTTACTCCGAAAACCAGGAGGGCGGGGAAACGCTCGGGAAGGCGCCGCGCCACCGCCAGGCACTGCCATACCAGGAGGGCGAAGAGGGTAAGGACGGCCAGACCTCCGAAGAGGCCGGTTTCCTGGCAAATCATGGCGAAAATAAAGTCGGTGTGGGCTTCCGGGAGGTAGTCGAGTTTGGCCGTTCCCTTGCCGATACCCATGCCCCAGACACCGCCCGAGCCGATAGTGAGGACGCTTACGTTAGTGTGGAAGCTTTCTCCCGCCAGCCACGATTCCACGCGTTGGCTAATATAGTCAAAGCGGTGATAGCCATACCAGGCGGCTAGGGGCAGGGCTGGCAGGGCGAGAATACTCATTTGCCATAGTCTTACTCCGCCCGCCAGCATCAGGAGGGCGAGGGTGCCGCCGATAAGCGAGGCGGTGCCAAAATCCGGTTCCATCGCTACCAAAACCACCGCCAGGCCACTTACCCCGGCCAGGGGGAGGAAATGCCGCCAGAAACGGGGCCCCGAGTCGGGGAGCCTAGCTAGGAGTGCCGCCAGCACTACCACCATGGCGAGTTTGGCCATTTCCGAAGGCTGGATGTTAATGCCGCCCAACCGGAACCAGCGGGTAGCGCCGTTGACCCGGGTACCCAGGCGGGTGGTGACCAGGACCAGGGAACTTAGGGACACCAGGAGCAGTAGTGGCCAGGCTTTTTGCCAGAGTTTGATAGGCAGGTAGCGGGTGACCAGGAAAGCGGCCAGGGCCACGCCAAACCAGGTGAACTGGTTCCAGGCGTAGGACATTTCCCAGCCGCCGCCGCGGGCGGCCCGGATGGCGCTAGCTGAATACACCATCACTAACCCGAAGCAGGTTAGGGAGAAGACAATCATCAGGATCTGCGAGAAACGCCACTTGAGTTCCTGAGACAGGTCAAGGGCGGGTTCCCGAGCTTGGGTTGGCATTGGTTTTCCTGACCTCCTGGCGCCAGGGCGGGTCCTAGTGCATCTTTAACAGCCCTAAAGACATTATCGACAAGATTATGCTGATTATCCATAGTCTTACCACCACATGGTTCTCTTTCCAGCCATTGTACTCCAGATGGTGGTGGAAAGGGGCGATGCGAAACAGGCGTCGGCCCAGGAGGCGGAAGCTACCAACCTGAAGTATAACCGACAAGGCTTCGAAAACGAAAATACCTCCCGCCAGCACCAGGGTGAGTTCATGCTTGGTGACAATGGCCATGAAGGCCAGGGCCGCCCCCAGGGCCAGGCTACCGGTGTCGCCCATAAACACGTCAGCGGGGTTGGCGTTAAACCAGAGAAACCCCAGGATGCCGCCGAAAAGGGCGGCGCCATAGATAGATATCTCAGCCGCCCCCGGCACCATGGGAATACGAAAGAATGCGGCGGCGATGGCGTTACCCGCCACATAGGCGAGGAAGGCGTAGGTTAGGCTCACCATGGCGGTACAGCCTCCAGCCAGGCCGTCCAGGCCGTCGGTAAGGTTGACGGCGTTTGCGCAGGCCACGATGATGAGGAAGGCGAAAAGCCAGTAGCCTAGTCCAAGGTCAGGGTTTACCGAGTTCCACTTGGTGAAGGGAACCACCAGACGGGTGGGGATGATGAGACTTGTCTGGTTAGTGACCCGTTCAAAATCGCCCTCGCTGTCGCCAGGGGGCGGGGGAGTCATGCCAAACCACCCTGCCTGGGTTCCCCAGGCCAGGATTATGACCGTAAGCAAGGCCAGGACCGACTCGGCCAGGAACTTGTGGCGCTTAGTCAGTCCCTGTTTACCCCAGCCACGGAGTTTCCAAAAGTCGTCACAAAACCCTAGTCCCCCAAAACCCAGGAGGACCAGAAGGCCTACCCAAACCAGGGGCTGGGTCGGGTCGCAACAGAGAATGATACTCACTCCCACCGCCGCCACCAGGAGGATGCCGCCCATGGTCGGGGTGCCTTTTTTCCGGCCGTGGAGCTCTTCCAGACGCTGCGCGTCAGGTTTACTGACGTCCTCGGTGGCTTGCCGCCCCGCTAGGCGGCGGATAAACCCAGGACCGAGGATAATGGCGATGACGAAGGCGAGCACTGTCGCCAGGGCCGCCCGTAGAGTAGTGCTTTCAAAGACACGCAGGGGGCCAAACCATTCCCCCGCCAGGGCAAGATAGCGAATCACGCGTTCTCCGTAAGCTGCTTGTTAACGCCATTCCATAAGTTCGTTTACCAGCCGCTCCATGTGCATTCCCCGCGAACCCTTGACCAGGAACAGGTCGCCAGGGCGGACAAAGTTCCGTAAGGACGTCCACAAGGCCTCGTGGGAGGGGAAGTGCCGGACAATTATGTGGGCGTTGGCCTGGGCCGCCTCGGCCATAGCCACTGACTCGCTACCGGTGGCGAAAATGGCGTCCACCCCCATGATAGCCGCCTCCAGCCCGACTTCCCGGTGCAGGCGCCGGCTTTCTTCGCCAAGTTCAAGCATGTCGCCGAGGACCGCGATCTTCCGGCTAGCCGGAATGTCCATCAGGACATCAATGGCGGCCAGCATAGAATCGGGATTGGCGTTGTAGGAGTCGTTAATAACCTGGATTCCGGCCGGGGACACGAGGCATTGCAAGCGACCGGGCACAGGTTTAGCCCGGGCGACCGCCGCCGCCGCCGTTTCCAGCTCTATCCCCAGGTAACGCGCCGCCAGGAGGGCAGCCAGGAAGTTACTGATGTTGTGGACCCCAAGAAGGGGCAGGTTGACCCGCACATCCTCGACCAGGAAGGAAGAACCCTCGGCGCTCAGGCTTATGTCCCGGGCCGACAGGTCAGCCGGGGTGTCATCCAGGGAAAAAGTGGCGTGGTTGTGTACCACTCCGGCCCGGAGGATATCGTGGTTAGGGTCGTAAGCCGGGTAGATAGCCAGTCCATCCTGGGGAAGCCAGCCGAAAATGGCGGCTTTTTCCATCACCACCGCCCGCAGGGAACCAAATCCCTCCAGGTGCGAGGCGCCGGTGGAGGTGACTATCCCTACGGTGGGGACAGCGATTTCCCTGAGATGGGCGATTTCCCCAGGGTGGTTGGTGCCCATTTCCAGTATCGCCGCCCAGGCATCGTCAGGGGGCGACATCATGGAGAGGGGAAGGCCGATAGAATTGTTCCAGTTGCGTTGCGAGGTCCGCACTTTTCCCCGGGTCTGTAGCATCAGGGCCAGGAGTTCACGGGTAGTGGTTTTGCCGTTAGAACCAGTCACCGCCACCCAGGGAATAAGGGGTGGACGCCAGCGGTAGCCATTGGCGATCCGCCCCAGGGCGTCAAGGGTGTTTTTCACCAGAATTTCTGGCATGTCGTGGGGGACGGTGTTACTACGTTCCACCATGGTGGCCGCCGCCCCGGCCTGGACTGCGGAACGGATGAAACGGTGGCCATCCTGATTTAGTCCGGTGATAGCGACAAATAGTTCACCCGGTTTAATAGTGCGGGAGTCACTTGAGACTCCGACTATCTGCCGGGTCATTGCCGAACGGGGTATCACCTCCCCGCCGCACCACCCTGCTAGCTCCCCCAGCGTAATATTCATTGCTCACCTTTTTTAGCTGGGCGTCAACAGAGGCCCAGGGAGAAATAAACCCAGGTTAGGCAAAGTCCGCCGGCTTGAAAAACGCCCGGCAGCTTAGGCGCCAAGGCGTCGACAGGCGTCGCGGACCAATTCCCGGTCGTCAAGATGCACTTTTTCTTCGCCACGGATCTGGTAATTCTCGTGTCCCTTGCCGGCCAAAAGTACCGCGTCCCCTTCTTCCGCCGCCGCCACCGCCCAGGCCACCGCTTGTTCGCGTTCCGGAATGAGGGTGGCGCTTTTGGGGTTACTAAACCCAGCCAGAATGTCAGTAAAAATCTGCTCCGGGTTTTCCGTGCGGGGATTGTCAGAGGTCACCACCACCCGGTCAGAGCCGTCCTCGGCCGCCCGCGCCATCAGGGGACGTTTGCCACGGTCACGTTCGCCGCCACAACCGAACACGGTGATCAGGCGTCCCCGGGTGAGGGGGCGTAGAATTTTAAGGACAGAGCGCAGAGCGTCGTCAGTGTGGGCGTAATCGACAAAGACTGACGCTCCGCGGGGGGTAGTCAGGCGTTCCAGCCGACCGGGGACGCCAGGAAAGTCGGAAAGGGCCTGGGCTAGGGCGGGAAAGGGTAGACCCAGTTGGTGAAGAAGGAGTACGGCTCCAACTGCGTTATAGACATTATGCTGTCCGATAAGCGGCAACTGGAAACTTCCGGTTAGTCCCGCTCCCTCCAGACGGCAGGTTTGGCCAGTCAGGCTACTCTGGCTCACCTCCACCCGGACCTGGTTTTCCCCAGTCTTGGCGGTGTCTAGCAGACTAAAGCCTAGACAGCGGGCGGGGGAGGCCTTGGCCATACTGGGAGCCGCCGGGTCGTCCCAGTTAAACACGGCGGCGGCGGTGGGTTCTAGGCCAAGAAACAGGCGTTGTTTAGCAGCCAGGTAGTTTTCCATGCTGCCGTGGTAGTCAAGGTGGTCGCGGGTGAGGTTAGTGAAGATGGCGCCCCGGAAGGGGTGGGGCCAGACCCGCCACTGGTCCAGGGCGTGGCTAGACACTTCCACCACCGCCCACTGGCAACCATGCCCGCGCATGCTGGCGAGGTGGCGGGTGAAGGAGGCGGCGTCAGGGGTGGTGAGGGGGGCGGGGTGGGTTTCCCCGCCCCCCAGATCGTATTCGATAGTCCCTAGCATTCCCACCTTCTGGCCAAGGGAACGCAGGAGGTGGCGCAGTATATAGGCGGTGGAGGTTTTGCCGTTGGTGCCGGTGATCCCCAGGAGAGCGAGGTCGCGGGCGGGATGGCGTTGCAGAGCCGCCGCCGCTTCCCCCAGGGCCCGGCGGGGATCAGCCACCAGGATCAGGGGTAGGGAGGTGTCTTGGTTGTCCTGGCTAGAAAGTACCGCCACCGCTCCCCGCTGGCAGGCGTTGTCCAGATAGTCCCGGCCTTTACCCTGGTGTCCGGCGATGCTGGCGAAAATAAAACCGGGGCCAACCTCGCGGCTGTCGGGGCTTATGTCTAGCGCTTCCGGACGGGGATCACCCCGTAGCGTCGCGCCAGGAATCTCCCGGACCAAGTCAGCCAGCCGCATGCCGCTTTCCTCCCCACGTCCCGGACTAACCGGGGACACTATGCAATTATTCAAAACCACTGTATAAAGTCAATCCGCCCCCCGGGAAAAGGGGGGGGGAAGGGTCTAGCCTAAGGCGGTTGGGTCTTCCTGCCATTCCTCGAAAATACGGGGATCTACCTCCTCGCCCAGGAAATTGTCGTCGTCCTCAGTACCCACGGTGTATTCAGCCGGCGGGGCGATGATTTTTTCAAACACCTCCGGCACCTCGACGTAACTGGAGTCGGGGACGCTACCGTCCTCGGTGGGGAGGCCGAGGTAACTAAGAGCCCGGCGAGCGATTGCCGCTCCCACCGGGGAAGCGGCTTCGCCACCGAATTTGCCAGTGTCACGGACGGAAACGCAGATCACCATCCGCGGCTTGTCCCAGGGGGCGAGAGCGACGAAATTGGCGGTGTGGCGTTTTTTCGAATAACCGCTTTGCCCCTGCTTTTTCTCTTCGGCGTTGACAATCATGTTGGCGGTGCCGGTTTTTCCCCCCAGGGCGTATTCCGGGATGTTGGCGCGTCGTCCTGTGCCTTCGGTAACCACTTTCCGGAGGGTTTCCCGCATAATGCGGCTGGTTTTTTCAGAAATCACCCGCCGGCGCATCTTCGTCCCCACCTCCAGGGCGAGAGCGCCCTGGTTGTCATAGACCGCCTTGATGAAATTGGGGCGGGGGAGTAGGCCGCCGTTGGCGATGGCGGAGTAGGCGCTAGCCATCTGGATAGAGGTGACGTTAATTTCATAACCCATGGGAACCGAACCCATGGTGAAGGAGGACCAGTTTTCAGCGCTGGTTACTCGGCCGCGGACTTCGCCCGGAAGAAGGCTACCGGATTTTTCTCCAAAGCCGTAGCGGAGGACATACTCCCGCATGCGCTGGGGTCCAAGGCGTAGGCCCAGGCGCACCATGGCGGGGTTGGAGCTTTTTATTAGGCCTAGTCCTAGAGTCATCTGGCCGTAGGGGTGGATGTCCTTGATTACCCGGCCGTTTTCCATCTGGAAAGTGGAACAGTCCCAGCTGTCGGCCAGGTCTGCCAGACCCTCCTCCAGGGAGGCGGCGACTAAAAGGGGTTTAAAGGTGCTTCCGGGCTCCTGTACCGCCGCCACCGCGTCGTTACGGCGGTTGCGGGGATCGAAGTCGCCGGGATGGTTGGCGTCGAAGGTGGGGTAGTTGGCGAGGGCGAGGATGTCGCCAGTCCAGGGGTCCATGACCACGGCGTGGGCAACCACCGCCGGATATTCGGTTTTCAGGCCAGCCACCACCCGGAAGAGCTCGTCTTCGACTATCGACTGGATAGCGCTGTCGATAGTTAGCTTGACCTGCATCCCTTCGCTGGAGCGTTCGTCACGGGTAAGGCTGGAAAGAGCGCGGGAACGGGCGTCGCGGGCGACCAGGCGTTCCACCGGGATACCCCGGAGCAGGGGGTCGAGCATTTTCTCGACTCCCTCCAGACCCTGGCCGTCAATGTTACCAAACCCCAGGATGTGCGACGCCAGTTCCCCCTGGGGGTAGGTGCGGGCGTACTCGGGAGGGAAAAACACTCCGGCGAAATAACCTTCCCACTCCTGGGCCGCTCTTTTCCAGCCTTGCGCCAGTTCTTTGGCTTTGTCCTCCTCCTCGCGTTCACCTGTCTGGTGGAGGTAACTGGCTTTACGCAGGCATTGGCGACGGTTTTTCCAGGCGGCGCTAGCCTCGCTTTTCGCCTCAGCCATGGCGGTGCTTAGTTTTTCCCACTCTTCCCGGGAGAGGCGGCGTTTGACCCAGACAAAACTGATTGGCTCCTCCTCACCCTCCCGCCCGGCGACTGGACGGCGTTTGTCCAGAGCCTGTTCCAGGCGGGCCGTTTCCTTGTCGCTAAGGGAAAGCAAGTCACGCAGGCGAGCGATAAGCCGGTGGGGTTTAGCCTCGGGGTTACGCAGGAGTGTCTTGGGGTCCAGGGCCACTGACTTGGCGTCTACCGACACCGCCAGGGTGCGACCCCGGGCGTCGACGATACGTCCGCGACGGTCTTCCTCGCGCACCATTCCATAGACCTGGTTAACCGCCACCTGTAACATTTCCTGGTGGCGGAAAACCTGGAGATCCACTAACCGGGCGGCCAGAGCCAGGAAAAGGACGCTGAAGGTGGCAAAGAGTATGATTAGGCCCTTGAGGGCGAGAGGGGGACTGTCCCCGGCCCGCCTAGCCGAATTGGTCGCCATTTAGCGAATCCTTCGCTAGCGCTCGCCGGCCAAGGCAACCGGCAGGTCAAGATGGTTGTCAGCGGGGAGGCGGAGTCGGCCTGGCGAATTCGTCCCCAGTTGTCGGGGGGTGGCGAGTAAAGACGCCGTCTCCAGGTTTAACAAACGGGCTTGGGAAAGGAGGCGGGCCGGTTGCAGGAGACTTTCCTCCTGCACCTGGAGAATCTCCAGGCGGCGGACAACTTCCTCCTCCTTTCGGAAGGCTTCGGCCAAGGCGTAACGGGCCCGGGTTTGGCGCATGGTTTCGTGGACCAGACACCAACCGACCAAGGCGAGAAGAAACACCCCTAGAATAAATGCTCGTATCTGCAATGGAGTCTCCTGAGGTGACTGGCGTTGTCCTTTTTAGCGGGGGAACTAACCCCCGTAAAGGCAAGCGCAACAGCCCCAATCTTCCTTGATGTTTCAGTTGCTCCAACTCGGCTTGCCATCGGTGGAAAGCCGTTTGTAGTCTTGTTTTCCCCTTGTCAACCCCGTGTCCCCGGAGGGAACGGGTGGCAAAAAGCGTTTTTCCCTACTGGCGCTTAAGTTCCTCCCACGGGTTTTTCCCCGCTTCCCCTACCCGCGTAGTCATGTTCTTTCCACCACCCTAAGCTTGGCGCTACGCGCCCGCGGGTTAAGCCTGGCTTCCGGGCGGCTGCAAAGGACGGGGGAGGAAGTAATAATTTTTACCAACCCCAGTTCTTGCCAACGCCGGAACAGGCGTTTAACCGGCCGGTCCTCCAGGGAGTGAAAAGTGATTACCGCCAGTCTTCCGCCGGGGGAAAGAAGCCGCCCAGCGGCGGCTAGTCCACGGCAAAGCATTCCAGGCTCGTCGTTTACCTCCATCCGGAGCGCCTGGAAAACCCGGGTGGCGGGGTGGCGCCGACCGCGTCCTGGCACTGCCTGGGACACCAGTTCGGCAAGACCCCCCGTGGTGGTTATCGGCTGTTTTGCTCTTTTCTCTACAATGATTCTGGCGATACGTTTGGCAAAGCGTTCCTCGCCCAGGTCCTGGAAGAGGCGAATAAGCTCTTCCAGAGGCGCCTGGTTCACCAGGGTGGCGGCGGTTTGACCCTGGGTCGGGTCCATACGCATGTCGAGCGGGCCGTCCCGGAGGAAGGAAAAGCCCCGCTCGGGGCTGTCGAGCTGTAAGGATGACACGCCAAGGTCAAGGAGGATTCTTTCCACCCGGCTGGTTCCAAGGCGGGAAAGTTCTACCCCCATGGCGTCAAAGGGGTGAGGAAGGAAGTGCAGGTGGCAAGCGAGGTCACTCAGGTTTTCTCTGGCTTTGTCCAGGGCCTGCCGGTCGCGGTCGAAGCAGAAGAGGCTGCCTTCCCGCCCTAGGCGGGCGCCAATAAGCCGGGAATGCCCCCCTAGGCCAACGGTGGCGTCCACCGCCAGCTCGCCCGGAGCGGGGGCGAGGAGGGTCAGTGTCTCCTCCGCCAGCACCGGGATATGTTGTCCTGGTGGGGTCATGCGGGATACCTCCCGGGGTGGTTTTTGGGTTGAGATGATATTTTACGCCAGTTGTCTTGGCCTGGGAAGAGTCAAACTAAGCTATTCCTTGACAGCCAGCCCGGTCTGGCGCCGGGAAAGTTGCGGATCAACAAATTTGCCGAGTCAACCCTTGTTAAAAAAATTGAAAATTCCTATAATCAATCTGTTTACAGTTTTCCTCAAGGACCAGCTGCCCGATGGCCGATAGTGATTGGACATGGAAAGAACGGGACGGCGGTTCCGGGCGTCTCCTTTATGAACCCGGTAACTGGGGCGATTTGTTAAAAAACCTCTGGGTTTTTCTGGTTTTGCAGTGGCTTTTAGAGGTGCGGCCAGGCCAGGACACCAGTTATTCCGACCCCTTTGCCGGCGCTCCCGCCTATCCTTTGACCCGGAACACGGTAAAACGGTTGGCTGGCACCGGAATAGGTAAACAGCCGGTCTTCGCCGCCTTTTTTGAGCGTGGACTTTGGCCGTCGGCGGCGAGTTTGGCGCGTTGTCTCACCCGTGGAGTCTGCCAGGTCTATGACCAGGAAGCGGGGCGGCGGGATGAATGGCGTAGCCAGGCGGGTTTTTCCCTGGTGGAGGTGGCGGACGGCTGGGAATGGCTGGCCCAGACACCGACCGGGAAGGGTTTCTGGCTAGTCGACCCCTATGACTTCCTGGCGGTCTGGGAAGAGTGGTTGCCCAGTCTTTTAACCCTTGCCAAACACGCAACAGTCCAACTCTATGTTTACAACCGCTCCGCCGGGGGCGGAGCGCAACTAGCTAATTACCGTCGCTTCCGCGCCGCTTTGGAGGAGGGGAGGGACGGGTTAGGGTATTTACGAGGACGCCTGGCCTCGGACGCCTTTCTCCCCCGGGCGCACCACGAGGTTTTTCTTCTCCCCGCCCCCGGGGTAGTGGAGGCGGCGGCGGACAGGGTTTTGGCCGGGCGACTGGCTGAGGCGACCCGGGTTCTTAGCCGCGCCCAGGAGAAAATGTATCAATTCGAGACCGGCGGTTTTACCACCGGCCCAGTAGAGGGGTCATGAACGCTACCGGTGTCTAATTCCGGCGGCACGCAAGGGGTGGTTGTCCCGGGTTCTGTAGGAACCCGGGCGGCCCGACAGAAGAAGGGAGGTTGTAAATGGCAATCGGTTCTGGCGACACAATAGTGACGATAAAAAAGGCCATGGCCAAGGCCGCCGGTGAGCCGGATGTGGTGGCGGCGGTGAAAAAATGGAAAAACAAGCGGGGTTCGCTAATCATGGTGCTCCATGAGATCCAGAACTCCCGTGGCTATGTCCCCCGTGATGTCTCACTCTACCTCTCGCAGGAACTGGATGTCCCGCTCTCCCGGATTTACGAGGCGCTCACCTTCTACCATTATTTCAAGTTGGAACCCCCGGGAAAAGCGGTGATCTCGGTTTGCACCGGTACCGCCTGCTACCTCAAGGGTTCACCCGCGCTGGTCGAGGAGTTTTCCAAGGAAACCGGGGCCAAAGTCGGCACCTCCACCGAGGACAAGCTTTTCCACCTCCAGTGTGTGCGCTGTGTCGGTTGCTGCGGCCTGGCGCCGGTGGCTATTGTAAACGGCAAGACCTATGGCCGGCTAACCACCTCCGACATCAAGAAAATCGTCAATGAGTGGCGGGAGCATTTCAGCACTGACGATGCCAAGTAGGGTAGTTGAGCGCTTGTTTCACCGCCCCGGACTAGCGAGGGGTGGTGATGGAAAGCCCCGGATACGGAATTCGCCGGAATTCGGTGGCAGTTTATCCTAGAACACCGGGTAGTTTGGCGCCCTAGGCGCCAGCGTACTTCCCCTGCCAGCAGGAAGACAGAACATGCCTAAAGTTAACCTCAAGGAAATTAGTGATCGGGTCCACGCCCGCCAGAAATCCTTCAAGGCGCGCCTTTTTGTTTGCTCCAGCACCGGCTGTATCGCCAGCGGTTGCAAGACAGTGATGGAGGCGGTGTCCAGTGGCCTCAAGGGCCACGATCTTGACAAGGAAGTGGAGATAGTTCCCACCGGCTGTATGGGCCTTTGTAGCCACGGACCCCTTATCCGGGTAGAAGTTGTCAACCGCCCACCCGTACTCTATGTCGAGATGAACCCCATGCTTGCCCGCCTGATGGTGGCCGAGCACATCGAACCCGCTTTGAAACGTCCAGACACCTTCACCAGCGTGCCGGAATTCCTTCTTGAACACACCCTTAGTTTAGAAACTCCCTTCTTCACCGACCAGGTCAAAGTGGTGCTGGAAAATTCCGGCCGCATTGTCCCTGAGTCAATTGACGACTACATAGCCGACGGGGGTTACCAGGCCCTGGAGCAGGTTTTCACCAAGATGACTCCGCAGGAGGTTATTAAGGAAATCACCGAGTCTGGTCTACGGGGCCGTGGTGGTGGCGGCTTCCCCACCGGCCGCAAGTGGGGTCTCACCGCCCAGATCCAGGGCGACGAGAAATTCATCATCTGCAACGGCGACGAGGGCGACCCCGGCGCCTATATGGACCGTTCGGTTCTCGAGGGCAACCCCCACGCCGTTATCGAGGGCATGATGATCGCCGGTTACGCTATTGGAGCCACCTCCGGCTGGTTCTATGTCCGGGCCGAGTACCCCCTGGCGGTGGAAAGACTGGACAAGGCGATCAAGGCGGCCCGCCGCTATAATTTCGTTGGCAAAGACATCTTCGGCTCCGGCCGCGACCTTGACGTTGATATTCGTTTAGGCGCCGGTGCCTTTGTCTGCGGGGAGGAAACCGCCCTTATCGCCTCAATCGAGGGCAAGCGCGGCAGTCCCACCCCCCGCCCGCCCTATCCTTCGGTAAAGGGACTATGGGGAAAACCCAGTAACGTCAACAATGTCGAGACCCTGGCCAACATTCCCACCATTATCCGCCGCGGCGGCGCCTGGTTCGCCTCCATGGGGACAGCAACCTCCAAGGGCACCAAAGTCTTCGCCCTTACTGGCAAGGTCAAGCATTCCGGACTGATTGAAGTGCCGATGGGGATTTCCCTGAAACGGATCGTCGAGTCCATTGGCGGCGGCACCTCCACTGGCAAGGCGATCAAGGCGGTTCAGACTGGCGGCCCCTCCGGCGGGGTAATTCCCCGGAGTGAACTTGAGCTCCCGGTCTGCTACGATGAGTTGAAGAAGCTCGGCTCGATTATGGGTTCTGGCGGCATGATCGTCATGGATGAAAACGACGACATGGTAGATATCGCCAAGTTTTACCTGGGCTTCACGGTGGACGAGAGTTGCGGCAAATGCGCCCCCTGCCGGATTGGCGGCAAGCAGCTCCTGCTCCTTCTTGAGAAAATCGCTGACGGCAAGGGTAAGCCGGAGGACCTGGACCACCTGCGGGAACTCGCCTTGGCCATGAAAAAGGCCTCCCTCTGCGGTTTGGGGCAGACCGCCCCCAATCCGGTCCTTTCCACTCTCCATTTCTTCGCCGATGAATACCAAGCCAAGATCGACCTTAACGTTTCGGCCAAGAAAGACTAGGGGGAAACAGGACGCCCTCTCGCCTGGCCCGGTTCGGGCGGGCGGGGGGGGATTGTTATCCCGAACCGGATTGTCAGGAACCAGGGAGCTGTCGCCCAATTGTAAGGATATCTAAAATGATTAACGCCATCTTAAACGGAATAAAGATACAGGTTGAACCGGGGACCAGCATTCTCCAGGCGGCCCATCAGGCCCAGGTGAAGATCCCCACCCTTTGTTACCACCCCGACCTTCCCCCCACCGCCTCCTGCGGGATCTGCGTGGTCAAGGTCAAGAACGCCCCCAACATGATGCGCGCTTGCACCACCCCGGTGGGCGAGGGAATGGAGATAACCACCCAGGACGCCGAGATTGTCGCGGTGCGCCGCTCCATCCTGGAACTTATTCTCTCCGCTCACCCCAACGAATGCCTGACGTGCCTCCGAAACGGCGAGTGTGAGCTCCAGCGTCTGGCCGAGGATTTCGGGATTTCCCGTTCCGACTTGCCGAAGCTAGTGCCAAGCCTGCCGATCGACGATTCCACCAAGTCGATCGTCCTTGATCCCCGCAAGTGTGTGCGTTGCGGGCGCTGTACCGTGGTTTGCCAAAATGTCCAGAATGTCTGGGCCTTGTGTATGAAAAACCGGGGGTTGGACGCGGTGGTGGCTCCGGCTGGCGACATCCAGTTGGCTGACAGCCCCTGTGTCCGTTGCGGCCAGTGTTCAGCCCATTGTCCAGTGGGGGCGATTTACGAGTATAACCAAGCCGAGGAGGTGTGGAAGGCGCTTCTCGACAAGGAAAAACACTGTATCGTGCAGATCGCTCCGGCTGTCCGCGTCTCCATTGGCGAGACTTTCGGTTTCGCTCCTGGCACCAACCTGACGGGGAAACTTTACACCGCTCTTAGGCGCATGGGTTTCCAGCAGGTCTTTGACACCAACTTCGGCGCCGATGTCACCATCATGGAAGAAGGCTCGGAACTGGTGGAGCGAATCACCAAAGGCGGAGATTCATTGCCGCTGATTACCACCTGTTGTCCCGCCTGGGTGGACTTCATGGAGAAATTCGACTCGGACATGATTTCCTACTTCTCCAGCTGCAAATCGCCCCAGGCGATTGTCGGGGCCCTCACCAAGAGTTACTACGCCGAGAAGATAGGGGTGAGTCCGGACAAGATTTTCATGGTCTCCATAATGCCCTGTACCGCCAAGAAGTTTGAGATCGTCCGGGCCAAGGACATGTTTGCCTCTGGCCACCAGGACATTGATGTCTCCCTCACCACTCGCGAACTTGCCCGCATGATCCGCCAGGCTGGACTAGAGTTCGCCTCCCTGGACGAGGGCGAGGCAGACAGTCCCCTCGGCCGCTACACTGGGGCCGGGACTATTTTCGGGGAAACCGGTGGCGTGATGGAAGCGGCTCTTCGTACCGCCCACAAGCTAGTCACTGGCAAGGAAACGGACAACCTGGAGTTCGCTCCCATCCACACCCTGGAGGGTGTGAAGGAGTTGACGGTTAAAATCGGCGACAAGGACATCAAGGTTTGTGTCGCCCATGGCCTCCGGAATGTCGAGGAGGTGGTTGACCGGGTTCGCCAGGCCAAGAAAGCCGGGCAGGAGCCGCCATGGCACTTTATCGAGGTCATGGCCTGCCTAGGTGGCTGTGTTGGTGGCGGTGGTCAGTTCTGGGGCGTTACCGACAAGGTGCGCCTGGAGCGGGCGGCTGGTCTCACCAAGGAAGACCGTGGGGCGAAGCTCCGGCGTAGCCATGAAAACCCGGACGTCAAGAAACTCTATGACGAGTTTATTGGTAAACCCCTTAGCGAGAAGGCTCACACCCTCTTCCACACTCATTATGTCGAGCGTAGCCTCTACCGGCGTTAGTGCCACCAGTTTTTAACGCAATTTGTCTTCTCGGGTGCGCCGCTCTTTTTGGGATGGCGCACCTTTTTCTAGGCGGGAAAAAGTGTGGAGGGGAGGGGGAAGAGAAGGCTAGGCGGTGGCGAGTAGGCGGGTGCTTTCCCCGTCCAGGGCCCCGGGAAGGGGGTTTTCCGGGTAGGATCGACTGTTCCAGCCCGGAAGTGACGGGAAAGGCGTAAACGCCGTATTGACAAGCCACGCTTTTTATCTATATTAATATGACTTGCGGAGGCGGGCCCCGGGACGGGTGGTTTCTCGCCAGGGGATAGCTTCCGGGTTTTTTTGGGGGTATAGCTCAGTTGGTAGAGCACCGCCTTTTTAAGGCGATGGTCGTGGGTTCGAGTCCCTCTGCCCCTACCAGGTTTAAAAACGTGCCCATCGTCTAGCGGTTAGGACATCAGCTTTTCAAGCTGACGGCCGGGGTTCGATTCCCCGTGGGCATGCCAGTAGTAAACGCCGCAATCGAGATGGTTGCGGCGTTATTTTATATCCCACCAAGTGTTTCTAAACGCCAGTTCTAGCCTCAGGAAACAACCCCCGCGACAACGCAACGTAGTCCACCCTGAATTTTGTCTATCCCTATTTCAAATAGTGGAAAGGCGAGTTACCGGCCATTTTGGGAAATTTTCGTTCCATTTGTCGAGGTTTACCACCTGGCAACTGGTAGCTAGGGCTTGTGCCCAGCGTGACGTTACTCGGCCAACTGGTAATTCTTGTTTCAGGGACTTCTGGATGCGGCTGTTCAGGGCGTTGTCAAAAGTGAGTAAGCATAGGTAATGAACCGGTTTTTCAACCTTATGCTCGGCATGCCGGTAAAGGTAGGAATCCCGGAACTTGTATTTTAGGTAATTCTTCAACCAATTAAACTTGTCTTGTTGCGCTCTGGTATCGGCATCTAATGGGTCATAGATAGTGGCGTCTGCGTAATTTTTCAATTCTACGTAAACATAAGCAGCCGGGAATTCGGCAATGATATCGACACTTTTCATAGGTGCACCATGGAAGGTGGGTTTGGAATGGTCTTTCTCGTCAAAGATGAAAGCATCCATGGCGTCGGTAAATTGGAATTCAAAGCCGCTGGCTTCAACAATTTTCATTTGCCCAGCGCCCCCATTTCATTGGTAATCTCCTGGTTGACCAGAGAGCCGAATGCTTCATCAATCGGGTTGGGGATAATCTTCAGATAGTCCCCGGTCGACGCGGTTTGGCTGGTAAGTGTTTTTTGGTCATTGTAAAGACTATGGAAAACTACCTGGTCGTCCTTGTGCATAAAGAGATCAAACCACTTGAGTAGAACATAGTCATGGGTTGCCAGAATGATCTGCTGGCCGCTACGCGCCAGCTCTAAGAGGATTCGCACCATTAATTCCATAAGCTTGGGATTCAGATTGGACTCGGGCTCGTCCCAAAACAGCGGTCCGCTGACCCCGGGTTGAATCGAACCAGTCTCAATCAGTCGTGCGAGTATTCCCAGCTTGCGAAAACCCTCGGCTATTACGTTGGCGGAATATTCGCTATGGGCGGCTTGGAAAGTGACTTTGCCGCCACCAGAGAAAATAAAACGCCCTCCGCAGACCTTTTCGAT
>JAITQC010000027.1 GCA_031289115.1 Planctomycetota bacterium
GGATGGCCTACGCTTTAGCGGAAGCTGAGCGGTGATTTCGTCGGGTACGCAATCACAAGGAGCTGAAAAAACTAAACCTGGCGCTTGTTAAGCCCAAGACAACTGGATGAGGCGACCCCTGGCCCGGGCTTGTGTGGAATAAAGAAAAGGGATAGTTTTTAAGAGTGGTCATCTTATGAATTTTAACCCTGGGTGGGACACCCCGAAGCTTCGGCGGAGGCGGGGTAACTCCCGCCTTTCCGGTTAAGAAGGCGGGGGAAACAAAAAAAGGGTCCTGCCTAAAAGGCAGGACCCTAAATAAAACCCTGGCGGCGACCTACTCTCCCGTTGCCAGTACCATCGGCGCTGGAGGGCTTAGCTACTGTGTTCGGAATGGGAACAGGCGTGACCCCTCCGCCAAAGCCACCAGGAAAAAAAGCGGTGTAAACATCAACTAGCGGAATATAAATAATAGCGGACGACTTTCACCACGCAGGCAAGAAATACAATATCACACCAACTGCTATTTTCTTAGCACCCATTTCTCCATACCTGGGGAGAAAATGAGCGTTGTGATCAAGTCTGACGGTCAATTAGTACTGGTTAGCTGAAACCCTCACGGGTCTTACACATCCAGCCTATCAACCCGGTGGTCTACCGGGGACCTTCAGGGAAGATTCATCTTGAAGCTGGCTTCACGCTTAGATGCTTTCAGCGTTTATCCGTTCCAGACATAGCTACCGAGCATTGCCCTTGGCAGGACAACTCGCACACCAGAGGTCTGTCCGACAAAGTCCTCTCGTACTAAAGTCAGTTCTTCTCAATCTTCCTGCGCCCATGGCAGATAGGGACCGACCTGTCTCACGACGGTCTGAACCCAGCTCGCGTACCGCTTTAATTGGCGGACAGCCAAACCCTTGGGACCGACTGCAGCCCCAGGATGCGATGAGCCGACATCGAGGTGCCAAACCTCCTCGTCGCTGTGAACGCTTGGAGGAGATCAGCCTGTTATCCCCGGAGTACCTTTTGTCTGATGAGCCACGACCCTTCCACTCAGAATCGCGGGGTCACTATATCCGACTTTCGTCCCAGCTCGAAATATCTCTCTCGCTGTCAAGCACCCTTCTACTATTGCGCTCTGCATACGGTTGCCAACCGTATTGAGGGTACCTTTGAACTCCTCCGTTACTCTTTAGGAGGAGACCACCCCAGTCAAACTACCCGGCTACAACTGTCCCCAGCCCGGATTCACGGGACCAGGTTAGATTTCCTTCATAAAAAGAGCGGTATTTCACCGTTGACTCTGGAGAAGCTGGCGCCTCCCCTTCACAGTCTCCCGCCTATCCTACACAATCCATGAAAAAAACCAATAATAGCTTATAGTAAAGGTTCACGGGGTCTTTCCGTCTAGCCACGGGTAAAATGGTATCTTCACCACTGCTCCAATTTCGCCGAGTCTGTAGTCGAGACAGTGCCCAAGTCGTTACGCCATTCATGCACGTCGGAACTTACCCGACAAGGAACTTCGCTACCTTAGGACCGTCATAGTTACGGCCGGCATTCACTGGGGCTTCGGTTCGGAGCTGCACCCTTGCGGGATGACCCCTTACCTTAACCTTCCAGCATTGGCCAGGCGTCAGTCTGTATACATCCACTTGCGTGTTAGCACAGACCTGTGTTTTTGGTAAACAGTCGCTCGGGCTTCTTTGCTGTGACCCCCAAAAGCTACCGGAGCAAGTCCTTGACCTCCAGGGGCGATCCTTTTCCCTAAGTTACGGATCAAATTTGCCGAGTTCCTTAACTACAGTTCTCTCGCGCGCCTGAGGATACTCTCCTCGCCCACCTGTGTCGGTTATTGGTACGGGTACTTTATCGCACTCACGGAACTTTTCTTGGAAGCATAGCATCAGCGGCTTCGGCTTGCGCCTTGAAATAGCGCCTCGGCCTGATGTCCCAAACTTTTAATCATCGGGGACAGCCTACACGCCTTTGTGGAACTACCAACTTTCCACCCGCAATTAGCTTTCTCCGTCCTTCCTTGAGCTTAAGCTTTAAAGTAGTACAGGAATATTAACCTGTTGTCCAGTCGTCTACGCCTTTCGGCCTTGACTTAGGTCCCGACTAACCCTGGGAGGAATGACCTTGCCCAGGAAACCTTAGGCTTACGGCGAAGGGGATTCTCACCCCTTTTCTCGCTACTCATTCCGGCATAATCACTTCCATACGGTCCAGATAGGGTACTCCCTCCGTGCTCACGCTCGGCCTTCAACCCGTATGGAACGCTCCCCTACCACTTACGCCCACCCGAAGGTGAAGCGTAAATCCGCGGCTTCGGTACTATGCTTAAGTCCCGTTAATTTTCGGCGCAGAATTGCTCGACTGGTAAGCTATTACGCACTTTTTAAATGGTGGCTGCTTCTAAGCCAACATCCCAGCTGTCTTAGCAATTCCACTTCCTTTTTCCACTTAGCATAGTTTAGGGACCTTAGCCGGCGGTCTGGGCTTTTTCCCTCTCGGCTACGGAACTTCTCTCCCGCAGCCTGACTCCTGAGATAGTCGCCATGGCATTCGGAGTTTGTTTCGAATTGGTAGGATGGTAGTCCCCCGCATCGATTCTGTCCTCTACCTCCATGACGTAGTTAACTCAAGGCTATACCTCAATATATTTCGGGGAGAACAAGATATCTCCGAGTTTGATTAGACTTTCACTCCTATCCGAAGCTCATCCCCTATATTTTCAACTATAGTGGGTTCGGACCTCCATGGGATTTTACTCCCACTTCATCCTGGCCTCGGATAGATCACTACGGTTTCGTGTCTATCCCCCGTGACTAGCGCATTATTCATACTCGGTTTCCCTACGCCTCCACGCCTTAAGCGCTTAGGCTCGCCACGGACGATAACTCGCCGGATCATCATTCAAGAGGCACGCGGTCAGCCATTCCACCTAAGGGTGGCATAGGCCTTCCACAGCTTGTAGGTATACGGTTTCAGGTACTATTTCATTCCCCTTTCGGGGTGCTTTTCACCTTTCAGTCACCTTACTGGTTCACTATCGGTCGCAAGGAGTATTTAGTCTTATGGGGTGGTCCCCATGAATTCCCACCAGGTTTCTCGTGCCCGGCAGTACTTGGGAGACGTCTACGCGGATAGGTCATTTTTACGTACAGGGCTATCACCTTCTATGGCGGGGCGTTCCAGCCCCTTCGGTTAACGAGTATCCTACGTATGCCTATTCAGGTTCAGCATGACGTTCCCACGACCCCCCGTCTGCAACGGCCTGCCCTTACACAGACAAGGTTTGGACTGTTGCCGTTTCGCTCGCCGCTACTAAGGCAATCGCATTCGCGTTCTTTTCCTGTGAGTACTTAGATGTATCAGTTCCCCACGTTCCCGTCGTACGCCTATGTGTTCAGCGTAGGACAATTCGGAGATCCCCGGATCTCAGTCTGGCAACGACTCCCCGAGGCTTATCGCAGCTAACCCACGTCCTTCATCGGCTCTCTTGCGCCAAGGCATCCACCGTACACCCTTAGTAACTTGATCACAACACTCACATCCTCAGCCAAGCTGAGAAATAAAGGTTGTGCGGTTACTAAAGAAAGTAGCATTATTGATTGTAAACCTTACACATTGGTGTCGAGATACCATATTTCTACACCACGCGCAGTTAATTACTCGTCCGCTATTCTGTTGTCAAAGAACATTCCAGCCGCCCATGCAGGGAAGCCTTAAAGCCAGATTTTTGCCAAGAAGATTCAAAGTTTGGTGGGCTTGGATAGATTCGAACTATCGGCCTCGTCCTTATCAGGGACGCGCTCTAACCAACTGAGCTACAAGCCCAAAAAAGAGGCGGGTGCTCAGAAATGGTGGAGACGATCGGGATCGAACCGACGACCTCCGCCTTGCAAAGGCGGCGCTCTCCCAACTGAGCTACGTCCCCAAATATCTTGGGTTCGACTCACCCGGTTGAAACCCATGCTCCCCGCTCTCGGCAAAATAACCCCGCGTAGCCATGCTCCGCAGGGTCTGGGGAATATAAATAATAGGCAGCTTCTTTGCTCTGGTTCGTGCCTGATGTGAGCGGTTCGCCTCCCAGTGGACCGAATGTGTTACTATTCAGCTATCACCAGGTCGGTTCCCCACCCCTAAGGATATCCTTAGAAAGGAGGTGATCCAGCCGCAGGTTCCCCTACGGCTACCTTGTTACGACTTAGTCCCCCTCACCAGACTCACCTTCGGCCGGACAATTGGCGCCGGACTTCGGGTGCTTCCAACTTGGGTGGCTTGACGGGCGGTGTGTACAAGGCTCAGGAACTTATTCACCGCGGCGTGGCTGATCCGCGATTACTAGCGAATCCAACTTCATGGAGGCGAATTGCAGCCTCCAATCCGAACTGGGGTGAGTTTTGAAGATTTGCTCCGTCTCGCGACATTGCGTCTCTCTGTACTCACCATTGTAGCACGTTTGTAGCCCTGGGCGTAAGGACCATGATGACTTGACGTCGTCCCCACCTTCCTCCGGTTTAACACCGGCAGTCTCGTCAGAGTGCCCGGCATGACCCGGTAGCAACAGACGACAAGGGTTTCGCTCGTTACGGGACTTAACCCAACGTCTCACGACACGAGCTGACGACAGCCATGCAGCACCTGTGATAGCTCTCGACTTTACGAGTCGTCACCCTTTCAGGATCCTACTACTACCATGTCAAGCCCAGGTAAGGTTCTTCGCGTTGCTTCGAATTGAACAACATGCTCCTCCGCTTGTGTGAGCCCCCGTCAATTCCTTTGAGTTTTAACCTTGCGACCATACTCCCCAGGCGGGGCACTTAACACATTAGCTACGGCTCCGAGGGGATCAGGCCCCCCAGAACAAAGTGCCCATCGTTTACGGCTAGGACTACCAGGGTATCTAATCCTGTTTGCTCCCCTAGCTTTCGTGCCTCAGCGTCAGAAGTAACCCAGCAAGCTGCCTTCGCCATCGGCGTTCTCCCAGATATCTACGCATTCCACCGCTACACCTAGAATTCCGCTTGCCCCTTTTACCCTCTAGCATACTAGTATCGAATGCAGTTCCTTTGTTAAGCAAAGGGATTTCACATCCGACTTGGTACACCGCCTACGCACCCTTTATGCCCAGTGATTCCGAACAACGCTCGCACATCTCGTATTACCGCGGCTGCTGGCACGAGATTAGCCTGTGCTTCCTTTGGGCATGATCAATATCCGGGCTATTAACCCGGATGGTTTTCTATGCCCTGACAGCGGTTTACAACCCGAAGGCCTTCATCCCGCACGCGGCGTCGCACCGTCACGCTTTCGCGCATTGGCGAATAATTCAGCACTGCTGCCTCCCGTAGGAGTCTGGACCGTGTCTCAGTTCCAGTGTGGCCGTCCACCCTCTCAGGCCGGCTACCCGTCGTCGTCTTGGTGGGCCGTTACCCCGCCAACAAACTGATAGGATATAATCTCATCCGGAAGCGAAAGGTCCGAAGATCCCTAACCTTTTCCCACTGCGGGATGCCCCGCTGTGGGCTTATCCAGTATTACCTATCCTTTCGGATAGCTATCCTGGTCTTCCGGGCAAATTGATCATACATTACTCACCCGTCCGCCACTATACTCGGCAACCGAAGTCACCTTTCCCGTTCGACTTGCATGTATCAACCACGCCGCCAGCGTTCGTTCTGAGCCAGGATCAAACCCTTCAATTAGAGAAAAGTTTGAGCAAATATGCCAACCGAGGGACTAACCCCGGTGGCACTGGCAATTATTTAAGGTGTCCTATCACAGGGTTGTGAAAAAGACACCGGTCGCGAACCAGTCCCTTGACAGGACCAGTTCAACTCACGAACCATTACATTAAAGCTGCCTATTGTGTTTTCAAAGAACTCTCGCCCGAACTGAGCAGGGCCTTACTATGAATATCAGACTTTCACCAATATGGATTGGCTGACTTGTCTGGTACACAGCTAGAAAAAATTTATCGACCACATTTGAAGTTGACTAAAACTTTTCCCAAGAAATTCGAACAGGCGACAAAAAAACGCTGGACTGGGAAAGTCCTGCGTCCCGAATAGGTCGATCGGTATAATATACCAACTGAGTCTTCGGTAAAAACTATGTCGACAAAAAGATATCCTGAAATCCTTAGGGAATTTCATGCGTCAACTTCGACTTGGGCTATCTTAGCGAATGCCGTGGGCTTTGCAAGACTTTTTTTTAATATTTTTTCCCGCTGCCTGGCCCCAAGAGAGGCAAATCGCTTAATTATAAATTTCACCGCCTTTTATCTTTCCGTCTAATGTTGTTAAATTAGCGGTTTTTTTTGCCCGGAAAGAGTTTTTTCCTGTCCTCCCCTTCGCTTGTTTGGCGAATTTTTTTCCTCGGTTTTTCCTCTTGCGCCTAAGGCGCCCCCCCCCTCCCTCTCTCTCTGGGGAGCCAAGGAAAGAAGCCGCTTTTTCTTGGCGTAGGCGCAAGCCCCGGGGTTTTTCCTTTCTACTGCCGTAACGCCGTCACAAGCCTTCGCGGCAAGCGCCAGGTCTGACAGGAAAAGAAAAACACTTAGTACCACATGGATTTTTTAGCGTCAGGAAGTTTTAGCGTCGTCCAATCCTCCCACCGCCACCAAGCCGACTCCATCATTTTTCTGGCGAAAAACTCCGCCTGCCGAGGTTTTTCACTGTGTCGCCCCCTCGGCCCCGCGTCCCCACGTCATGGATCAAGTAAAACCGGGGGCGGCCTAAGGCCGTCCCCGGTTGCTAGACTTCAAAGCGGTGGGAAAGCGCTTAACCATCCGCCTTCATTTTCTCGACAATTTCCCCAACTATCCGGTCGACTTCTTCGTAAGGCACCTGGCAGGT
Organism: Planctomycetota bacterium; assembly: GCA_031289115.1. Classification (GTDB taxonomy): domain Bacteria; phylum Planctomycetota; class SZUA-567; order SZUA-567; family SZUA-567; genus JAITQC01. Next base: position 6,843 of record JAITQC010000027.1, read on the forward strand.
TCCTACCTGATGATGGCCGCCACCGCCGTATTTAAGCATTAGTGACCCGACATCGGTTTTGGCGCTCCGGTTCAAGACACTGTGGCCGCAAGCTATGGAGGCGTTGATTTTGGCGCGTCCATCGACTATCCACAGGGAAATATTCTGGTTGGGATAGAGGCTGTATATCAGAAAACGGTTTCCGGCATATATGGGATCGACTCCCCGGAGATCAGAAATAATGACGTTGGCGTCCACCCGCGTCACCTGTCCCACCATTTGCCGGAACAACTGATCCTGTTCGCGGTAAAGCGCCACCCGCTCCTCGACATCGGGATTGGCGATGATTTCCCCGATGGTCTGGTGACTGCAGGCATCGATCAAATTGTCCATCAGGGTATAGTTACTGATGCGAAAACTCCGGAAGCGCCCCAGGCCAGTGCGGGGGTCCATGACAAAGCCTAGGAGCACCCACCCCTCCGGATTCTGGATTTCGTCAATGGAAAGCTTGGCCGAGTCGACCTTGTCCACCGCCTTTATCATCTCCGACATCTGGGGGAGTTTTTCCTCGCCCTGGTAATAATCATAAATCACTCGGGCCGCGCTGTCGGCAATGCGGCTTTCCCCTTTGAAAACCAGGTCTTTTCTCAGTCTCTCCTGCTCGCTAGAGTGGTGGTCAAACCACATCCCGGCGCCCTGCACAAAAGGAATGTTGGCAAGAACATCATTACTGGTAACTTCAATCAGGCCATCCTGAATGTCCTTGGGGTGAACGAATTTCCAGGAGTCGATAACACCCAGAACTTTCAGGATTGCACCACAGGCGAGACCATCAAAGTCGGAGCGGGTCAACAGGCGCATTATATTCTCCCTCGGGTCGTTGCAGGGGGAAGAAGCCATACCGGCACACCCACCCCTGGCATTGTTGACAGACAAAAGGCGACAGCATTTTTTTAGTAAACCCGGTCCAACTCCAAGCGCGAAGACCGGTCCAAAGCAAAAAGCGGGTTAATTTCGAAACAGTTGCCATAGACGTCGCGGATAATCAGGCAACCAGGAAAAGGAACAAAAAAATTGTTTTCCGGTGAGGTTAACAGGAAGCGGGTTTTTCCCTGCTCGGTAACCACATCCCAGTAATAATTGCCAAAGTGCATGCGTATAGAACGTATGCTGGTGATCCGGGCCAGTATCATCCCGCCCGACAGCTCCTCAAGGGCGATACGCTGGGAATCCTGGGAAAGCGCCTCTAGGCTGGAAAAATAGGCGACTTCGTGTTTTTTCCCCGCCTGGAGGAAAGACACCGCCCCGCCCCGTCCGGAAAGGGGCCGGGCCCAGAGCACCCGCACCGCCACTTCCTCCCCGCCCTCGGGCAGCTGATAAAGGACCTGGTCACCATGCCGCCTTAGGCTCCCCGGTGGCTGGTCGCCAAGCCCGGGGAGGGGAGTAGCGTCATCCCCGGAACCTGACCGGGCCAAATCATTTGGGAGGTTGTTAGGGGACTCGTCGCCATGGGGCAGAATACTTGCCAAATGGTGACGCCCGGAACGGTTGGGCATTAATTCACCTTGCTCCCTACCTGGGTAAAATTATACGGAGGGTAATTATTATAAGCCAATAAATACCTGAAATATATTTGCTTGCCCGGTGGCGGAAAAAGCGGCAAGGGCGGGAAAACAAAGCTGGTTAACCGTTTTTATTAAGGGAATATTTAGGAAAACGCTTCCATAGTTTAAAGAGAAACCTGGGTATTACATAGGCCCCTGAAGTTCCCTTCGGTGGCTAAGGGTAAAATTTTACCCCGGGGGCCGACTTTGGCCTTGGACCCCAGGCGCCCCATCCTTTCTGGAAGAAGAAAACCCACACTTCCTCCGGGGGCGAACTTAGTCATTTCCATATATCGTGGTGTAGTCGATAACCAGATAGTGCTTCAGGTCGTTTCTTAGAATAGTAAACAGGACTTCGCGCTTACGCACCGGGTCTTCCACCAGTTCCTGGTAAATACGGCGCACCGTCTCCAGGTCAGGCACAGGTATGCGATCGAGTTCCAGGACAATATCACCGCTACGTAACCCCGCGCTTTCCGCATTGCCAGGCGAACGCACCGCTTGCACATACACTCCCTGGCGGCGGTAAAAAGCGAGCACCGGGGTGGAAAACTCGTTTATGGCCTTGAGAGTCAGGTTCCAGCGCCGGCAATCAAGGTCGGCACCCTCCACCTCTCCCTTCTCCACCGGAACCAGGCGGCGTTCGCGTTGCCGTCCCTCCAGGTCGCGAAACAGGAACACGCTTTCCCTGCCAATCGGGAGGTCGGCCAATTCTTGGTTAAGACGGGGAATATCCTCATGGTTCACCCCCCGTACGGGTTGGGAGTTGATCGCCAAGAGCATTTCACCCACCTCGATGCCAGCCAGGCCAGCGGGCGAGGCAGGATCCACTCCCGCCACCAAAACCCCCTTCTCGCCCTCATAAAAAATATTTCGCTCAAAATCTTTCAGGGGTTGCAGATAAATACCGGCCCAGGCGCGTACCACCCGTCCTTGGCGCCGCAATTCCCCCACCACCGCGGAGACAGTATTAGCGGGAATGGCGAAAGCGAGGTTCCCCCCCATTAAAAAACCCAGGGTGTTGATTCCGACCACCAGTCCACCGCTGTCAACCAAAGGTCCACCCGAGTTACCCGGGTTTATCGCGGCGTCAGTCTGTAGCCACAGGTTATACCCGCCCCCCTGGTCAGACAGGAAGCGGTCGACACAGGAAAGAATTCCAAGCGACACCGAGCGCGACAAACCCCACGGCGCCCCCATGGCCAGGACAAACTCCCCCGCCTCCAAGTGCGAACTGTCGCCCAGCCGGGCGGCTGGAACAGTTTTCCCCGGGGGTAATTCCAACTGGAGAAGGGCGAGATCGGTGTCTTTGTCCGTTCCCACCACGCTGGCCTTGACTACCGTGCCATCGTAAAGGAGGCAGCGGATGTCAATAGAACGCTCCACCACATGCCAGTTGGTGACCACTTCGCCGCCTGGCGAAATAATCACCCCTGAACCCGCCACTTGCATCTTTTCCAGTTTACCCGCGTCATAGCGTTCAGCCACCGGCATTAAAAACACCAGGGAGGGAAACACCGCTGCCTTGGCGTTAGCAATTACCTGGCGGAAATCTGCCAGTTTCTCCACCTGGTAAGGGACGGCGGCCAAAGTTCCCCCGTTAAACAAGCCAGCGAAAGGAAGAAAAAGCGCCAATGACAGGCCTGCCCATAAACTGGCTGGAGACATTTACTTCCCTTTCGCTTGGCGCGGCTGGCAAACCGTCTCTAGTAAAAGCCCGGGACACCCCATACTCACCCCTGGTTTTCCAGGACCAAAGGCGTTTCCACCTTTGGGGTGGACTCATGAAATTTGGCGATAACGTCCTGCTGTATACGGTCAGCCAACAGCCGGTCAAGAGTCAGGTGCTCGATAGTATTGTCCCTCCCCTGTCCCAGGTTAAGGCCAGCATAAGAAAACCAGGGGCCTGATCGCGTCACTAACCCCAGTTTAAGACCGAGGTCAAGGATTTCACTCGCCTGGGATACGCCAACATTATGGTTAATATCCAGTTCGACTGGGTCGGGCAGACTATCCAGAGCGTTTTTTATCACCCGTACCCGCACCCGGCTTAATTCGTCCTTAGAAATAAGGGGATCTATTTTTTGCAGCTCCAGGCGTTGGGAAGAATAGAAAGCAAGCGACTTGTTGCCATTGTCAAGCAGGGGAATGGCTTCGGGAAAGGTAGGGGTAAGGAAAATTATGTACACGTGGTAGCGCTTGGCCAAGGCGGACAGGTCACGCATGGCCGTACCCATCAAGCGCCCTCCGAGGTTGGCGGGTGAGGTGCTGGCAAGGCCTGGCAAGTCACGGCTAAAAAGGGCGTAAAGAGAATCCAGGACCAGGAGCCCCACCGAGCAATACTTAAGGAGGCGCTGGGCTATTTCCATAGCCGCCTCCCCCGATGGCGGCTGGGACACTAGAAGGGCCGAGTTGTCCACGCCAAGACGACGGGCATAACCGGAATCCGGGGGAGGAACCGGCCCGATAATGGCGGCAGCGTTACCGGTCCGCTGGACACTGGCAGCCGCCATTAAGGCCAGGGTTGTTTTCCCCGACCCTACGGGCCCGGAAATTTCCACTAGATGCTCACGCCGATACCCCCCCGAAAGAGCCAAATCCAAGGCTAACGACCCGGTTGACAGGGAAGGATTGTTGTGGGGGTCGCCCAAACGGGCTAGGGCCGCGTCGCCATAACGGCTCCGGAACGCGTCTATCGCTTCCTGGACATGGTATCGGGTAGGTCTTGGCATTTATTTCTCCTGGGAAACTGGCTCGGCGTCCTTCACCTCCGCGGGAGCGACATCAACCGGGACAGGAAGTTTTTTCAGGGACACGGATTTAAACCCTACCCCATTCTGTTCCGGTATAATCGAAAGCGGCCCTTTTTGGGGCTTGTCCAGCTCCCGCCCACCCTCGCCAAACCGCACACTGCTTCCGGGGTAGATTTCCTTAAGAATGTTGATCTGGGAGACGCGTCCGGTTAACATACGCCCGCTCCAGGTCTCCATCTCCTCTTCCAGTTGCGAAATTCCGTCCCGAATATAGCGAAGTTCGCCAATAAGCTCGGAAAGAATACCCTTTTCCTCAGCATTAAGGACAACCCCTTCGCTAGCGAGGAGTGTGGTGAGGTATTCCTTGGACTCGTCCACTTGCGCGGTGTAGGCTTGGGCGCACTCTTTTATAGCGGCATGCCGGTTTTCGTCCGCCCAGTTAAGGCCGACAATCAAATTGGTAGCGACCCCGAGTTCCGAACCAGACGTTGCCACTTCCATACCGGCCAAAGCCCAGATCTCGCCCCCGATGACGCTACCGCCAATCACCGAAACCCGGCCTTGACATTTAATCACCGACTGGAGGACGTCTTTTTCCACTTTCACGGTGCCGCTGGCGGTGATCGTGGCGTTCTCGATAAAGCGGGCGCTAAAGTTACGGCAGGAAATAGTGGCGCTACCTTTACCCTTGATTCCGCCGACTACCCGGACATCGCCTTCCGAGACAATACTGGCCGAACCCATATCCCCCTTTAATTCCACCCCGCGCTTCGCCTTGATGCTGAAACCGTCCAAAAGCGAACCATTGACCACCACCTTCCCGACAAAATCAATATTGCCGATACGATAGTCAATATCATGTCCTATCTCGAGGACAGAGGAAACGCTCAAGGTCTGGTTGTCATAGATCAACCGCCCTTCGATTGAGGCGGTGTAGTCATGGCCATTTTCGCTTAGAGCCACCCCCATGCCGATTGCTACGGGGTTGGTTACGCCGGTGCGGGACGGAACCACTTCACCATAGACGTCGCGCCCGTCTTTACCAACCCCTGGCGGCACCATAGTGGCCAAGAGCTGGCCCACGAAACAGTTTTCCAGGATGTTCAACTGCTTGAAATCAATATTGCCTTCGACCGTGGTGTCGTAGTGGGCAGAGCCACTGGGTTGGACGTGAAACTCCAGGGTACTGTCCTTGCCATGGCGGACCGGGGTGCCGGTGGCAAGCTCGACAAAGGTGACTAGCGGCCGGGGAGAGTTCTGGCAGTTTACGAAAAACTCCAATCCCGGCTGGTCAATGCCATTGATAATACCGGCTGAATTCAGGAGGCCCTGGATCATCTGGGTGTTGATAGGGACATAGGATTTGCCGGGAATCAGCTGAATAAAGGCCCGCATCCGGTCAAGCGTGGTTATGATGTGTATCGCCATGGCGCCACTTTTTATCGAGTAGGCGGTGAGAACGGGAAGCGTCTCGCCGTCCCGACAGGCGATATGGCTGTCTGGTTCCTTTTCCCCAACACCCCTAGGCATTAATTCCGCCATTTTTTCTCCGTATCACCCTGAAACCCCCAGCCCGCCCCTCAGATAACCGGAAATAGACCGGCGTCTTGCCAACGCTTGATACGATCCCGTAGCGAGCGCTCGCTTATCCCCAAAACCTGGGCTGTCTTGGCCCGGACGCCGTCGCAATGCCGGAGGGTTGATTCCACAAACTCGCGTTCCACCTCGTCCAGGGGGCGAGGACGGTAAACCGTAGCCGCCGTGTCGGAGTGGGTTGAGGAACTGCCGTTCCGGGCGGCGGGTGTCTTGGACAAGCTGTTTTCCACCTGAACTGGCATTATAACCTCGCCACGACCCAACACAATAAGTCGTTCCATCACATTGGCGAGTTCCCGAACGTTACCTGGCCAATCATACTGGCAGAGAATGTCCATGGCGCCTGGGGAGATGTCCCGTACCCGCGAACCCTCCTCCTGGCGATAACGGGCGAGAAAATACCGGGCGAGATCGGGGATGTCCACTTTCCGTTGTCGTAGCGGCGGCAACTCCACTGAAATAACATTAAGACGGTAGTAAAGGTCTTCGCGGAAGGTTCCGTTTTCTATCGCCTTCTCAAGGTCGCGGTTGGAACTGGCGAGAATCCTCACGTCAACCGCGATGGTCTCGGAAGACCCCACCCGTTCAAACTCTTTTTCCTGGAGAACGCGGAGAAGCTTACCCTGGAGCCCGAGGTCCATTTCCGACACCTCGTCAAGAAACAGGGTTCCGCCGTCCGCCATTTCAAAACGTCCGATACGACGCTTGTCCGCCCCGGTAAAGGCGCCCCGCTCATGGCCAAAAAGCTCGGATTCCAGGACACCGGCCGAAAGGGCGGCGCAATTAACCTTGACCAGGGGTTTATCCCGGCGGGGGCTCTGGGCGTGGATCGCTCTAGCCACCAACTCCTTACCTGAACCCGACTCGCCGCGAATAAAGACCGTGGCTGAACTCGGGGCGGCTAAACGGATTTCCTCAAACACTTTCTGCATAACCGGGCTTTTGCCAATAAAGTGGCCAAGTTGGAAACGCTTGGCAAGCTCGTTTTTCAAAAACTCGTTTTCCACCAGAAGGCGGCGGTGTTCAAGGGCGCGGTTAACCGCCACATCCACCACTTCCGCCGTGAAAGGCTTCATGACATAGTCAAAGGCGCCCTCTTTCATCGCCTCCACCGCCGTCTCCACCGTGGCGAAAGCGGTCATCATGACCACCGGAAGCTTGGGGTCAAGACGCCTGGCCTCCCTTAGAAGCGTCACCCCGTCCATCTCGGGCATGCGCATGTCAGTGAGAAGAAGGGAGGCTGAACCATCGGCCAACTCAATAAGCGCCTCCTTCCCGCGGCTGAAGCCCTTTAGAAGCAGGCTAGGACGGTTCAGCGCCTCAAGCAGGCTGTCACGCATAAAGTCATCATCGTCGACTATTACTATTTTTTCCCGAGCCATCGCTTATTCCTAAATCCGCTCCTGCCTATGGGGAACTCCCGGAGACGGAGAAGCAATTTTACCTTTTTTTCCGGTCTGGACAAGGATGAAGCCAAAGGCATCGCCTTCTCTGGTAAACGCCGGCCTGACAACCGCCGTCCCAGCTTGCCACTTTGTGCTAGCCCCCGGTCTTTTCATATGGAAGTGGCCGCAAGGGATAGCTATAATTGATTTTCCATCTTTTCCCTGTTCCCGGGACAAATAACGCCGGAATTGGCGTTTTAGCCCGATGCCTTGAAAGCGAGACCAGGAGCTATGCGGCTGGTAACCCTTTCCCCCCTTAACCACCCCTGCCAAAAAAGCGGGAGTGGCCAGGACAAACGCCAAAGCGGGGTTAGCCGTAACGGCTACCGCCGGCTAGGCCGCTTGACTATCCATCCCCTTGGCGCCGCCCTAACCGCTATCCTCTTGTTTTCCCTCGCCGGTTGCACCTCCGGCTTCAAGAATCTGCTTCCCCACGAAAAAAGCACTATCTATAACCCGCTCTTCTATGACCTGACCCACCGCTTTGATTCACCAGAATGGCTTTGGGTGCGCGGGAGCTTTACCGGAAATTTCGATGGCGACAGTACCAGCGAGAAAGAGGCGGTAATCGCCACTCTCCAGGCTGGGGACGAACTTAACCCCGGCCCCATTAAGACCGCTTACCTAGTGGTGTCCAAAATAACCGGACCGGAAGAGCGTTTTCCCCTGGCCCGGATAAAACTGTTTTCGGATAATCCCCTGGCCCATCCCAACAAGGTTGAAGGTTCAGTCTTTCAGCCCGAGATGTCTGAGTTATACCAGGTTTCGGCCCAAACTATTCGCCGTAAACTTTCCCGGCAGGAAGACATAGCGGTCTTTTTCTTCGACAACGCCCATCCCGCCAACGTTTGGCTGACTGTTTACCAGTTGACTCCGGCTGGCCTGGTGAAAAAACTCGATATCTCCCTCCGGCAGGATTCCCCCGGCCTTTTGCCGCTTAGTCTAAGCAAATGGCCAGAGGGCATTGATAACGAGTTCCAGCTTGTCATCCCCTCCGCTTCCCTCCCTGACTCGCTGGTTAAACGCCTGGGAAAAGATTTCGTCCGTCCTCTCTGGGGGCATGTCTTTGACTATGACCGGAGTAGCGGGTTATACTACCAGGCGGACGGGCGCTATGGTGAATACTATGTCAATATCGCCAACGCCTGGAACCAGGCTTATCTCACCGCCTTGCTTCAGGGCGATATTGACAACAGCGACCTGGCCTGGTTTGAATACCACCTGGCCTTGCTTAACCACCGTCTAGGTAGAGACGCCACCGCCCGTAAATTCCTGGACAAAGCCAGCCAGGGGGCAAAAGACGAACTCCGCCAATCCGTAGCGAGGGCGGAGGAACTGTTCCAAAATACCCCGCTTTCCCGGCAAGATTAGTAACCCCATTGGCAACCACCTGGACAAATAAGGCTCCCCTTAGCGATGCCCATACCCTTCGACATGTTAGCGGTCATGCTTTTCCTGGGCTTTTTCACCGGCGACCCGGAGAGTCTGCCGGTGACACCGGAAGGGAACTTGTTTTCCCTGATTCTCCCGGTGGCGGGCATGCTTTTCCTGCTGACCGCCAGCTTCGTCACCGATCGCCTGGTCCGCTGGCGCCTCGCCCGACCTGGTCTAAGCCCCCTCTTCCGGCGCGAAATAGTGGGGTTTACCGAAAACGCCGTACGCACCCTCCTGGCCCTGGTTTTCATCCTGGTTCTTGCCTACTCCGCCTTTCCCTGGAACCTAGCTATTTTGGCTGGCCTCGCTCCAGCCGGGTCGGGAGTTATTGAACTTATTGGCATTGCCGGCTTTATTCCGCATTTCCTGGCCGCCTGGCTACCCCTTTACCGCCTGCATCGCCTCACCTACCCGGGCAGCTGGACCTTTCCCTCTTTCCTTGTCCATAAAGCCCGCTACAACCTTTACCTGCTGGTGATTTGGCTACCCTTCACCTTTATTTTCGACTGGGCCAACGGCTTCCTCCCCGCCATCCCGGTGTTTTTTTTCGCCATGGTCTGGTTCTTCCCGCGTGTCCTGGCCAAAGTCTGGGGTTGCCGGCCCCTGGAGGACGCCAGCGTCATCGCCAGCGTGCAGCGCCTGGAAAAAATCGCTGGCGTCCGTTTTTCCCGGGTTTTTCTTTGGGAACCCGGGGGGGGTGGAATCATGAACGCGGCGGTGGTGGGGCTTTTCCACCCCTTCCGCTACCTCTTCCTGACTCCTCGCCTCCTGTCTGGCCTTAACCCGGCGGAAATTGACAGCGTCATCCTGCATGAACTCGGACATGTGCGCTGGAAACACCTCCTTTTCTACCTTTTCACCACTTTCGCCAGCTTGAACCTGGCGGTAATTATTGTTAGTGAACTGCCACTGCATAGCGGCATGGAAACGTACGCTGTCCTGGCCATCCTGATCCTCGCCTATTTCCGCTTTGTTTTCGGTTATTTTTCCCGCACCCTGGAGCGTCAGGCCGACGCCTTCGCTCTCCAACGCACCGGTTCAGCCGCTGCCTTGATAAGCGCCCTGGAAAAAATCGCCCTGGCGGCGGGTAACATTCGCCGCCTGCGTTCCTGGCACCACCTGGGAATCGCCGAGCGGGTGGAATTTCTTCGCCACGCCCAGACCTATCCGCAAATCGCCATCCATCACGATAACCAGGCCTGCGTGATGATGGGCTTTGGTTTTCTCCTGTCTCTCTGCATGATTGTTAAACTCGGGTTCCTCGCCTATCAGGAGCTAACCCCTTATGAGCCGGAAACGCCGACGCTGGCGAGAGAGGCTGCCCCCCGCCATTGGCGACGGGTCATGACACTTATCCCGGAGGCGGCGATAGGCCCTCTCGAACTAGCCTACAGCCTCGCCGCCAACCCTGCCCACCAGGAGGAGGCGAAGCGTCTGGCGGCGCAAGCCATACGCCTTAGCCGTGACGCAGAGGAGCGCCGGGCGGCGGAGAAATTAATCGAGGAACTTTCGGGAGAAGGAAAGTGATAACCAGGTTGGTTCACGCATGGCGCCCCCTGGCCCTCTTCCTCCTGGTTACGCTTTTATTCGGCCGGGTCAGTAATACTGGCGAACCGCTGTTAAACCGCCGCCTCAGCCTTTTTGTCTGGGGAGGTACCCTGGAGACGGTGACCAAGGAAATTCGCCAGCAAACCGGGGTGGAATTGGTCTTTTACCGTCCGGATTTTCCGCCCGAAAGAGAAAAACGCCCCATCTACCTGGCGACCGGCGAGACTAGCCTCCACCTGGTGCTGGAGTGCCTGGCCCGGCGCCTGGGTTGCCGCTGGCGCCAGGGCGAATCGGGGCGGATTGAAATGTCCACCAGTTACAACTGGATCGGCAGCGAACTGGTGGCTGGCTTCCATTCCCTGGCGGGTCTCCTTCCCGATCCAACCGGCCAGGACACCGTTGACAGCCGGGAAATCCGCGAGTTACTCCGGATCCTTCCCCTCCTTGATCCCGCTTTCTCGCTAAAGCTGGAAAAAACCACCCAGGCGACTGGCGAAGGCGTGCGCCTGGTAACTGTCCTTCCGCCCGTACTTGATTATTACCTGGAGACCGCCCTGGCTCTCCTCCGGGGGTCCCCGCCGCCGCCCGCCCTCGAGAGCGGTTTAGCCACCTCGCGTCCAGAAGCCCGGCAAGACAAACCGGTGGACTGGGAACACTTTCTCTCCACCCCCCTCGACCTTAACCAGAAATTGACCATGGAATCCATCATCCAGGCGATTGCCAGTCAAGCCAAGGTGGCTATTCTCCTTAACGCCGACCTGGGGGAAAACCCCAGCCTTCCTCCAGGGTTAATGGGTAAAACCACCCTGGGTCTGGCTATCGCCATGGTTGCCCAGGGACTTAAACTTGAGAAGCGCCTGATCCTTTCCGGTGGAGCGATAATACTTGAACCCGGAAGCACCGGGGAATGGGTGGAAGACCGGACCAACCGGGAGTTTTACTGGAATGGCCTGGCGGTGGAAACCTTCCCCTTCGCCCCGGGGGACGACCAGTTGTCAATAACCCGGCTCGACCAACTCCGGCGAGATTTCTACCCCACTCTATGGCAGGACCCCCTGTGTTCCCTTACTTATCACCGCCTGAGCCGTCGCCTGGTGGCGATTGCCCCTCCCAACCTGATGCCGGAGTTAAGGGAGAGGCTGGAAAAAGAAAACCCACGCGGCAACTGACCTTCTGCCAAAACCCTGGCTAAATCCTTCCGGCCCCAACAATTGACCCCGGTCGAGCGGGGCAGGTTAATTTCGTCTATCCCACGCTATAAAAAGAGTTATCTCCTGAACCGGTATAGGCGGTGAATTTTCTGGCATTTTCCCCTGCCCTCCCTTAAATTAAGAGATTCTGGATTGTCCCTTGGGTCGGCATTCATAACGCTTTCATCTTTCCTCCCTCCCATCCAGACTGGGGATTACGCCATGCAAATCACCCGCTTTCTTAAGCCAGAAACGGTGCGATTGGGGATGGTCTCTGGGCACAGGGAAGACCTTAATCCGGAGAAAGACCCGGATAGCGAGCGGATACGCCTGAAAGAAGATGTGTTGGAGGAATTGGCCGATTTGTTCATCATGACTGGACAAATCCGCAACCGGTCGAAATTCCACCACGATCTCCTGGCCCGCGAACGCAAAGCCACCACCGCTATCGGCAATGGCCTGGCTATCCCCCATGTAAGAAGCATGCAACCGCGCCAGTTTTGCCTGGTTTTCGCCCGAAGCCAGGACGGGGTGGAGTTTCTCGCCCCCGACGACTTGCCAGTCCACATAATGTTTGGCATGGCGGCCCCGCGTTACGATGAGCGTTCCACCACCAATATTTTGCGGACCCACCAGTGGATTGCCCGCAATTTCAAGGAGTCGCCCTGGCTTAAAACCGCCCTCCTTGAGGCAGCTGACGAACACGAGATTATTGGCATCTTGGCTGGGCTGGACTAACCCCCAGCCGGTTACTTCACGGTTTTTTGGGAGGCGGCATGACAGAAGATAAGAACCCCGGGCCCCGGGAAGACCAGCGCTCCTTCGAGGATCTCTTGACGGAAGCGGAAAAAATCGCCGGCCGGATGGAGGATGGTGGCCTGTCCCTTGACGCTAGTCTGGCCGCTTACGAGAAGGGTGTGGCGAATCTACGCCAGTGCGCTGAACTCCTCCGGTCCGCCGAGGAGAAAGCCAAGTTATTGATAGAGCGCGACGGCCTCTTCAGTCTGGAAGACCTTGATGACGATGAGGACGACGAAGAGGATGATGTGGAAGAAGAGGAAGACGAGGAGGAAGACTAGCCATGCCAGCCTTGGCTAATCCTCATCCCGTCCTGGCGGAGGAAAAAACCCTCACCCCTTTCGCCACCGCGCTCAAAGCCGAACAGCCTTTTCGGGGTTATGAACTTAGCGTTTGCCTGGCTAGCGAGGAGCATTCCGCGGTTTTCCGGGCCCACGACCAGACCCTCGGGAAAATGGCGGTGGTAAAAGCCCTGCGGCCCTGGCCAGACCGGCCAGGAGCGGTGGAAGAGTTTTTCTCTCTCGCTGGCTCCACCGCCCGGGTCCGCCAGCCACAGTTGGCGCGGGGTTTAGATGTCGGCCGGGGCCAAATCGGACTGGCAGGTAACGACCGGGGTGAAAGCGTCTTCTTCATGGTGTACGCCCCGGCTGAGGGGAGAAACCTTTCTGACTATCTAGCCAAGCGCCACAACGGCCGGCTTAGAGAAACCGAGGCCCTGCGACTGGTGGAGGACATCGCCAGCATTCTCCAGCGCCTTTTTGAAAGTGGACAGTCTTTCCGCGACTTAAGCCCCGGCCGTATTCTTCTGGGGCGCAACAACCGCGTAACCCTGGTGGGATTTGGTTTCGCCTGGAATTTGGCCTGGCCGGAGGATCAACTGGCTTACCTCGCCCGTCCCCACTACCTTGCCCCGGAACGGATAGCTGGGGAAATCAACCTTGACATCCGTAGCGACCTCTACGCCTTGGGTTGCCTTTGGCATCAACTTCTCCTCGGGTGTCCGGTCTTTGACGCGGTTAGTCCCCAATTGATTCTCAAGAGCCACCGGGAGGATTTACCAACATCACCGCGGGAACGCGACCCCAAGATTTCCGCCGCCACTTCCGGACTTCTTCTCCGGTTGTTGGCCAAAAACCGCCAGGAGCGACCCCGTACCCCAAAGGAATTTCTCCAGCAGTTGTACGAGCATCCGCTCCGGGAGAATAAAGCGGTCGACCCGGACGTCTTAAGCCAACCCGAAATGGCCGAAGGCGAAACAACCTTTGCCTGAACCTGAGGATTAGCTAGCGGTGACTGGCCAAACCAGCCAGTAGCAGGTTACCCAAGTTGGACACCGGCCACCCTAACGGCCGATTGGCGCGAGGAACTGTCATGCGGCTCCTAATCATCACCCTCCTTTTATTGTTTGGTTGCGCGTTATCCACCCTCCTGGCGGGCGAAACAGGACCACGTTCGCTAGCCGGCCAGTACAGCGTCACTTCCGAGCAGGGTTGGCCGGGAAGGCGCTATATCGAGGGAGGCGTGGTCTTCGCCGAAGAGTTTGACGTCAATGACGACCAGCATATCGACCTCTGGCGCTTTTACCGCCAGGGCATCCTCTCTTCCGAAGAGCAAGATCTTAACCATGACGGACGTATAGACATTGTCAGCACCTGGGACACCCGTAACCCGACGGTCCAGCGCCTAAACGGGCTTTCCCACGACACCGCTAGCCGAGGAAGCTTCAACCTGGAAATCCAGGCCGACGGCCCCCGCCGCTGGCTAATAAGCGAAGACCGTAACAACGATGGGGTTGCTGACCGCATCCTCCGGGCCGAAGGTCCCTACCAGTTTTTCGAAGACCTCGCCCTTGACTTGGCCAGCCATCCCGAAGTTATAAGTCTTATCCCCCAGTCCTACTGGCTGGAATACCAGTCTGACGATGAGTTTCGCGGCTTTATCGACGACTACCGGCGCTACCGCCGGGGTCAACAAAGCCATTATGGCGAGTGGGACGGGCGCCAGGTGGTCTGGCAGCGTTACCGCCCGGGCGCCAGCCAACCCACCCCGCCCGATTCACCCACCCCGGCTGATTCGCTTTACCAGACCCGGGAAAGCAGTTCCAGTTTGATAACAGAGGAGGCGGCGGGGCGGCAGGATTTACCACCTAGCCCGGAAACCCCTTCCGTGGCTGGCGAGCCATTCCCTTACGACAGCAACGCTCCCCTGGGTGACACCGGCGGTTATTACTACGACAGCACCGCCGTACCACCCGCCCTTCCTGCCAGCCGCAGCGACCGCACCCGCTATGAAGGCCTCCCCCCGGGAGATTCCGCCGCCCGCTCACTCCCCGCCCGGATGCGTCCCCCCGGAGTGGGAAGGGCTATGTAAGTTTAGTGGCTAAAAAACAACCCCGAGCCATAGAGTTACCAGGAGTTAAACCGAAGGAGCGCCAAGTAATGCCGAGGAAGAAGGCCAGCCAGGCGAAAAAACCACCCGCCACCGCGACGCTTGACCAGGACACGCCAGTCAATCCTGGCGAGGTCAGGCTTTCCGACGCCAGTAGTCTCCCCGGCGCTCCTATGGAATGGATTAACCGGGATCTTTCCTGGCTCTCCTTTAACACCCGGGTCCTGGCCCAGGCCGAGGACATCAATCTCCCACTCCTGGAGCGGGTTAAATTCCTGGGAATAGTCGCTAGCAACTTGGATGAGTTTTTCATGGTCCGAATGGCCTATATCCGGCGGGAACTCACCGCCGGCGCCAACACTACCGGTCCCGACGGCATCAACCCCCGCCAGCTCCTGCAAACCGCCCGCGAGGAGGCCCGCACGCTCCTAGAACGCGCCAACCATTGTTGGACCGAGGATTTGTTGCCAGCCCTAAGCGCCTCCGGCATAGAAATTATTGACCCGGCCGACCTCACCCGGGTGGAACAGGATTTTCTCGCCACCTATTTCGGCGAACAGGTGCTTCCTGTCCTCACCCCCATGGTGGTTGACAGCACCCATCCCTTCCCCCTTCTTTCCAGCGGCGCGATCTACCTGCTTCTGCGGGTTACCCCCAAGCCAGAAATCGACGCCACCTTCTTTGGCAAGGCCGACACCATCCTGGTCCAGGTACCGGCTAGCCTGAACCGTTTTGTCCGCCTCCCGGGCGGAACTGAAGTCAGCCGCTTTATCCTCCTGGAGGACGTGGTACAGCTTTACGCCGATGAAATTATCGGGGGCTACAACATCCTGGAAGTGCACCCCTTCCGGGTCACCCGGGACGCCGAGATAACCCTAGGTGACGATCAGACCAGTGACCTTATCCTCGCCATCCAGGAAGGGCTGAAACGCAGCCGTTGGGGCTCACCCGTCCGCCTGGCGGTGAGTAGCCATGTTCCGGAAAAAGAGGAGCATTACCTCTGTGAACGCCTGGGCTTGGCAGCGGAAGATGTCTTCCGCTCTACCGGTATAATGGACATGCACAGCCTGACGCGTTTTTCCTCCATGATGGAACGTTCCGACCTCCTGGATCCGGCCTGGCCCCCCCTCCCCCACCCGTCCTTCGCCGGGGTTGACGATATTTTCTCAGTGATCGCCCTCCATGATGTGGTGGTGAGCCTGCCCTACCAGTCTTTCGACCCGGTTACGCAACTCATCGAAAAAGCCGCCGATGACCCGAATGTCCTCGCCATCAAGATCACCCTCTACCGGGTTAGCGGGCAAAGCCCACTGGTGCGGGCGCTTATCCGGGCGGCGGAGCAAAAGAAGCAAGTAACCGCCCTGGTGGAACTGCGCGCCCGTTTCGACGAGGAGGCCAATATCACCTGGGCCCAGCGGCTAGACGCCGCCGGCGCCCATGTCGTCTATGGGGTGGTGGGCTATAAAACGCACTCCAAGGCGGCTCTGGTTATCCGGCGCGAGGAAGACGGTATCCGCCGTTATTGCCATCTGGCCACCGGCAACTATAATGACCGCACCGCCCGGGGTTATACTGACCTAGGCCTATTCACCGCCAACCCGGGGTTTGGCTCCGATATCTCCGCCTTTTTCAACGTCATCACCGGATACAGCCTCCCCCCGGTGTGGAACCACATTGAAATGGCTCCGATCGGACTACGCGCCCGAACCCACGCCATGATCCACCGCGAGATAGAGAAACACTCGCCTGACAACCCCGGCTTCATCCGCGCCAAAATGAACGCCCTGATTGACCCAGCCATCATCCGTGAACTCTACCGGGCCAGCCAAGCCGGAGTGAAAATAGATCTTCTGGTGCGGGGGATGTGCCGACTTAAACCAGGTGTGAAGGGTCTTTCAGAAAACATCCGCGTCCGGTCCATTGTCGACCGTTTCCTGGAGCACCCCCGGATATTCCATTACCACAACGGCGGTAACGAGGAAGTGTTCATGTCGTCGGCCGACTGGATGGAGCGAAACATGGACCGCCGGCTGGAGCTCCTGTTTCCGGTGAACGACCCTGACTGTCGTCGCGAGGTCCTGGCGGTCCTCGACGCCGGTTTAGCCGACAACATCTCGTCCTGGGAACTCGCCTCGGACGGGATCTACCACCGCCTCCGGCCCGGACCCAGTGAAGCTGTTTTCCGTAGCCAGGAAAAGCTTTACGCCCGGGCCCAGTTGTCCAACCAGAAGACCCACGAGGAACGGCGGCACCGGATGTTCACGGCGCGCATGACAGTCCGGAACCGCAAAAAATAGCGACAATCCATACCGGGGTGGATTTCCACCAGCCATAACCAGTCAAGCGGGAAAGTTCTGGAGGAAGGCTTATGAACAAACTCAAACGTTACCTGGCTCTTGATTTCGGAGCCGAGAGCGGGCGGGCCATCGCCGCCCATTTCGATGGCCACCGTATCGAACTGGAGATACTCCACCGCTTCTCGACCGATTCCACCAACATGCTGGGTACGCTGTTCTGGGATTTCCCCGGCTTTATCCGCAATGTCAAGCTGGGATTGACCGCCTATTCCGCCAAATACGGCCCGGAACTGGGGGGTATCGCCTGCGACTCCTGGGGGGTGGACTTCGGGCTGCTTGACAACACCGGGCACCTCCTCGGTAACCCGGTCCACTACCGCGACAAGCGGACCAAGGGCATGACGGAAAAACTCCACGCCATCATTCCCGCCCGCACCCTCTACCAGCGCACCGGCATCCAGATACTGGAGATAAACACCATCTACCAGCTTTACTACCTGGTGCTTTCCAACAGTCCCCTGCTGGACAAAGCGGTGTCCATGCTACTCCTGGCGGATCTGGTGAGCTACATGCTTACCGGCATCCCGGTCCAGGAATATACCCTGGCCACCACCTCGGAAATGTACGATGTGAAAAAAGGCGACTGGTCTAGCGACAGTCTCCTTTCCGCCAAGATTCCCCCAGGCATCATGCCAGACATAATCGCACCCGGCACGGTCGTGGGGCCAATCCTTGACTCGGTGGCGATCGAATGCGGCCTCGCCTCCACCCCCATAATCGCCGCTGGCAGCCACGACACCGCCAGCGCCGTGGCGGCGGTTCCCGCGGTTGGCGACGATTGGCTTTATATATCCTCTGGCACCTGGAGCCTGATGGGAGCGGAACTAAACAGTCCCATCATTAACGACGCCACTTTTGCCAAGAATTTCACTAACGAGGGGGGAGTGGACGGAACCATACGCTTCCTCAAGAACATCACCGGCATGTGGATACTCGAGGAGTGCCGCCGAACCTGGGCCAAGGAGGGGGAAAAACTCGACTACGCGACTATTACCCGGCTGGGGGAGCAGGCCGCCCCATTGCAACGGGTAATCAACCCCACCGATATCCGTTACCAGGCTCCCGGGGAAATGCCTAGCCGTATCAACCAGGCCCTAAAGGAAAGCAAACAACTGCCGGCGCGGGAAAAGGGCGAGTTTATCCGCCTGATCCTGGACAGCCTCGCCCTTTGTTACCGTTACACCGGAGAAACCCTGGAAGAGCTGACCGGCCGCAAGTACAACGTGATCCATATCGTCGGCGGTGGCTCGCAAAACACCCTGTTAAACCAACTCACCGCCGACGCCACCGGCAAGGTGGTCAAAGCCGGGCCGGTGGAGGCTACCGCCCTTGGTAACTCGCTTATGCAAGCGATGGCCCTGGGTGACATCGGGTCGCTAGCCGAAGGGCGCGAGGTCATCCGTAATTCCGTGGAAGTCACCACCTACCAGCCAAGCGGCAACAGCGAACGCTGGAACGATGCTTATCAGCGGTTTCTTAAGCTCCTTTAGGCTGCCAAACCGCCTAAAGGCGGCCAACTCGGCTTAACGCCCAAGCGTGGCACAGGAACAAACCAGGAAAAAAAGGAAGCGGGATGAAGTGGCAAGGACGACGAATAATCCTCGGAGTGACGGGGTGCGTGGCGATTTACAAGGCGGTGGGGTTAGCTAGCCGCCTGACCCAGGCCGGGGCGGAGGTTGAGGTAGTGATGACCCCGGCGGCCAAACGCTTCCTGACCCCGCTCCAGTTTTCCGCCGTCACCCGTCGCCCGACCCACCACCGCTTATGGCGGGAAGTCACCCACCAACCCGGTCACATCGCCCTGGCCGAATGGGCTGAATTACTGGTGGTCGCCCCAGTCACTGCCAACACCATGGCCAAAATCACCTATGGTTTGGCCGACAACCTGCTGACCTCGGTGATTCTTGCCGCCAGCCACAAACCCCTTCTACTCGCCCCCGCCATGAACACCGGCATGTGGGACGCCGCCGCCACCCAGGACAACCTGGCCCAACTGGTCCGCCGCGGCGTCGCCACGGTTGGACCAGGGGAAGGACACCTCGCCTGTGGCTCAACCGGCAAGGGGCGCCTGGCTGAAACCGAGGAGATTATCGCCGCCCTGGAGAGGATGGTCCTGGCATGACCGCCCTGCCACTGCGGGAACGCCTGGCGAAAGCCCGTCTCTATGTGATTGTCACCCGCGCTTTCTGCCATGACGAGCCGTTAACCACCGCCCGCGAAGCGGTGGCTGGCGGTGCCGATGTCATTCAGATGCGGGAAAAAGACCTGGAGGACGGCGAGTTTTACCGCCAGGCCCTGTCTTTGGCGGAAGTTTGCCGCCAGGGAGGCGCCCTCTTCATTGTCAACGACCGCCCGCACATAGCCCTCTTGGCCCAGGCCGACGGAGTTCACTCCGGCCAGGGCGACCTGCCGCCCCACCTCACGCGCCGCCTGGTTGGCGACGGGCGTTTAATTGGACGCTCCACCGCCGCTCCCGAGTTCGCCCTGGCCGCCCTGGCGGAGGGGTCAGACTACCTGGGGGTGGGACCAGTGTATGCCACCCAAACCAAGGCCCACCGCCAGGCGGTTGGTCTTGACTATGTACGCTGGGCCGCCAACTGGAACCGCCTCCCCTTCTTCGCCATCGGCTCGGTAAACCGAGCCACCCTGGAAGCGGTCCTGGAAGCCGGCGCCCGGCGCGTGGCGGTCTGCACCGGCATCAGCCAGGCCCGTGACATCGCCGCCGAGACGGCATATTACCGTTCACTGATTGTCGCCCGACATCCGGACTGCGGTTAAGTCGGACAGACATCCCTAACCTCAAAGGCACTCTTATGAGCTTGACCTGTGGCGTTGTTGGTCTCCCCGGAGTAGGAAAAACCTGTCTCTTCAATGCCATCACCGCCGCCGGCGTAACTAGCGTCGGCCGCGAGGAGGCTAACCGCGCGGTAGTGAGCGTTCCGGATTACCGTATCGACCCTCTGGTAAAAATGTACAGCGCCCCCAAAATCGTTCCCGCCCAGATGGAGGTGGTTGACATTCCCGGATTGAAAGCCGGTTCGACCGCCCCCAACGGCCGGGGTTCCAAACTCCTGGCTTTCATCAAGGATGTCGACGCCATAATCCATGTGGTGCGCTGTTTCGACGACCCCGCCCTCGCCCATGAGTACCCCACTATCGACCCTCCCCGCGACGTGGAGACCATTGACCTTGAGATGGTGGCGGCCGACCACCAGACAGTCCAGAATAAAATAGAGCGCCTGGCTAAAAAAGCCAAGGCGGGCGACAACGAGGCCAAGCGCGACCTGGAAGGCTGCGAAACGGTAAAAACCGGCCTTGACAGCGGCACCCCGGCCCGTAAACTCGGCCTTTCCGAGCGCGACATTCAAGCCATAGCCGACTGTAACCTGATGTCCCTGAAACCGGTGATGTATGTCGCCAACCTGAAAAGCGTGGCGGAGGGGGAAAACGCCTACGTCAAGGCCCTGGACAAACTGGCCCAGGCGGAGGGAGCCGAGGTGATCACGGTAGCGGCCAGGGACGAGGCCGACATCGCCCAGCTTGACCCCACCGACCAGGCGGTGTTTCTGGCTGACCTGGGCCTGAAAAAATCCTCGATGGAACGCCTTATCCAGGCGGCCTACCGCACCCTGGGCCTGGTGAATTTCCTGACCGCCGGACCGAAAGAAGTGCATGTCTGGACCTGCCGGACCGGTTCCAAAGCGCCCCAGGCGGCGGGTAAAATACATTCCGACATGGAGAAGGGCTTTATCCGCATGGAGGTGATGACCTACGACGACCTCATAGGACTGGGGTCGGAGGCGGCGGTGGCTAAAGCTGGTAAACTCCGGGTTGAAGGGAAAGACTACGTGGTGCAGGACGGCGATATCGTGGTGATCCGTTTTAACAAGTGATTTTCCAGCCGCCCGGAGCCAGCCAAACCGGCTCCGGCGTTTTAAAGTGCTTTATTTTTCCCCCGCCCGGCGGCGGCGCCGCCGAGACGGAGGTAAACCCGCGCCATTTAACCCCTATAAGGAAATCATCATGGGCGAAAAAATCATCCTGCTATACTCGGGAGGCCTGGACACCTCGGTTATCTGCCGCTGGCTGGCGGAGAGAGGGAATGAAATTGTTTGTTTTGCCGGAGATGTCGGACAGCGCGAAGATTGGGTCGCCTTGAAGAAAAAGGCCCTGGCCAGTGGCGCCAGCAAAGTGGTGGTGGCTGACCTCCGGGAGCGGTTTGTCAGGGATTTCGTTTTTCCCGCCATCCGCATGAACGCTATCTATGAGGGCAGGTACCTCCTGGGCACCAGTCTCGCCCGCCCCTGTATCGCCCAGGCCATGCTGGAGGTGGCGAAAAAAGAGAGAGCCAGCGTCTTCGCCCACGGCGCCACGGGCAAAGGCAACGACCAAGTCAGGTTTGAACTCGCCGCCGCGGCTCTCGCCCCGTCCCTCAAGGTGTTCGCGCCCTGGCGTGACCGGGAATTCCTGGCTGAGTTCAAGGGGAGGAGCGACGCTATCGCCTACGCCAGAAAATTTAAGATCCCGGTCAAGGCCACCCTGGCGAAACCCTGGAGTTCGGATGAAAACCTTCTCCACATCTCCTTCGAAGCCGGAATGCTGGAGGATCCCTCGGCCCGCCCCTTAGCCGACATGTTTGAATTGACCTGCGACCCCCGGAAAGCACCCAACCAACCCGAGCGGGTGACCCTCGCCTTCCACCAGGGTTTCCCCACCGCCATAAACGGAAAAAAACTCACACCAGCGAAACTCCTGGCCGAAGCCAACCGCCTGGCTGGCCGGCACGGAGTGGGCCGGGTGGACATAGTCGAAAGCCGCTATGTCGGAATGAAAAGCCGCGGGGTTTACGAGACTCCCGGGGGCACTATCCTCCTGGCCGCCCACCGCGACCTGGAGGGCCTCACCCTTGACCGCGATCTTATGAATCTACGCGACTCCCTAATACCCCGCATCGCCGCCAACATTTACAACGGCTACTGGTTCTCGGAGGAGATGACCGCTATCAACGCCCTGGTGGAGGTGAGCCAACGCCAGGTAAGCGGCCAAGTCACCCTAGAACTTTACAAGGGTGGCTTGATCCCCATTGGCCGCCAGAGTCCATCCTCGCTCTACGACCACCGGGTCGCCAGCATGGAGGACGATGGTGGCGCCTACGACCAGACCCTCGCCACCGGGTTTATCTCCCTCCATGGTCTCCCTCTCCGGGCTCAGGCTCGCCGGGCCGCTCTGGCGGCCAAGGATAAAAACCGGTCGCCCCGGAAAGGCCGTTAAGGCCTTGGGGCGGCGGATAGGGTCGAGGGTTGGCCTCCAGGGCCAATCCTCCCGCTTTACACCCACTAGTAGCCAGTTAGGTATCTAAAGAAGAGTAGATGTGGGTTTTTCGCCGCCGTCTTTTTATCACGCCGTTATCATACGCTATTTTTCGAATTATCCGCGCCAACTTTTATGACCAGCCTTTTCCTAGTAAACTGCTACGTAGACACTTTTCCAAGGCGGGGCATAAGCGACCTTTTTCCTTGAAACACGGCACGCTCAGCAGTAATATTTTATAGAAACACAGAGTTTAAACCAACATAGACAAAAAACCCCTGTCGCCAACCAACGATTACGTCTTCAAGCGAATGTTCACGGAACATTTACCTCTTTTGGCCAAATTATTACACGCCGTGCTTGGCTTAAAAACAGAGGATTGCCAGATTATTCAGGTTCTTGATCCTCACTT
>JAITQC010000123.1 GCA_031289115.1 Planctomycetota bacterium
ACTTGGGGTCGCTAGGCCCCGCGGCAGTTTTTGCCTAACGCCAAGGGGAAGGCCCGCCTTCGCCCCCAGTGTCAAAAAGCTATGGCGATCTTAGATCGCCTTGCCCTAACACGCCTCTTTAAAAAATTTACCCTACTTGGCTCTACCTCCCGGAAAAACCAAGCCAGTGGCGCAGTCTCTAGACTATAGCCCAGCTTAGCCCGGTAAGTCGGCTTCCCCGCCGACCGAAGGTGACCGAGGCCCGCCCCCTTAGCCTGGCGGAGCCTTACCCGCTGTTCCAGGTTTCCTTCCGTCCCCGACAGGAATAGCTGGCGGTGGCCGCCGCAAAAAGCCGGGAAACGCCGCTACTACCTGGGTTGGCGGCAAAACAACAGCCCCTTGCCAGGCAAGGGGCTGCGAATAATAAAAATGGTACCGGCGGGTGGAATTGAACCACCGACCTATGGGTTATGAATCCATCGCTCTAAACCGCTGAGCTACGCCGGCTAGGCATTGGGATAGCGCAAAGGTTGATGAAAGCAGAAGGAAAGTATCAGGCCGCCAGAACGCCAAGTTAGCGTTTGCTAAACTGGAAGCTCCGCCGGGCGCCAGGCTTGCCGGGTTTCTTACGCTCAACCATCCGGCTGTCGCGGCTAAGATACCCTTCCGTGGAAAGAGCGGGACGGCATTCCGGTGCCAGTTTGGCTATGGCGCGTCCTAACCCCATGATCAAGGCTCCGGCTTGTCCCGTCATGCCACCCCCGCGGATAGAGGCAAAAACATCGTACTCGCCCGCCAGGTTGACGTGCTTAAGGGGACCCTCCACCAATTTACGCAGGCGTAGGCTAGGAAAATAGCTACTGTAATCGCGCTCATTCACCAGGATTTTTCCCGAACCCTTTTTGATCCGCACCCGGGCCACCGAACATTTGCGGCGCCCCGTCCCCCACTCATAACCGTTCTTGTCAGCCACAATCATCTCCCAAAAGCGCAGGCGGATAATAAAAACCGGGGTTTACTTTCGTACGCCACCCGGCAGAGTCAAGCCAGTTTCACCGTCTCCGGAGTCTGCGACCCGTGCGGGTGCTCGGAACCGGCGTAGATCTTCAGGCGCTTAATCATATGTTCTCCCAACTTGCCCTTGGGAAGCATACGCTTCACCGCCATAAAAAGGATGCGGTCAGGATGGCTACTCAGGATCTTCCTGGCCGTAAGTTCCTTCAGGCCACCGATGTACCCCGAGTGGCGACGGTAAATTTTCTTGTCCCACTTGGCGCCGGTGAAGACCACCTTCTCGCAGTTCACTACCACCACGCCCTCGCCACAGGTGAAGCTCGGGGTGTAGTCAGGGCGGTTCTTGCCCATGAGACGCACCGCGACGTGCGAAGCCAGTCGGCCCACCACTTGGTCCTGGGCGTCCAAAACCACCCATTTGACCGGGCTATCGCCCGGTTTACGAAAAGTCGTTTTCTTCATTGGCGCCATACTGTTTCCTCGCGTCACTGGCAAAAGCCGTAAAATACACCAGCCCGTCATCTGCCCAAAAGCAGCCGGGGGATAAAGACAAAATTCCCATGCCCGTCCAGCGGACATGGGTAAGAAAAATAAAGATTATCGCCCTTGACCCCCACTGTCAATAAGAAAATGCCACTAGCGTCAGAGCCACCCGGGACGGGTTGAAATGTGGGAAAAAGCATTGACAGCTTTTTCGCCAAACATATACTTTTTCTTCACAGACCACGCGCTGGGGTAGCTCAGTTGGTAGAGCACGGCCCTGAAAAGGCCGGTGTCGGCAGTTCAATTCTGCCCCCCAGCACCAACCCTCTCCCTCCCTCCCTCGCACTGGGTTTTCCCCTTTTCCGGGTGGCGCCAGTTTGTCCCGGAGGTTTTCCCCATGCTACTTCAGCCCTTCACCACTAGCCTCGAGGCCTTGCTCCAGTCGGCCCAGTCGGCCGACCCGGCCGGCGTCACCGCGTCACCCGCCACTCTAGTGGCGCCGAGCCTCCTGATTATTGCCCTGTCTGGAGGCCTGGACTCTGTGACCCTGCTTGACCTTAGCCAGCGCTGGCGGGAGGAAAACCCCGACCGCCCTCCCCTCTTAGCCGCCCACCTGGACCACGGAATACGCGGCTCGGCGTCCCGAGAGGACCGGGAGTTTTGTCAAGCCCTGGCGGCGGCGCGGGGAGTTAAGTTCGTGAGCCAAGAAGTGGACATCCCAAGCCTAGCGCGGGAAAACCACCTGGGCCTGGAAGAGGCGGGGCGCCTGGCTCGCCAGCGTTTTTTTGCCGACCTCGCCGGCTGTCAACCAACCTGGGTCCTCACTGGCCACCACGCTGACGACCAGGCCGAGACCATACTAATGCACCTAAGGCGGGGAACGCACCGTCGGGGGCTTTCCGGCATGCTGCCCTTGGCCTCCTCCCCCCTTCCTGACGGAAGGCGGATAACTGTAGCCCGCCCGCTTCTGGAAATTCCCCGCTCCGCCATCCTCGCCCACGCCCAGCTTAACCACCTTTCCTGGCGAGAGGACGAAAGTAACCTTGATACCGCTTTCCAGCGTAACCGCATCCGTCACCAGACCATACCTGCCTTGGAAGCAATCCTGCCTGGATTTAGGGACCGCCTCTTGGCCAAGGCCAAAACCCTAAGGACGGTTGAGACTCGGCTAACCCGGGCGGGGCGGGAACTAGTGGAAAAACTGGCCTGGCGGGAAAAAGACGGCCTCCTTTTTCGTCTGGAAGCGGAAGCGTTTCTTGACCCGGAACGCCTGCTCTACGCCTTTCGGCATCTCCTGGAGGAGGAAATGGGGGCTCGCCTCCCTTACGGAGCGGTGCTGTCGCGTCTGGCGGAACTCGCTAAATCCGGCGGGATGGGAGAAAGCCTGTCGCTACCCGGGCGCCTCCAGGCCCGGAAAGAGGCT
>JAITQC010000186.1 GCA_031289115.1 Planctomycetota bacterium
CGGCCACAGACCCGCCAGACATTGGTCATGCCAATGTTTTTCGATCCCTCCTGGCGGACATCCTTGCCAGCGGCGAACCCCAGGAGGAGGCCAAAGGGGATGGAACCAACCAGATAAGATATAACAATGCCAGCGATAAGCACTTAGCTGTTTTCCTCCGTGGTTTCGGGAATAGGCCGGAAGGGGTCAAGGAGTTCCCCTCCCAGGCGGTCCACTTCCACCAGGATACGGGTAAGGCTGGCTTGGGCGAAATGATGCACCACCAGGGCGAGAATCATGTTGGCCACCCCGATTACCAGGGAACCCAGGATGCAATAAATGGTGGCCCGTATTTCGAAGGAAGAGACACTGACAAAGCTAGCGTTAGCGCGGCCAGCGGTGTTGGCCAAGAGGGAAATGCTGTCGAGTAGAGCGCCGGCCAGGCCAACCAGTCCCCCGACCCAGGCGAAGAGGCGGAACTGGTCTACCCACTGGCGCCAGATAAGACCCACCACCGCGGCCTCCTCCCGGAAAGCCGTTTCCATGCGTTCAAAAGAATAGTCGGTTTTGGCGAGAGCCGTGGCGAACACTTGCGCCACCAGACTGTCAGATTTCTGGCAAGTCTCTAGGGCCTTCTCGTATTCGCCGTTTATCATTTCCTCCTGCACCCCGGTAAGCACTTCGTCCGGTATCAAGCGAGATATCCGGATATGGTAAAAAACGTCTACCGCCAGACCCACCAGCATGACAAATATGACCAGGCCGACAAAACAGACGGTGTCGATGGAACGGAGAAACTCCACCAGAATGGCTCCCCAGCCAATCGTGGTCAAGGCGTTGTCGGGGCTGTCGGCTGCCAAGGCCCAACCGGCGAGAAGGAAAAGCGTCGCCAAACAACTGGCGAAAAAACGTGACGCCCGAAGGGTTGGTCCAAACTTGGACATGGTTTGCTTTCCTCCCGGATGGAGCGTTTCCCCTAGGGCAACCGGCGTCTACCGATGGCCAGAGGCTTGGGTCAACTGAAGTCCAGACCAATGTCCAGCGAACCGGCGGCGTGGGTCAGGGCGCCAACCGAAATCCGGTCCACTCCGCTTTTCGCCACCTGGGCCACCGTGTCCAGGTTAACTCCCCCCGACGCTTCCAGGGCTGGGCGTTTCCCGCCCTTTTCCCTGACCCTGGCGTCAGTCAAAGCCACCGCCTCGGCCAGGCGCTCTGGCGTCATGTTGTCAAGAAGGACATAGTCAGGCTGAGCGGTCAAGGCGTCAGCCAACTGCTCCAGGTTGTCAACTTCCACCATGACAGGAAGGGTGGAAGCCTGGCGGGCGGCCCGAATCGCCGCCGCCGCCCCCCCGAAGGCGGCCAGATGATTGTCTTTTATAAGAATCATGTCGTAAAGACCCAGACGGTGGTTAGACCCGCCACCCGCCACCACCGCCAGCTTGTCCAGGATCCGGTGGCCAGGCAGGGTTTTCCGGGTGTCCAGAATTACCGCCCGGGTACCCCGCACCCGGTCGACATAGGTTCGAGTGCGGCTAGCCACAGCGCAGAGGCGCTGCAAGAGGTTTAGGGCGGTGCGTTCGCCAGTGAGAATTACCCGGGCGTCTCCGCTTATTTCCAGTAGCCGGGTTCCCGCCGTAAAAGCTGTCCCATCTGCCAAGAGAGCCTTCACCCGCACCGCGCCGGAGTCATCGTAGTAGCGGGCAGACAAGCGGCTGTAAAGTCTACTTACCACTTCCCCTCCCGCCAGCACCCCCGGGTCGCGGGCAGTGAAAAAGCCTTTGGCCTCCCGCCCGGCTCCGGGAAACAGGGCGGCGGTGGTGGCGTCGCCAGGACCGATATCCTCGTCCAGGGCGAGGTCAAGCAGGCGGTCAACCAGTGACTGGCACCAGACGTTCCGGTCCATCTGCCTATTTCCCATTCAAAACAGGTTACCCTATGGTTTCAGGGGAAAACGGCCCTTTTCGAAACTCCAGCCGAGTTTTTCCCGGAAAATCGCGAACCGTCCGGTTGGCGGGGAAAGCAAACACACCTTGGTCGGAGCCGCCATCACTTCGGTTATTTCGCCCGGTTCTACTTGCTGGCGATTGAAACCATCCAGTATGAGTTCCGCCGGCCCGTCGGCGTGGTGCACCAGGCAGATCCTGTCCCGCGGTCCCAGAACCAGCGGCCGGTTAGCTAGGAGATGCGGGCAGATATGGGCGATAATCATCGCCTCCAGCTCTGGACTGGCGATTGGCCCGCCCACGGACAGGGCATAGGCGGTGGAACCGGTGGGGGTAGCGACAATCACTCCGTCGCCCCGGGTGTACATGACTTCTTCCCCATTTACTGTCACCTGCAGCGGTATCATGCGGCCATGTTGGGCAGGGGAAAGGACTACTTCGTTAAGGGCGAACAGGGCGGTTTTTTTTTGCCGGGGAAGCAGGATTTTGAGCATCAGGCGGTTACTGCCAGCCAATTTGTTTTTCAGGGCGTCGCGAATCTTCTTCACCACCCCCTTGGGGGAGTTGCCGGCGAGGTAACCCAGGCGGCCCAGGTTAAAGGCGAGGACAGGTGGCACCGAATCACCCCGGAAGCGGCTCACTGCCCCTAGAACTGTGCCATCGCCACCGAAGACCACCAGAAGGATGAAGTCCTGCCTAGACAAGTCGTCATCGTAGTCTTCGCTTAGGACTACCCGGTATTGGGGGTTGTCCTTAAAATCCCGCGCCACCATTTGGGCCAGTCGGCGGGCCGCGGGTTTATTGGTATTGGCGACCACCGCGATATTTTCTGGCACTTTATTTACCCGCCTTGCTCTTGCTCTTGCTCTTGCGTGTATCCCGGTCCAAGGAGTGCATGGCGAAGGCCGCCGCCCCCAGTCCCACCGCGTGGTCGCCTAGAAGAGCCAGATTGATCTTGCTGTCGCGGTAGGATGCCTCGGGCCAGGTGCGCTGGCGGGCTGACTCTTTGACACTAGGAAGAAGCTCTTTACCCAGCGCCTCGAAAACCCCGCCGCCGATGACAATCATGTCCGGGCCAAAAAGGGTGATAAAGGACGCCACCCCCACCCCCAGGTAAAGGGCGCCTTCCTGCAGGGTTTCCACCACCACCGGGTCGCCACTGCGGTAGGCTTCGCGAAGGAAAGAGGATTTTACCGTGGCGTAATTACCGTCCGGACAGACCTGGGTAATGGCGGATTTCCTCCCCTCCTGAATAATCTCCCAGGAGAAACGCCGGGCCATGCCGGTTTTGGAGGCGTAGGCCTCCAGGCACCCCTTGTGACCGCAACCACAACGCCGGCCACCCTCCTGGACAATAATGTGTCCTACCTCGGCCGCCATCCGGTTTTCCCCCACCACCAGTTCGCCATGGTAAACCAGACCGCCGCCAATGCCAGTGCCGACAAACAGGCCAAGAAGAGTCTTGGCGTTTTTGCCTGCCCCAAAGGCGTATTCGCCATACACGCCGGCGTTGCCGTCGTTTTCGGCGTAAACCGGCCGGCCGGTGAGTTCCTCCATGGTCCGTATCAGGGGAGCGTTTTTCCAGCCCGGGAGGTTGGGGGCAGGAGCGGTGCAACCGGTGGGTAGGACCGGACAAGGAACCGCGATACCAATGGCGGCGAGATTCTCCAGCTGGTAACCCTCGATTTCCGCCGCTTCCCGCATCGCCTCGGCCGCCCGCTCGCAAACCGAACGAAACCCCAGTTCGCCCCGGGTTTTCCGTTTGGAAGCCGAGACCACCGAGCCATTCCGGTCAACCAGGAGGGCGAGAACCTTAGTGCCACCTACATCTATGCCACCGTAAAGCTGGTTGGCTGACGCATTCTTGGCCATTGTCTTGCACCTCCCTTAGTAACCC
>JAITQC010000221.1 GCA_031289115.1 Planctomycetota bacterium
CGAGGTTTCCCCGGGTGACTTGTTTTAACCGGTTTTCCTTAGGGTAGACCAATTATTATCGGAAGTAGCCAAACCGACAAGCATTTTCAGGGGGGAATCGACCGGTCAGGCGAAATAACTTTTTTTTCGCCGCCGAACAGCCGATATTAATATTGCGGCTTGTACCGGGAGACCATGGTATGCAGCAGAGATTTAACACCCTTGTCCTGGGACTGACAACCCTGTTATTTTTTCATGCCGGTGCCCAGGGGGGCGACCTGGTGTCTGGGGTATATGTGGCGGAACACGAGTTTGTGGTCACCGTGAGTCCAGTCGACCAGGAAAGCCGTAACGCCGAAAGCTCTGACCTCTACCAGAGGGAGGATTCGCATGACACCTGGGTCAATCTTGGTAATTGCCGCAAAATAACCCTGCCGGACGGCGATGTCCGTTTTGTCAGGCGAGTCGAAGTGGAACGGGACGGCGTTTACCTATTTATCAGCCGTCCGGTAGTCAAGGGGGCCAGTTCCACCCCTCCCGAAACCGATTCGCTTCCCCAGGCCAGGGTGGTGGTAGACACCCTTCCCCCCACGGTGGAAATAACCTCTCCCGACCAAGATACGGCAACTGCCGGTGAATTGATTAACCCGGCCTGGCTCGCCCGGGATGAAAATCTTGGGGACCACCCAGTTAGCCTTTCCTGGTCAGCGGACGGCGACGATTGGCAGGTAATCGCCAGCGCCCTCCCGGGTGAAAGTGAAAGTGAATGGCGCCTTCCGGAACAGCTTAGCGGCCCCGTATCCCTACGGGTCAGCGCCACTGACCTAGCGGGCAACCTGGGGGAAACCCGGCGTCAACTGGAAGTGTCACCCCTCGAACCCACGCCATCGGTCACGGTGGTGGAAAGCCCCGCCACCCCGGAGAAACCGGAAGTCGCCACCCCAGACGATGGTGACACCGCCCAGTTAAACCGCAACCGCTCCTGGCTCTATTACCTGATGGCGATAAACCTGATGCGCCAGGACAAACCCAAGGACGCCCTTCAGTATTACTGGCTGGCGGTAAAAGAAGATCCGGAACTTATCGACGCCTGGCTAGACATTGTCCTCGCCTATACCGATGTCGGAGCCTACCAGACCGCTCGCGAGGTGGCGCGCCAGACTATGGACCGCGCTCCTGACCGGTTTGACTTGATGCACCTTATGGGCGAGACCTTCCAGGCGGAAGCGATGCGACTAATGTCTACCGCCCGCACTGGCGAGGAACGCGCCCGGGCAAGCGACCTCGCCCACCAGGCGGTGGAATGGTACAGCAAAGCTCTGGAGAAAGCTTCGGAAGAGTGGCGTCTGGCAGAACAAGCGGCGAGCTACTACCGCCTGGGTGAGATCTGCTACTACATAAACATGGACCGGGACGGCGCCCGCGCCTATTGGTACAAGATTCTCGACCTGCATTCTCCCACCCCCAACCCCGACCTGGTTCTCTGGAGTGGTCCGAAAGACCGTCCCCTGGCAAGGAAACGCCTACAAAACCAGACTTACCACCGGGTTGCCCTGGAGACCTGGCAAAATTGGGCCCGCGGCTATGTTGGGCAGCTTGACGAAAGGGAGCGCCGGGGCATGCTTGACCTAACTCCCCTAGTGAAACCTGACGTTTTCCAGGAGAAGCTGGCCTCAGCCTGGGGAGGCGAATACAACCCTGACCGCCCGGACGGCCGGTCGCTCTTTTCCCTGCCCTCCCAGTACGGCAGTCCTTCGCCCGTGCCGGTGCGGGATAATGCGGCCCGGTCTATCCCAGCCGCCCCGAAGTCCGAATACTCCATCTACTCTCATCCGGAAAGGGTTGAAAAAACTCGTCGCCCCAGACCCTCCCGGCGCTCCTCCGGCCTTTCCCAATTCTCGGGTGGCCCGGATGTTACACCCTCAAGTCCACCCGACCCCTATGATTTCCCCCTGGGAGGCCGCGCACGGCCAAACCCCGCCTGGCTGGGAAGCGGTCCCTACGGTGACGTTCCCGGTTCGGGTGAATGGTGAAACGCCGGTGTTTTCCCCTTCAATGCTTGACATTTCCCTGAAATAGTTAAAAATTAAGTAATTGGCTTGTAACCTGTGCGGGTTTTCTCGTGCGGGCTCTTTGTTGTCGGTTGTTTTTTCCTAACCATCCTTTGTCGGTTACGCATGGTATTCTTGCTGGGGGATAGCCGGACATGATGGACAAAAAGGAACTGGCGGTCTTTAAGGATCTGATGAAAATTGTCGTCCACCGTTCCACCGACATCATGGGTGACATTAACCGTATGCAGAATTACGGCGCCGGCATAAAAGACGTGGATATTGCCCTGAGCGTGGCTCGACGGCTTCTTCGCCACGACCTGAAAGTGCTTATACGGGCCCGAAAGATAACCAACCCTGTTCCGGCGGTTCTACCGGCAAGCCTGGCCGACAACGAATTTCTTAAGACTAAGAAAAGTCCCACTCCGGCTCCACCCCTCACCCCAGCCCCGGAACCCCGGCCCAAACCGGTCGGCAAAAGAAAAAAAAACTGACTCTCCCCGGAAACACTATTTAACCGACCGTATTTTCCCAAACCATTTTTATGCAAGGAGTATGTTATGCCAAAGAAAACCATTCGCGACATTGATGTCAGCGGAAAACGCGTTTTGATGCGTGTCGATTTCAACGTTCCCCTTAAGGATGGCAAGGTCGCAGACGCCACCCGTATTGAGGCGGCTCTCCCCTCCATTCAGTACCTGTTGAAAAACGGCGCCCGACTGGTTCTTTTGTCCCACCTTGGCCGTCCCGACGGCAAAGCCGACCCCAAGTTCAGCCTGAAACCAGCCGCTCTTAAACTGGCTGAACTCTTGGGCCAGCCAGTCCCCCTCGCCAGCGATTGCGTCGGTCCCGAGGTGAAAAAACTGGTGGATTCCCTCACCAATGGTCAGGTGGTTATGCTGGAAAATGTCCGCTACCACCCGGAGGAGGAGCTCCTTAACAAATACGCCAAACAGGACGACGCCACCAAGGCCAAAATCGACGCCTTTGTCAAGGAACTCGCCTCCTTTGGTGAGATCTACGTGAACGACGCCTTTGGCACTGCCCATCGCGCCCACGCTTCCACCCAGGGGGTCACCAAGTACATCAAGACCAACGTGGCCGGTTTCCTGATGGAGAAGGAGGTCAAGTATTTCGGCGACACCCTGGCTAAACCTGCCCAACCCTTCCTCGCCATCCTGGGTGGCGCCAAGGTCTCGGACAAGGTGCAGGTCATTACCAACCTGTTGGAAAAAGTAGATTCCCTGATCATTGGCGGCGCCATGGCCTACACCATCATGAAGGCCTCTGGCCAGCCGGTGGGGATATCCCGGGTGGAGGAAGACAAGCTGGATTTGGCCAAATCGGTAATCGAAAAGGCCAAGACCAAGAATGTCAAACTCCTCCTTCCCGTCGACCACGTCACGGCCAAACAGTTTGACGTGGACTCCCCCGATGGCGTCTTCGCCAGCATCCCGGCCGACCAGATGGGCCTAGACATCGGCCCCAAGTCTATTGACCTGTTTGTGGCCGAGATCGCCAAGGCGAAAACCATTGTCTGGAACGGGCCCATGGGAGTGTTTGAGAAACCCGCCTTCGCCACCGGCACTTTTGCCCTGGCCAAGGCCATCGCCAACAACACTGGTTGCGTCTCCATCATTGGCGGCGGCGACTCGGTGAGCGCCGTAAACAAGTCCGGCCTCGCCAGCAAAATGACGCATATCTCCACTGGTGGCGGCGCCTCCCTGGAATTCCTGGAAGGCAAAGTTCTTCCCGGGGTGGCCGCCCTGGACGACGCCTAGTCCGACCCGGACGGAGCCAGTTTTAACGTCCTGACGGTTAGCTTTAGGGTAAAGCTGGGTGATCCAGCGAGTTTTCCGGTATCTAAAAACAGTCGTCCCGTTCCCGCAGCCGCAAGCGGCAGGATTCTTGGGGAGGGACGCTTCCTAATCCCTGGTCGCCAGCGAGTCGTCCCACTTTTTGCCGTGGCTGACGCCTGGCTGGCGATCAGGTTCCGGAGGCTTAAACCGACAACACCTGGCTGGTAAAAACCTCTGTCTTTCCCGATTGTGAATGCGTCTACGGCCGACACGCCACAATACCAAGCTAGTTTTTGCGAAAACTTCCATAAATATCAGAAAACCGTCGTACACCGTAGACAAGCTGTTTGCGTCATCGCGCAGTAAACCCTAGAATTTTCCGAATCAGGCAGTATCACTAAATACCCCGTGGTGTAATTGGCAACACAAGAGATTTTGGTTCTCTTGTTCCAGGTTCGAGTCCTGGCGGGGTAACCATATCAAACAATTGGAACCATCTATATGATGTGTTCCAACTATATTTAGTGCATAGAGTTGTAAATATACATCAAAGATAAGTGGAAGCGAAACGGCACGTTCCCGCGTCGTGACGGTTTTCCCAAAATGTCCGGGGCGTAGGAGGAAATCCTGCGCCCTTTTGAACTTGTGCATCAGATCCACTTCGGAGATGTCAGCCGACTCGAATTCCGCCTTCGCAATGAGGATTTTCCATTCGAGACCCGTATTATTCGTCTCATAACGCTGGCGGTCCAGACCGCCTGGGATAAAGAGCTGTACCAGACGATCCAGCTGGTCTTCGGTAGGATATGAGTTGCTTTTGCGCTGTTTCGCGTTTGACCTTCCGCTGGTCAGAATCCTTCACCATTATGTCCTTGACCAACTTTTCCAGTACCTTTACCGATGTCATTGACTTGTGTAATGGCAAACGGAAAATGCTTTACACAATTATCATTGTGTCCATTACACCTTACACAACGTCTCAGTCTT
>JAITQC010000118.1 GCA_031289115.1 Planctomycetota bacterium
AATAACCCACCTGCTTTTTGGGGAAGCTTGTTTAAAAACCAAACTGCCCAAGGAAAACGTCTATGTATGTAAGCGTTGGTTTTAGCGACAACCCGGACAGTGAAGCCGCTGTCACTGCCGCCATCAACTCGGCTTTGGAAAATTCCCAACGCCAGGGTTCCTGTAGTTTAATCATGCTTTTCGCCACCATCGCCCATGATCAACATTTTATCCGTAGAATCATTTCCAACCAGTTAGGCGCGGATACGCTGGTGATCGGGGGTGGCGCCATCGGGGTGGTCACTAACAGCGGTTTTGGCTATTCCGGCTACCAGCTGGGGGTGGCCATGATCTGGCTGGAGAGTGTCGACTGCCGGCTTTACGTCGAGTCAGCCATGATGGACCGGGAGCGGGAAGTGGGGATAAGCATAGGCTCCCGGCTGAAAAAGAAGGGTCTTGAACCCGACACCCCCGCCATCCTTTTTTATGACGCCATCGACCGTAGCCAGGGTGAACTACGCCTCAATCTCGCCACTCCGTTACTCCAGGGTTTGGAGGAAAGTCTCGGCTTTCTTCCCCGCCGGCTGGTGGGGGCGGGACTGATGAGCGATTTCGAATGCTCGGCTGGACAGGTGTGGACTGGCCGGGGTGGCGACAGCGGGCATTCGGTTTTGCTGACCTTCTTGGGCGACCTCCGGCTTGACAGCATTGTCTTTCACGGTTGCCATCCGGCTGGCGAGTACTACACCGTGACCAAAGCGGAAAAACAGATGATTCTGGAGATTGACGGCCAGCCCGCTCTTTCTTACCTCGAGTCACGCCTAAAACCCGCCATGACGGCGGAGGATTTCCCTTTCTTCATGATTTTTGGCGTCAACCGCAATCCGCCCGGCAGCAACAACCATGAGTTGTACGCCAACCGCCTGTGCCTGGGGATAAACCGGGATCGGGAGGGAATCGTCATGTTTGAGTCTGACATGATGGCAGGCACCCGTTTCCAGATCATGTACCGTAGTATTGACCTTGAATATATTCCCCCCCGCGTCAACCAGCTCTTCAGTAACCTGGGCAACCGTAGGCCAGTCTTCGCCTTTTATATCGACTGCGCCGGACGCACCGGCGGTTTTAGCGAAGGAGTTGAGGATGCCCTGGTGGTGCGGGATACGGTGGCGGACCGGGTGCCGTTACTAGGAATTTACTCCGGCGTGGAAATCGCCCCTATCCTCGGGATACCGCGTACCCTGGACTGGACCGGGGTGTTTTGCCTGTTTAGCCTCCCCCCGGAATGAGAGTAGCGCCGGGACACGGATTGCGAGCTCACCATGATGCGTAAAATTACCACCCCGGCGGGTGAATATGTGGCGCTAGTCACCGCCCGGGGGGTAAGCCGGCTTTTTTTTCCTGGCACCTGTCCTAACCCCTCGGGAGAGACAGAGGACAAATCCGCCGCGGCGGAGAAGTGGGCCAGGATTCTTGACCGGGAACTTAAGCTTTTCCACCAGGGAAAACTACGCCGTTTCTCCGTTCCCCTTGATATTCCAGCCTCGCTAGCCACCCCTTTCCGGCTCCGGGTGTGGAAGGAAATGCGGAAAATCGCCTTCGGACACACCCTCACCTATGGTGAACTTGCCCGCCGCTCTGCTACTCTTTCGGCCCGGGCGACCGGGGGGGCCTGCGGTGCCAATCCCATCCCCATCCTCATTCCCTGCCACCGGGTGCTGGCGGCCGGGGGACGGCTGGGGGGATTTTCCGCTGGTCTGGAATGGAAACGTCGACTCCTGCTTTTGGAGGGAAGTTTTCCCGGCGAGGGTACCCGCCACCCGCCGCCGGGAGCATAGCGGTGCCTACGTTATTTGACCTGGGTAGAGGTGAGGATTGTTTTTACGCCTGCCCTTCGGGACAGCGTTTTTTTATCCGGGGGGAGCGATTGGCAAAACACTGGGAAGAGGGCCTGGGCCAAGTTGGCGGATGTGGTCCGGGAGGACTGGCTTTACGCCCCACCGGTTGGAGATCCTCTGGGCTGTTTTGGCTTTAATGCTTACACCGGGAAAGCCCCCGGGAGGGTAGGGGAGAGCGGTGGTAAGCCGGGGGTGGGAATAGGGATTTTCCCGGTAACGGATTTTTCCCTTTCGCCCTAACTTTAACCCGGCTATCATGGTTTACTGACTTTTCCCGATGGATATTTGGCGTTTGGCGTGGCTCTGGGTGAGAGAGGAGAACGAACGATGTCCACGGTTGTCGGACAGGTCATTGAGGGTAGCTTCAAGTACAAGGTGATTCGCAAGATCGCCGATGGTGGCATGGGTAGCGTTTACGATGTCGAGCAACACGGGGCGGAGGGTTTTGTCAAACGGATGGCCATGAAGACGATTATACCCCGTTTCACCAACGACCGGGATTTCGTCACCATGTTTATCGGCGAGGCGAAACTGGTGGCTAACCTGGTCCACCCCAACATTGTCCAGATTTACCAGCTCGGACGCACCAGCGATGGCTTTTTTATCGCCATGGAATATCTGGACGGGATTAACCTGGAACAGTTTCTTCTCCGCCACTTTGACCTGAAGCGTAAGATCCCCATAGACATCGCCACCTTCATTGTCAGCCGGGTCTGCCGCGGACTCGAGTACGCCCATGGTAAAACCGACAGCGAGGGGAAGCTACTAAACATTGTCCACCGCGATGTTTCTCCGAAAAACATCATGA
>JAITQC010000142.1 GCA_031289115.1 Planctomycetota bacterium
GTTGACTCTTTTAACGGCAAACGTGAGAAGTCGCGGCCAAAGGCTTGCGACACTAGCAAATTCATCTGGTGATCCACCAACCACATCCCCACTTTCGCCACCTGGCAGGGAAAATCCACTATCTCAATACCATGGAATTGACCCACCCCCACTTTACGCAAGTGGGCGATTCTTAATACTCGCTGCCCGCTTCCCAATTTCAATTTGAGGATTTCCAATTCCAGACGGCGAAGCTCGCGATAGGCGACCATCAAGAAGTTCCCACAACCGCAGGCTGGATCAAGGAACTGGAGTTCGGCAATCCACTGGTGAAAAGCGTCCAACTTACGGGGCGTAGACCGCGCCACCGCGAATTCACGCCAGAGAGAGTCCATAAACAGGGGATTTATGACCTTAAGGATGTTTTCCTCACTGGTGTAATGGGCACCCAGTTCGCGGCGGCGAAGTCGATCCATAACTCCCTGGAACAAGGAGCCAAAGATGCCGGGGGATATACCACGCCAATCAAAGTGGCAGCAGTCCAACAGGAGTTGGCGAACCGACGTTGAAAAATAAGTTGGAATAACGCCAGGGGAAAAACAGTCACCAGTCAACCGCGGGAAATCGCGAAGCCAGGGAAAATCCCGTTGTGGGTGATGCTGTCCGGTGGAAAGTCCAAGTGCTTGAAAAAGGCGGGTCAGGCGTTTGGCAAAGTCAGCCGCATCAGAGGGGGACTTTTCCAGGAAGGAAAGAAACTTACCACGGGTAAAAATACCGTTGTCCTGGGCGAAACAGCAAAAGAAAATGCCAATCAGGAAAACTTTTAATTCCCCATCCTGGCAACCTTGGCTGACCATCGCATCATACAGCCTGGCCATTTTCATGGCGGCTTCCATTTCACGCACGGCCAATTCGCCAGTAACCGGGGCAAAACCCGGAAGAGCGGAAGTCAAAGCCCGTTTTCCCCGGTTAACTGTTGGTAAAGTTGCATGCGACGCGCCACCATAAAAGTCTGCGCTTGTGTTCGCTCCTTGGTGGCGTTTTCCCAGCGTTTGGCAAACTTAAGGGCAGCCTTCTGCATATCGACCCAGGATTGGGGCATGGTTGTTTCCTGTTACCAAGGGAAGGCATTTTCATAGGAAAAACTTTAGTAAGGCGATGTAAATAGTGACTGCCATGGGAGGATTGACGGGAGACCTGGACTCAGGGGTTATCGCTTGCCTGGGTCGGCTCAGTTGGCTTGGTCCGTTGCAAGCGTTGCCTCAGGCGCCGATAGAGCCCGTGTAAAAGAGCCCGAAAAATATAGACCAGGTAAATAAGGATGAAGGCAGTCAGGGTGGCGACCATAACAGCCACCAGCACCAGCCCCAACGCCTGGCCAAGCATGGCGGGATAACCCTGGGACTCGACTCCGCGTATCATGGGGGAAAGCCAATAGAAAAGACCGGAGGCGACGGCTACCGACAGCACCCAGGCGGGATAGGCGGTAAAGAGATAGGACAGGCTGCGTCCTCTCCAGCCCACGGCAAAATCCATCAAGGCTCTGCCAAAAAAATCCACCACCCTCACCCCCTGGCGAAAACGCCGACCCAGGAGGAAAAGATGGAGAAAACGGGCGGTCACCGCCATAGCCACGATCCCGAGAATACTACTGACAAGCGGATTCATTCCCGACCCCCATCTGGTGATTTTTTCCGTCTGGATTAGGCTTGACAAAGCAAGACCATACAAATATTATGGTTCCAAGCCGGATATCCCGTCAAGGGGTATCCGCCTAACTTTATCATCTATGTGGATCATGTGGGCGACTAGCTCAGTTGGCTAGAGCACCAGCTCGACAAGCTGGGGGTCACTGGTTCAAGTCCAGTGTCGCCCACCACTTTGTTCCGGTTAATAATCCGGACGACTGCACCGGTTGGGATGCGGGCTCGCTTCACAACCAAGGTGCCGCTCTGGGTGGGAGCGCCCTCCCTTCCCCGGGTTTGAATTTACCCCTGGCCTCGACCGGGGTTAAAGGGTGCGGGTATTTTACAGTGGGGTAATGTCCGGACCGCTTGGTCTGTCCGTCAGCATCCCCTATCCCCCTCCCCCCTTTCTCCCCAGCGACCGCCAACGGTTCCGGCAACCACCGGTTCCGCCACTACGGAAGACAATTTCCCGATGTTCCAGGTAACTTTCCCCGATGGCAAAGTATTGTCACCCGCCCAGCCCCTGACGCTTCAGGATCTGATCCGCCAGCTGGGTAAGGATGTGGCGAAAAAAGTCCTCACCGCCGAGGTCGACGGTTTACCCCGCGACCTAACCTATCGCCTTGACCACGACGCCAGCGTACGCCTTATCACCGCCGACAGTCCGGAAGGTCTGGCGCAAATCCGCCATTCCGCCGCCCATGTCCTAGCCGAAGCGGTGCTTGAGCTTTTTCCCGGCACCCGCTTTGCCTATGGCCCGGCGGTTGAGGACGGTTTCTACTACGATGTCGACTCTCCCACCCCGATCACCGCCGACGATCTACCCAAGATAGAAAAGGCGATGAAGCGCATCATCAAGGCTAACCGCCCCTTCGTCCGCCACGAGCTTAACCGCGCCCAGGCCGAGGAAAAATATCGGGACGATCCCTACAAGCTTGACAATATCGCCCGTGCCCAAGGGGATGTCCTTAGCTTTTACGAACAGGGCGCCTTTTCCGACCTTTGTCGCGGCCCCCACGTTCCCTCCACCGCCAAAGCGGGGGAAGTGAAGGTAATGAGCCTGGCCGGCGCCTATTGGCACGGTGACGCCAAAGAAAAACAGCTTACCCGCATTTACGGCACCGCCTTCGCAACCCAGGAAGAGCTTAACCAGTATCTGGAGCGCCTGGAAGAGGCGAAAAAGCGCGACCACCGTACGCTTGGCAAACAGCTTGACCTATTTTCCACCCAGCCAGACGTTGGTCCCGGCCTCATTCTTTGGCACCCCAACGGTGCCTTTATCCGCCACAAGGTGGAAGAGTTTTGGAAAGAGGAGCATTTGAAAAGGGGGTACCGTCTCCTTTACACCCCTCACATCGCCTCGGAAGCTGTCTACCAACGCTCTGGCCACCTGCAAAACTATGGCGACATGATGTACAGCCCCATGGACATCGACGGTTCACCCTACCGGGTTAAACCGATGAACTGTCCTGGCCACATCCTGATCTACAACGCCAATGTCCATAGTTACCGCGATCTGCCCTTGCGTTGGTGTGAACTAGGCACAGTCTACCGCTACGAGCCATCCGGCACCCTGCATGGCATGCTCCGGGTGCGCGGTTTCACTCAGGACGATTCGCATATATTTTGCACCCCCGAACAGGCGGAGGGGGAGATTAATTTGGTCCTCGACCTGATGGAACACATGATGCAGGTCTTTGGCTACCGCTACAAGGCGTTTCTCGCCACCCGCCCAGCCAAGGCCATTGGCACCGAGGCGCAGTGGGAAATGGCCACTAACGCCCTCCAGACAGTCCTGGAAAAACGCGGCATGCCTTTTGTCACCGACCCGGGCGGCGGGGTGTTTTACGGCCCCAAGATCGACATCAAACTGGTTGACGCCCTAGGCCGTGAATGGCAGGGACCAACAACCCAACTTGACTTCAATCTCCCCGAGCGCTTTGCGGTTGAATATGTTGGCGCCGACAACCTCCGCCACCAGGTGGTTATGCTCCATCGGACAGTCCTGGGTTCCATGGAGCGTTTTGTCGGTGGCTTGGTCGAACATTACGGAGGCGACTTCCCCCTCTGGCTCGCCCCCTTGCAAGCGCGGGTCCTTAGTGTCACCGAAAACTCAGCCAGCTACGCCCAGGAGGTTAACGCCCGTCTCCTGGCGGCTGGACTCCGTTCCGAAGCTGACACCCGTAGCGACAAAATTGGGGCGAAGATCCGTGATGGCGAACTTTCCCGTATTCCCGCCCTCCTGGTAGTGGGTGACCGGGAAAGGGAAGCTGGCACCACCACCCTGCGCCGGCGTCTCTTGGGCGACCAGGGAAGCCAGGTGGTGGACAGCCTTATTGCCAGTCTTGTGGCGGAAGACCAGGCGCGGCGCTTGCCTCCCAAACCGGTTAAATAACTGAAAAACCCCGACGGGAAAAGCCGGGGTCATTGATTTCCGGAGCCTACCCCGGTTGGATTGGGCGCCACCGCAGGGTCGGCGTTCACGGGGGAGTCGATGGATATGGGTGTCAGGGGGCCATGCAAAAATCGGAGTCTAAATGACCAACAGCGGCAAGAAAGAATTGCGGATAAATGAGCAGATACGAGCAACCCAAATCCGTCTCATTGGCGAGGACGGTGAA
The DNA here is from genome assembly GCA_031289115.1 of Planctomycetota bacterium. Lineage (GTDB taxonomy): Bacteria > Planctomycetota > SZUA-567 > SZUA-567 > SZUA-567 > JAITQC01. Next base: position 4,289 of record JAITQC010000142.1, read on the forward strand.
CCCATTGGGGTTCTCTCCCTGAATGACGCCAACCAGAAGGCACGGGAGGCGGAACTTGACCTGGTGGAGATTTCCCCGACCGCCAATCCGCCGGTCTGTCGCATCATGGACTACGGCAAGTACAAATACCAGTTGGCCAAACGCGAGCATGACCAGAAACGCAAACACCAGGCCTCGGAACTCAAGCAAATCCGGATAAAATCCTTCCGGATCGAGGCGCATGATGTCGGTATTAAACGGGGCAAGGCGAGACAGTTTATCGAGTCTGGTCACCGTGTCCTTTTCACCATGATGTTCCGGGCCCGCGAGCATTCGCATTCCGACCTTGGTGAAAGACTCCTTTTGGAGCAATTCTCCAAACCCCTGGCTGACGTGGCTAAGACCGAGAGTTCGCCCCGTAAAGACGGGAAGAAGATGACCATGAGTCTGGCTCCTCTTCCTAACCTGAAACAGATTCTCACCGCCCGTACCCGCGAAGAGGAACGACTAAAAGCGGAAGAGTTGCGCCTGGCGGCCGAAATTGAGGCGGAGAAGGATCTTGAGAAAATCACCCACATCATTCCCAAGCTCATCCCTGACCTTGACCAGCCAAGGGCTTTGTGGGGGACGCAGCAAACTCCGCCGCATCGCCCAGGGAGCGGTGATCCAGGCCGGAGTTTACGCCACCCACGACCGGCGCAAGCGCAAGGGAGATTTCCGCCGCTGTCCGGACCCTTGGTTTGTCCTACAACCGTTTTGTCGAGTGTCTGAGTAAAGCCAATATCGAACTTGACCGTAAAACCCTGTCGGAAATCGCCATCCACGCCCCCGACGCTTTTGCCCTGGTGGTTAGCCAAGCCCGGACAGCTCTCGGGAAATAACCCGGCGCCAATGACA
>JAITQC010000166.1 GCA_031289115.1 Planctomycetota bacterium
CTATCCCATATCCCGATCTCCCGGGCCGCCAGCGTCAGGGTGGGGGGAATGGAACTCAGGGCGTCGGTCCGGTGGTGCCAGGCGTTAGCCACCAGGGCGGAGGAGCGTATCCGCCTGCCCCAGGCAACTGTCCAACGGTAGAGTATCTCCTTGGCGAAAATCGCCGCCAGGGCGATCAAGAGGGCGACCAGGACAGCTGGGCCAGGGAGCAGGTTTCCGTCGGTGGGGGTGGTGATGCCCTTGGCCAGGGCCGCCACCGAGTCGAAGGCGAGTCCCACTCCTACTCCCGCCAGTATTATTCCGATAGTCAGGGTGATAATGGTTTCGATCCGCCCATGTCCGTGCGGGTGTTCGCCATCGGCTGGCTGACTCCAATACCGGACGCCCACCAAGACAATGGCGTCGCTAGCCAGGTCAGTCAGGGTGTGGACAGCATCGGCGATAAGGGCGTTACTGCCAGCGACCATGCCGCCGGCACCCTTGAGGATGGCCAGGCCCAAGTTAACCGCGCAACCGGCCCAGGTCACCTGCGACACTTGCCAGGAATGGTTCTGGTTCACCTCTGGGCCCGGGGTGGGGTTGGCCGGGGGGTTGCCAGGGGCCGCTGTGTCAGCGCCAGGTGGGGGTTGAAGGGAAAAGTCCGGCATCAGAGGAAACGTCCCAAGCCGCTTTTCCAGGCGTTACGGAGTTCAGTCAATTCCAGATCGACCAGGCTTTCCCCGGCGTGGGAGAGGAGTAGCCGGGGGGTTTTCGTTACCACCCCCAGGTATCCGAGACTTGCCCCCTGGTTAGCGAAAAGCGCTTCCAGTTCTTCCGCCCGGTCGGGTGGAATCTCAAGAAGGAGGCGGCTGTTTGATTCGGCGAATAACCGGGCGAGCGGGTCTACTTCCCCAATGACCGGCAGGTCTTTAAGGTCGAGGTCAAGACCGAGGTGGCCAGCGAAAGCCATTTCCGCCGCCGCCACCGCTAGCCCCCCCTCCGAGCAATCGTGGGCGGAACGCACCAACCCAAGCTTTATCGCCTGGTGGACCGCCTGGAACACGGCCAGTCCTTCCTCCGGATAGACGTGGGGGACGGCGTTACCAATAAACCCCAGGCGGGAGTAGTAATGCGAGGCGCCCAGTTCACTACGGGTGTAACCCGCCATGTAAATAAGGTTGTCCGCCGTCTTGACGTCCATGGACACTGTTTGGCGGCAGTCGTCGAGGATAGCCAGGGAAGAGATAAGTAGCGTCCCCGGGATAGCCAGGGTTTCTCCTCTCACCGCGAATTCGTTGTTAAGCGAGTCTTTCCCCGAGATAAAGGGGACGCCATAGGCCAGGGCTATGTCGTAGCAGGCTTTGGCCGCCCGGACGAGACCGCCGAAACATTCGGGTTTTTCGCAGTTGCCCCAGCAGAAGTTGTCGAGGATGGCGATTTGGGAGGGAGAGGCTCCGACCGCCACCAGGTTACGCAGCGCCTCGTCAATGGCCGAGGCCGCCATCCAGTAGGGATCGATGTCGGAATAGCGCGGGTTGATGCCGTTGGCGACAGCTATGGCCCGGGTTTTACCCAATAGCGGAGTGATGACAACGGCGTCACCGGGGCCGTCGGCTGACACTCCCACCAGGGGTTTAAGGACCGAGGTGCCCTGCACCTCGTGATCGTACTGGCGTATCACCCATTCCTTGGAACAGACGTTCCAGGCGGCGAGAATGTCTAGGAGTGCCTGGGGCGCGTCCGCCACCTGGAGATCCTCCGCTTTAGGCTCGGGATGGTTGGTGTTTTTCCATGACGCCTCCCGCTCTGGCCGGGGCATACCCTGGTGGAGGAAAGTCATGGCGAGGGAACCCACTTCCTGTCCCTTCCACAGCAGGGTGAGGCGCTGGTCGTCGGTGAATTCCGCCACCGGAGTGATTTCCACCCCCTCCCGTTTTGCCAGCTCGCTAAGGGCGGTCAAGCTGTCGGGGTGGCAGGCGATGACCATGCGTTCCTGGGCCTCGCTTATCCAGATCTCGTTGTAGGTGAGACCTTCATACTTCAGGGGAACCTTGTCCAGATTCACCCGTACCCCGCAATTCTCCCCCATTTCGCCAATGGCGGAAGACAGGCCTCCCGCCCCACAGTCGGTGATACAGGAGTAAAGACCCTGGTCCCTGGCCTGGATCAGGAAGTCGGCGACTTTCTTCTCTTCGATGGGATTGCCGATCTGGACCGCTCCCGAGGAGGTTGTTTCCGAGTTTTCATCCAATTCCACCGAGGAGAAGGTGGCGCCATGAATACCGTCGCGGCCGGTGCGTCCTCCTACTACCAGGGCGATTTCGCCGGGGTTAGGGTAGCGACGCTTCGCCATCGTCTTGGGGATGATGGCCAGGTTGCCGCAAAACACCAGGGGGTTACCGGTGTAACGCGGGTCGAAAAGAATGGCTCCGTTGGCGGTGGGGATACCCATGCGGTTACCGTAGTCCCTGACTCCCGCTGTCACTCCCTTGAACACCCGCAGGGGGTGGAGGGTGCCGGTTGGCACCTGCTCGGGCGGGAGGTCGGGAGGTCCGAAACAGAAGACATCGGTGTTAAGAATGGGTTTACCGCCTAGGCCAGTGCCTAGCGGGTCCCGGATCACTCCTCCTAGGCCAGTGCCGGCTCCGCCATAGGGTTCGATGGCGGAAGGGTGGTTGTGGGTTTCAACCTTGAAGGCGATACCGTTTTCGCCGTCGAAATCGATGACTCCGGAATTGTCTTCGAAAACTGACCAGCACCAGGGTTTGGCGAGTTCGTGGGTGACCCTGGCCACGGTGTTTTTCAGGAGGTTGTCAATCTCCTCGTCAGGACGCCCCTCCTCCCGGTAGAGCACCCGGCCCCGCATGGTCTTGTGGCTACAGTGCTCGCTCCAGGTTTGGGCGATGGTTTCCAGTTCCACATCGGTGGGGGCGCGCTCCAGGTCGATGAAAAAGGCCTGGATAACCTTGAGTTCGGGTAGGGAGAAATAGAGACCGCCGTTCTTGGACAACTCCAGCAGTTCCGGGTCACTTAGTCCCGCCAGAGGCACCTCGTGCCGGGTGTGGTACTTGAGTTCATACTCTTCTTGGTCCAGGTCGAGCGGGTTGTTTAGGCTGACTTGCTCAATAACTGGATTGGCTAGGACGCGGGAGGCGGTGGCGAGAAGGAGGCGCCGGTCGGTGACGCCACTAATGATATAGCGCCGTCCAGTCTTGACCCAGTTGGCAGATATTCCCAGTTCACCAAGGCCTTTCAGGGCCGAAGACTCTACCGGTTCCATTACGCCGGGGAGGCGGGCGATTTCGATAACCTGGTCAGTCACATCAATACCCGGGGTGACCGACTGGTTTACCGCGAACATTTCTACCACCGGGTCAGTGAGGAACTCGGCGGCGGCCTGGTCAATCAGGTGGTGGGTGAAGGGGCCGTTAATTACGTAAAGACGCACCAGCCGCACTCCGGTGATATCGATAAGGCCAGCCTCGCGGAGTTCCCGCAGGGCGGCAAGGGCGGCCTGGTCCTGTTCGGGATCGCGGACCGCCACTTCCACCCGGTAGGTGTAGTATTCGGGGTCGGCGTTGGCGTGAAGGGAATTGATAATGGCCTGGGTTTTATGGATCATGTCGGGCGCCTGTCTTGATGGAGGGGGACAAAGGGGTAAAGGAAGTCTAGCCGGTCACATCGCGGCCGGATTATTGGTCAAGGGACGGACCACCTGGTCGATAGCGAGTAACGCCAGGAGGAGATCCTCCAGTTTATCTAGGTAAATCATGTTAGGTCCATCGCAAAGGGCTTTGTCCGGGCTATCATGGACCTCAAGGAAAACAGCGTCCACCCCCACCGCCACCGCCGCCCGCGCCAGGGCGGGGGCAAACTCGCGCTGCCCGCCGGAACGGTTGCCTTCGCCACCCGGGAGCTGGACGCTGTGGGTGGCGTCGAACACCACGGGTTTGCCTAGCCGCCGAAGAATAGGGAGGGAACGGAAATCCGCCACCAGGTTGTTATAACCGAAGGAGGAGCCGCGCTCGGTGAGAATCACGTCGCTGTTTCCCCCCGCCTCCAGTTTTTCAACCGCGTTAGCCATGTCCCAGGGCGCCATAAACTGGCCTTTTTTTAGGTTGACCGGTTTCCCCGCCCGGGCCACGCGGTCCAGGAAGTCAGTCTGGCGGCAAAGGAAGGCGGGTATTTGGATAAGGTCAAGCACTTCCGCCGCCGCTGGCACCTCCGTTTCCTGGTGCACGTCGGAAAGCACCGCCACCCCGTAGTCCTTCCGGATGGCGGCGAGAATGCGTAACCCCTCTTTTAACCCCGGTCCCCGGTAACCCTGGCGGCTGGAACGGTTGGCCTTGTCATAGGAGCTCTTGAAGACGAAGGGGAGGTTGAGGCGCTGGGTGAGATTCAGCAGTGACTCGGCCATTTTCCTGGCGTGCGTCTCGGATTCGATGACACAGGGGCCAGCCAGAAGCGCCAGGCCGGACTGGCCGCCAATGCTTACCCCTCCCACCTTAACCGCACGGGTTAACACCATGGCTTAACTCCTTAAGGGAAAAACCCCCCTTTACCTTTAGTGGCGATTATAACCCCGGCCCCGGCTCGGCTCAAGGAGTTAAAAAAAGGGCCGGGATATTTAAAATCCCCGTAACATAAACCGCCGGACAGGGACTAGCTTAGGAAGACTTGAAACAGGAGGAGAGGCAGGGGAAGTTTCTGCTTTTAACTCCGCATTTATTCCCAGTTATAGGAGAGTGGCATGCCCAAAACATTGACGTCAAGGTGGTTTCTGGTGACGGGGTTGACCCTGGTTTTTTTGGCTGGGTCGCTGGTGGCTGGCGAAAATTTCCCCCCTCCCCAACGGGGTGGGGTGGGTCGCCGGAGTGATTCAGGACGCCGGGAGGGGGGACGTAGATGTGGTGGCGGCGAGCAATTCGGCCGTCGCGGCTTCGCAGGCCCATCCGGACGGGGTTGCTGGGACCAGGACTCTGGGCGTGGGTACCAATGCGGTTTCGCAGGCCGCCCGGGGCGGGGAGCCGGTTTAGCAAGGGGAGGGCGGGAAGAAGCGCTTCTTTTTGATCCGCGTCTCGACCTTGCCCCGGCCCAGGTGAGTTCCATCATCGACATTCTCGCCAAAAATTACCGGGCGCGCCTGGAGTTGCAGCGCCAGTTGCTGGCAGCAGAGCAGCAGAGGCGGAAACTTGAAAAGGACGCCGCCGGCGATCCCGCGGCCGCAGTGGCGGCGGCTCGGGAGGTGGGGGGATTAAGGGAAGAAATCCGCCAGGCCAGTCGCTTGGTCAGGGGGGAAATACTTGCCATCCTCACCCCGGAGCAGAAGGAAAGCCTGAAAGCCGGTAGGCGTGAAGGAAATTTCTCCCGGAGAGGCGGCTGGGACGGGAGGGCTGGACTGGATCCGGCGGATAATGACTCGCTAGACTGGGAAGGGGATGCTGAACTGGACCAGGAAGATGAGGAGGACTGACCTCCCACCCTGGGGAGGGGATGGTTGCGCCGGGTTGGGGAAGGCGTTATAATTGGCGGGATTAGTTTAATTGGAAAGGGCGGTCCGGGACCGGGCTAGACTTTTCCCAGCCAACAAGGAACGCCTTCCCCGATGCTGGAAATGGACGAATTCGACCGGAAAGACGTGGAGGCGGTCCTGGCCGGAGACGAGGAGGCTTTTGAGCGCCTGTTTGTCAGGCACAATCAGGCGGTGGCGAAACAAATGCGGAATTTTGCCAAAAATCCTGACGCGGCGGAGGAACTCTGTCACGATGTTTTTGTCGAAGCCTATCTGTCGCTAGGGAAATTCCGCGGCGAAGCGCCTTTTCGCCACTGGCTAGCCCGCATCGCCACCCTCACCGGTTACAAGTACTGGCGGGTGCGGGGTAAAGAAAAGCGTAACCTCCCTCTGCCAGCGGATCAACCCGCCCCGGAGGTGACGGAGCGCGACCCGGCGGCGGCGGCGGATCTTCTTTTTGATCTCCTGGCGCTTTTGCCAGCGGCGGACCGGCTTCTTCTTACCCTGATGTACCTGGAGCACCTTGGTCAGGACGAGATTGCCAGCCGGATTGGCGCTACCCGGGTCATGGTGGCGGTGCGTATCTTTCGCGCCAAAAAAAAGTTGAAGGCAATTGGTGAGAAAGAACCCTGGAAAGGAAGGATTGCATGGATACTTTCCTGAATAAGCTGGAGCGCCTGTCCGGCCTAGCCGCCCAGCGGCCAGACCCGTTGGCTATGGATTTGGCTAAACTCAGGATCCGCTTGGCTTCCCTGCCGGTGGATGAGGAAACGGAAGGGATATTCTCCCTCCCCCTCTTCGCGGGTACGGCGGCCTTGGCAAGCCTGGCGGCGGCGGGGGTGGTCATGCTCGCCTTCAACTCCTTGCTCTATCTCGAAAGCCAGACCGCCATGGTGGATTCGCTTATGGAGGTGATGGAGAACGTGCTTCTCCTTTAGCACCCCGTTCCATCCAGCCGAGTCAGATTTTTTTTGTAAAAGGCCACTATGCAATCTCTTGACGACAAGCCGTTAGGAAGCCAATCTTCCCGACATTTTCATCCCCACCGTCTGGAACGGCGGAGCCGCTGGCTGCGTTTTCTCGCCCCCCTGGTCTGTGTCCTGGCTGGCGCCGTCATAGGTTCGGGCCTGACCCTGTTCTATTTTCGCCGCCACACCTTTCCCCGCCCCCCCCGTATCGAAGACATGGCTCAGAAGATGATGGACAACCTCCAGGGAGTGGTGAGCCTGGACGTGGCGGAGGAGAAGGACATTCGGGCGGTTGTTATAAGCCATCTGGAAGAAGTCGGCCGCCTGCGGCGCCAATCATCTGGGGAAATCCGGGGCATTTTCGAGGAAATGCACGTACAGGTGCTGGCGCGGTTGGATTCACCCCGCCGGGAGAAATGGGACGCCGCTGTGGCAGAACGTCGCCAGCATTGGGACAAGAACGCCCCTGGCCGTCCCTGATAGCCCCGCTGTGGCCCCGAGCGCCGCTTCCCCAAGTCCCCAGGAAAACCCTATGCTTCTCCCCGTGGTACGCCTGAAAATTCCCCGCCATTCCCGCCACCCCTGGATTTACCGGAAAATGCTCCAGCTCCCCCGCGGGGTAGAACTGGTGGCAGGTTCATTGGTTGAGGTCCGCGACCGCGATGGCGGCCGGGTGGGGGAGGCTTTTTACCATCCCGACAACACCATCGCCATTCGCCTGCTTACCAGTCATCCGGATGAAAAAGTTGACTCGCTTTTCCTCCGGCGCCGCCTTTCCTACGCCCGCGATCTCCGGGAAGGTATCCTCCGCCTACCGGAAACCACCGACTCTTGGCGCCTGGTCAACGCCGAGGCTGACTTGCTGCCCGGCCTGGTGGTGGATAAATACGCCGACGTTCTCCTTATCCAGCCCTTCTCGGCCGGCTGGCTCTATTTGATGGATTGGCTGGTGGATGGACTCCGGGAGCTTTACCCTGCCTCGCGGCCGGTTGTCCGAGCCGATCCGGGGGCGGCCCAGAAAGAGGGGGTGTCTTTCGCCAAGCTCGAGGCGCAATATCCTCCGCCCGACCGGGTGGTGATCTCGGAAAACAACGTCCGCTACCAGGTGGATTTCCAGTCTGGGCATAAAACCGGCTTTTTTCTCGACCAACGCGACAGCCGCTCCCGGGTTGGTAGCCTGGCCCGGGGAAGGCGGGTGCTTGACCTTTTCTCCTATAGCGGCGGCTTTTCCCTGGCGGCCTGGCGCGGTGGCGCCACGGCGATAACCGCGGTGGATCTTGACGAAAAGGCGCTGGCGGTCGCGAAGGAAAACGCTAGCCTTAACCAAGCCGGCGAAGCTATCCGTTTCCGCCACCAGGACGCTTTCATGGTTTTAAGGGAAGTCGCCGGCAAAGGCGGGCGGCGGGATTTCGACTTTATCGTCCTCGATCCGCCGAAATTGGCGAGGGGAAAGGAGGAGGTGGAGGAGGCTTTGAAAAGCTACCGCGACCTTAATCGCCTGGCGGCTAACGCCCTGCCAGCCGGGGGACTGCTTCTTAGTTCCAGCTGCTCCGGAGCGGTGTCGCTAGAGCGTTGGCGCCAGGCGGTGCGGCAGGGAGTGGCCGAGGCGGGGCGTGGTCTTACAGTGTTTCTCGAGGCAGGTCCTGGGGCCGACCACCCAGTGGCGGGGGATTTTCCCCAGGGCCGCTATCTAAAAACACTCTTTGCCAGGATTGAATAGGTGGCCGGAGGAAGAGGTTTGGCGCCACCCATAGGAAAAGGGAGGGGATGCCCCTCCCTTTTCCTATGGGTGGAATGGCTTAGCCCCTTCCTCGCCCTTGCGGGGCGGGACAGACTTAGGGGTCGATGAGATAGGGGCGCCGTTCAGGGCTAAACCCGGGGTCAGGGAAATTGCCCCTCTCTAGCGCCTGGCTAGTCCAGCGCTTGATTTCCTGGAGGGTCTGGTCGCTGGTTTTGAAGTTGGGCGACTTGGCCATCTCGTCAAACTTCATTTTGACAATGCGGTCAGCCGCCTTGTTTATCGAGAGGGCGAGGACCGGGTCGTTACGGATTTTTTCCACCAACTCGCTGATGCTGGCGAGGGTGCCGGTGAGGGCGTTAAAGCCGGTGGCGACTTGTTCGGGTTCGACATTGGCGATGATAGCGTCCAACTGCTTGCTGGAAATCCTGAGGTTGTCGGAAAGGGCAGCAAGGTTGTCGATGATTTTTTCCAACTCTGGCTTATGCTGGTTGAGGCTACCGGTCAACTCGGCTATGTTGTGCGCACTGCTGGTGATGGCGCCGGTGAATTCGGGATTGGCCAGGGTGCGGGAGATACCCTGGCGTATATCGTCGACGCCGCCATTGATGTTGGTCACGGTGGTGCCGGCGGTGGTGGCAATTTCCCCGATCCGGTCGATCAGGTGATTGACATTGTCGGTGATGCCGTCTATCCGGTCCTGGATGGTGCCGGATACAGCGGCCAAATTCTCGCTGGTGGTGCCGAGGTTGCCGGAGATGCTAAGTACGCGCTCATGGATGAGGGAGGAAAGAGCCAGCACGTTTTCGGAGATGCTGAGTATGCGCTCATGGATGAGGGAGGTAAGCGCGACCACGTTTTCGGAGGTGCGCTCAATATTGTCGGCGATGGCGGTGCTGCGTAGCGCGATGTTCTTGGCGCCAGCCGAGGTGGCGGCGAGGTTGTTGGCGATTTGATTGATGTTGTCGAGAAAATCCCCGTTACCCAAGAGTTTGTTGAGTGAATCGAGGATAGAGTTAAGTTTCGTCCCCAGGGTGTTGGCCTGCAGCATAAGATCGGAAAGCTCGGCAGGTGGGGCGCTTTGAATTCGCTCGGCCGCGTCTTTGCTGGCGGCGCGTTTCAGGTTGTCCTCGGAATGTCCGGGGATGATGTCAAGAAACGAGTCGCCAACCAGGCCAGAGGTGCCAATTTTGGCCATGCTGTCACGGGGGATGCGGCGATTATCGTCGATGGACAGGGAGATAACGATGTTTCGGGAATTGGAGTCGAGTTCGATGGCGGATACTTTCCCGATTTGGAAGCCACCGATTTTCACCGGCGCTCCCTCCCGAAGTCCGCTGACGTTGTTCATTTCCACCACCGCCCAGTAATGCTTGTCGAGAAAAGACGAGTTGTTGCCCCAGACGAACAGCATCACCATGAGGATGACCAGGGCGGCCACGACGGTAAAGCCTATGGTCATCTCCATTCCCGCCAGGTTTTTTCTGCCTGCCATCACTTTCTCCTCCCGAACCTTTCAGGGCCCGGAGCGACACAGTAAAACACACCGGCTGGCCACGCCGGTCCATGACTAAGACGCTTCAGAAAACAGTGCGGATCGGCCCTGTCGCCTCCCCCCTGACAAACTGTCTTATCAGGCGGGCGTGGGCGTTGGTTTCGCGGGAGAACTCGTCCTCCGGCAGGTTGGCCATCCGTAAAAAAAAGTCGGGCGGGGCGTCGGCCACCACCTGCCCGGAAAAAAGCATCACCACGCGGTCAGCCACCTTTTGCGCCACCAGCATGTCATGGGTGACCACAACCGAAGTGATATCGGTTATGCTGGCGTGGGTAGCCAGGATCAGGCTGGATATGGAATCAGCCATCACCGGGTCTAGTCCGGTGGTGGGCTCGTCGTAAAGGATGATTTCCGGACTACAGGCTAGTGATCGGGCAAGAGCGGCGCGTTTCTGCATGCCGCCGGAAATCTCGGAAGGCATCTTGTCCTCTACCCCGGGAAGGCCAACTTCACCCAGGAGGTGGTTGACAGTCAGCCGGATTTTTTCCTGGTCCTTCTCCCCGGCTTCCCGGAGGGGGAAAGCCACATTTTCCCCGATAGTCATGCTGTCGAACAGGGCGCCTCCTTGGAAAAGCATGGACATGTGTTTGCGGATGTTCCACAACTCATGGCGACTGGTTTGCCCGAGGTCACGCCCCATCACCACCACCCGCCCTTGGTCAGGTTCGATCAAACCCATTATCATCCGCAGGGTCACGCTTTTTCCCGTTCCCGAGGGACCGATGATCACCAATTTCTCCCCCCGGTTGATGCTGAGTGTCACCCCGCGCAGAGGCTGGGAGCGGCGCTCGTCCTGGCCAAAGGACTTGTAAACGTCGTCCAGGATGATCACCGGCTGGCGTAAACTGGCATTCGGGGTGGGAGACAATTCCGGCACCGACAATATCCCTTCGTAAGGTTTTAGCGAGTAACAGAGCAGGGAAAGCTACGCTCCCTTGCCCGGTGTTCACCAGTGGGTGACCAGGGTGGACAGGTTGGTTGAGAGCTTGTCCAGCATAAAGGCGAAATCGTCCCAGGCTGGCCGCAGATAAAAAAGAATCACCGAAAGGACAAAATTTAGAACCAGGATGGCGATACAGGACGAGACATTGGCCTCGGTGGTGGCTTTCCCCACCCCCTCAGCTCCCCCGGTGGTTTTCAGGCCGTTACGGCAACAGATCAGGCAAATGGCGAGCCCGAAGATAAAGGACTTCGAGAGGCCCTGGATATAGTCGTAGGGAATCATCCAGTCCTTGAGCTGTGTCCACTGGTAGTGAAATTCCGCCCCGAGGAAAATCACCGTTACCACAAACCCTGCCGCCACGCCGATGCTGATGGCGAAAATGGTGAGAATGGGAGTCATGAAAAAACTGGCGAGGAGACGGGGAAGCACCAGGTAACGCACCGGGTCAGTGCCCATGGTGTCCAGGGCGTCTATCTGTTCGGTAACGCTCATGGTGCCTATTTCGGCAGTCATGGCGCAACCCACCCGGCCCGCCAGCATCAGGCCCGCCAGCACTGGCGCCAATTGCCAGACCATGGCTTTGGCGACCAGGGCCCCGGTCCAGCTTTCCACTCCCATGGTGAGAAACTGGTTGTAGAAGGTGTAGGACATCACCGCCCCGACAAAGGTTCCGGTGGTGAGGATGACCGGCAGGCTTTGCACGCCAATGGAGTAAAACTGCCGGACAGTCTGCTCGGGATAGGGGATGCCACGGGTAAGCCACCCCAGGCAGCGGAAAAGCAGAAACAGGACTTCGCCTAGGCCAGCGAAGCTTTCGATTAGGACCGTCCCCAGGGCGTTAAGGCTGTATCGCATGGTGTCGATCCGTGAAGATGGCGGGCCGGAGGGAGGACGCCGGCCCGCCTTGTTTGCTTGTTTTCCTGACCGCTTTTAACCGAAGTTTTCCGCCGCGGTCCCGGGGGGTGGAGCATCCGCCCGGACGGAACCGCTTGTAAAAGGGTTTCCCGGTAAAGGAGCTTGCTTTTCAACCCACCGGGGTAAAAAAACCCGCCAGCGCTAGGGCCGGAAAGCCAGTCGACAAATCAACTTGATTAAGTTGAAAAAGCGTCAACTTAAAGGTTTATGACGTAAATGGATAAAACCCCACAAATATCTTATCTTAGGACTGCGGGACTGGATTGCAAGCTAATTTTAACCCGCTAGCGGATTGGCTAATTTTCCTCTTCTTCCGTTTTGCTGCCTAAGGGAGGGAGTATATCCGGGAGTGAATCGGCTGGTAAACCAGCCCGCCAGTTTACCGTCTTGTGAATCGAGTGGGGTAGACCTTTGGGGGAGCCAACCCGGGCGGGTCAAGGAAACGCCAAGTGACCCACGGGGAGGGGGGGTGCGTTAGTTTTCGAGGGGATGGTAGAACAGGCAAAACCTGGCCAGGCAGAAGGCGAGTTTAGGCGGAAAAACCTGCCGGGTCGGGTAAACAGGGGTTGGCGTAACTTGGCGGAGCCCGGCGTTTTTTCGCCAGACCCAGTTTAAGGCTGGGGAATCTGGTAAAGGCCAAGCGGGGTCGGTTCCCGGGTTTTCCGCCCGCCTCGCTAGAGAGCCGGAACACCAAGCTTGCAGGAGGCGGGAAAGCGGATTAAGCCTCGGGCTGGCTGTGCCAGGCGGCGTAATATCCCTTTAGCCAGCGCTCGGCTTCGCCGGGGTTAATCCAGAAGCGCCGGGCTAGTTTAACAATGCCACCTAGGTCAGCCGCCGCCGCCTCCGGGTTGTCGTTGGCGATCAGGAAATGGTAGTTTTCGATCTTGCTGATCTCGGTGTCAGCGATAACAAGGCGTTTTTCAATATCAGCCGGGCTTTCCGTACCCCGGCCCTCCAGGCGATGGCGCAGGCTTTCCCGGGTGGGGGGAAGAATGAAAACCAGCAAGGCCTGGGGGAAGGCTTTTTTCAGGGCCGCCGCCCCTTCCACCTCAATCACCAGGACCACCACGCCGCCATGATGCAGATTGGCGGCGAGTTCGCGGCTGGGGGTGCCATAGTTGTTGTGGTTGAAGCTGGTGTACTCGAGGAATTCGCCGTTGTCTATGCGGCGGGTAAACTCCTGGCGGTCCAGGAAAAAATAGTCGACTCCATCCTTCTCCCCGGGACGGGGGGGGCGGGTGGTGGCGGTCACCGCTCGCCTTATGGTCGGGTCGGCGACAATTATCTTGTCAACCAGGGTGGATTTTCCGCTGCCGGCTGGTCCCGACACCACTAGTAAAAGACCATCTTGCTCGGTCATTTCCCGTCTCTTTTCTGTGAACTAAGGTGTGTGTTAGGTTTTTCCCAACCTCTCAGGCGAGGTTGGCCGCCTGTTCCTTTATTTTCTCCACCGTCAGTTTGGCCTGGACCGCCCATTGTATTATCTCGGTGGCGTTGGATTTGGAGGCGGTGGTGTTGATTTCCCGGAGAAACTCCTGCGCCAGGAAGTCGAGACGCTTTCCCATTTCCCCTCCCCGGGACAGCGTGTCCCGGTATTGTCCGAGGTGGCTTTCCAGCCGGTCGAGCTCCTCATGGATGTCGGCTTTTTCGGCAATAAGGCAGAGTTCCCGTTCCAGAGCCTGGCTATCGAAGTTGGATAGTCCCTGGGGACGAAGATCCTCCAGCCGTTCCTGGAGGCGCTGCTTGGAGCGTTCCATGGCGAGGGGGGCGGCGGCGCGGGTACGGGTGACAAACTCCACCAATGGCTCAGTCAAAGCGGTGAGAATAGCAGCCAGTTTTTCCCCCTCGGTTAGGCGCATCTGCTGGACTTGGGCCAGAGCGAGGGCGAGAGCTTCTTCCACCAGGGTGATTTCGCTTTCTTCCAGGGGGTCTTCGGCCGAGTTGTCGAAGATCCCGGGGATAAGGGGAAGGTCACGGGCGGTGAGGTTGTCGGGAAGGTCAAGTTCAGACGCCAGGCGACGGAGTGATTCGACAATTCCCCTGGCGTTTTCCAGCCGGATGATTCCGCTGCCAGCTATAGGCCGCTCGTAAAAGACAAAGACTTCCACCGAGCCGCGGGCCAGAACCTGGTTCAGGCGGTCGCGGATGATTTTCTCCCCCATGCCAAGGCTGGGGCGGGAACGGATGTTTATCTTGAGTCCCCGGTTGTTGACAGTTTTAATTTCAATCCTGACTCGCGCTCCGTCCCGTTCAGCGGCGGCGGCGCCAAATCCGGTCATGCTGTAAATTTCTGCCATGGTTGGCCTGTCCGAAAGGGGCGGGGGGGCGGCTCTCGCCTTCCCCGGCGCCTGGGGTGATTGACGGGGCGGACGGCAAAGCGTTGGCGTCATGCCCGGTAATATTACAACCACGGCGTTTCCCGCCCTTACGCTACGCCTGGCGGAGGCGCCTTGGGTAGCGAGAAAAGGCACCGCCAGGGTTTTTCAAGGAAGGAGTGGTTTTTCCTGACACTGGAGGGAATTTTTCTCATCACCGCCAAGGTAAAGTGGCTGGGTTGGCTAGTGAAGAGTTAACTCTTGGCCCAATATTCCCCGTGGTTCACGACCGCGTTTCCGCTTCGCATTTCTCTGACACATGGCGGCAAAAACGACTCGAGACTTTACCGCCAGAGCTTTAGCCTCAAACCGCCTTCTCCACCGTCATCTGGCCTGGCAGGCGTTTCAGCCGCTCCAGGTCGACTGGATTGATGCGGGCGCTCACCACCACCTCGTTACCGTCGTAACGCGTGTCTCCCACTGACGCCCACTGGTTAAGGAGGGCGTAACGCCGGCCGTCGCCAGCGGGAAACCTGAGGCGCACCCGCCTTAGTCCCTGGGCGACTTGGTCGCGTAGGTAAGCCAGGAGTTGATCCATACCCGCCCCGGTCACGGCCGACACCGCGATAGCGGGTTTAAGCTGTTCTGTCAGGGCGGCCAAGGCACCGGGTTTTTCCAGGCGGTCGATTTTGTTAAGAAGATAGAGGCGGGGGAGGTTTTCCAGGCCGATTTTCTTGAGGGTGAAGTCGACTGACTCGGCTTGCACCAGGGCCAGCGGGTCAGCGGCGTCAACCACCACCAGAAGGAGGTCGGAACGGGCTGTCTCTTCCAGGGTGGCGTGAAAACTGGCCACCAGATGGTGGGGGAGACGGCGGATAAAGCCGACCGTGTCGGAAAGGAGAATCTCCAGACCTTCCCCGCAGTCAAAGCGCCGGGTGAGGGTGTCAAGAGTGGCGAAAAGGCGGTCCTCCACCAGGGTGTCAGCGTGGGTGAGATGGTTGAGAAGAGAGCTTTTGCCAGCGTTGGTGTAGCCAACCAGGCAGGCGGCGAAGATATCACCACGGCTCTTGACTTCCCGCACCTTCCGGGACTCGATCTGGTCCAGGTTTTGCCGTAGCAGGGTGATTTTACCCCGAAGGTTGCGCCGGTCGCTCTCAATCTGGCTTTCCCCGGGTCCCCGGGTGCCTATCCCGCCGCCCAGGCGTTCCAAGTGGGTCCATTTCCGGGCCAGACGGGGTAGCTCGTACTGGAGTTGGGCCAGCTCAATCTGGAGCTTGGCCTGGTGGGAGCGGGCGTTGGCCTGGAAAATATCGAGGATAACTTCGTTGCGATCAATAACCTTACGGGAACAGGCGTTTTCAATGGCGGAAAGCTGGCGCGGGGAAAGGTCGCTATCCACTACTACCGTTTCCGCTCCCGCCGCCTGGGCCATTTCCGCCAGTTCCAGAAGTTTTCCCGTACCGAAATAGGTGGAGGACAGGGGACGGTCAAGACGCTGGGTTAAACGTCCCGCCTCCTCGCCGCCGGCGGTTGTCAAGAGACGCGATATTTCGTCCAGGGGATCCTCGCCAGGAATAAGCCGATCCGGAGTGACGACTCCGGCCAGGAAACAACGCTCCTTCGCTAGGGTGATTTCCTTGGCATGGGTACGGTCGAGTGTTTCTTTCACAGTAATCTCCGGGAAAAACCGATTCTAACCCGTCTAAGGTCAAGCGTCAACCCGGGATATTGGCGATTATCCAGTCCGCCGCCGCCAAGAGGTCCGCTGCTACCCAGTCGGCTTCTTCCCCGCCTTCCTCTCCCTTGTCCCCGGCCTTCCGCACCAGAACGGTCTTACCCCCAATCGCCTTACCAAGACCAATGTCACAGGGGCGGTCGCCCACCACCACCGCTTCCCTGGGGTCAAAGCCAAGTTCCCTTCCCGCTTGTTCAGCCATGCCGGGTTTCGGTTTGCGGCAGTGGCAATGGTCTTTGTCCTGGTGGGGGCAGAAATACATGCCGGCGAATTGCACCCCGTCGGGGAGGAGGATGTCAGCCAGGCGCTGGTTCACCCGCTGGAGGTCGCTAAGGCTTAGTAACCCCTGGGCGATTCCTGACTGGTTGGTGACCAGGACTAACGCGTAACCCGCTTGGGCCAATTTAACCAGTCCCTCCCGGCTACCCGGCAAGAGTTCAGTTAGCTCTGGATCCTTCTGGTAATGCTGGTCCCGGGTGATGGTTCCGTCGCGATCAAGCAGGATGAAACGCTTTTTGCTGGGCATGGGGTCCTTTCCGGTTGTCCAGGCCTCCACCCGGCAGATTTTTCCGGGCAGGAACCGATCAGGCGGGAGGCGGGGGGAATCTCATGTTTAATTAACTGTATATATGGAAGGATGATACACTGACTCGCCGGCTTCCCTCATTATATGTGTCAATTTGGCAAGACTATTGCTTCATGACTTTCCGGCGCCATTCCGGCGCCCACCACAGCCGGGAAAGGGAAAGACATGGGTTTTCATACTTTAGCTATAGGCGTTAGCGCCCTACTCACCGCCCGTTATGGGTTGGATGTCACCGGCCAAAACCTTGGCAATGTCGACACTGATGGTTATTCCCGGCAACGCCTGCAGCAGGACGCTACCCTAGGTTGGAACCAGGGTCTGACCAACGCTGTTTTCGGCACCGGCGTCTGGGTTAAATCGGTGAAGCGGGTGGCGAGCGAATTTGTCGAGAAACAACTGCGGACCGCCACCTCCACTGACAACTATTATACCGACCTGCAAAAATGTTATACCAATATCCAGGCTTTTTTCAATGAAATCACCGGTAACGCCCTGTCTGACTCCATGAATAAATTCTGGAACTCGATGTCGGATTTATCCGCCCATGTCGAGTCGGTGCCTATTCGTGGGACCGTGGTGTCAGACGCCGAGGCCATGGTTACCCGCTTCAACTCCATGGGGACGCAACTCTCCGAATTTCGCCAAAGCAAAGAGGAGGAGGTGCAGGAAAGCGTCCGCCAGATAAACCGCTTACTGGAGTCTATCGCCTACCTGAACCAGGAAGTGGTGAAAGGGGAGCAAGGGGGTGTGAACGGGATGATGGCAAACGACCTCCGGGACCAGCGGGGCGAAATGATCAAGGAGCTTTACGGCCTTATGGACATAGACGTAGTGGAGGAAGCCAACGGCTCATCCATCATATCCATTCATGGCCGGACCCTGGTATACCACAACGACTACCAATCCATCATTGGGGACCAGATAAAGTCGGACGATATGATAATCACCATCCCCGTCTTCGCCAGCGACCACTATCCGCTTTCCCCCAAGGACGGCCTTTTAGCGGCCCAGATGGAGGAGCGTGACGTCATTATCAAAACCTACAAAGACGACTTGGACCAACTGGCGGCAAAGTTCATCTGGGAATTCAACAAAACTTATTCGCAGACCCGGGGCCTAGTCGCCTTTGACAGCCTGACCACCAAGTATGCCCCCATGGACCCGGCGGTGACTCTGGACAAGCTGGCCTACACCGACTTGGTGCCGGCTGGCAATTTCCAGATCGTCAACGGCAATTTCGAGATTATTGTCCACAATCCCAACACCAACGAGGACACCACGGTGAACATTGAGGTCGACCTGGATGGACGCCTGGGACCGGGGGGTGAGCCGGACATGATTCTCTGGGATCCGGAAAACCCCGAGGCTACCAATTCCCTGATCTACCGCATGCAAACCGAACTTGACAAAGTGGCGCCGGGAGCTTTCAAGGTCACTATCGACCGCCAGCACCACGTCACTCTGGAAAGCGTCTCGCCCACCACCTATAACTTCGCTTTTGGCAGCGACACCTCCGGGGTTTTGGCCGCGCTTGGCCTTAACGTCCTCTTCACCGGCCACAACGCCATCAACATGGGGGTGAACCAGGATCTCAAGAAAGAACCGGAACTGCTTGGTGCTGCCAAGACTTTCGTTCCCGGCGACAATTCCGGAGTTATCGACTTTCTTAATCTCCGGGACACCAAAGTTTTCACCCAGGGTATGACCCTGCAGGAGTTCCACACCTCGGTGGTGGGGCGTCTCGCTAGCGAAGCCAGCCGTACCACCAATCTCCAGGAAATGTATTCCGACATTCAACAGCACATGTTTGTGCAGCGCGAGTCGCTTTCCGGAGTGAGCGAGGATGAGGAAACCACCAAGTTAATCACCTATCAGCGCTCCTTTCAGGCGGCAGCCAAGTTTATCTCCACGGTTGACATTTTTTACGAGACCCTGATCAACATGTAGGGCACTCCGCCACTGCCAGCGTCAGTAAATTGGGAGATTTGCCATGCGTAGCACCTTGAAAATCAGTAATTCCACCAGCCTTCACTATCTCCAGATGAACTACAGTCGTATGGAGCGGGTGAACTCGCAAATCAGCCTGCAGAAGCAGATGGTGAATGTCGAGGACGACCCCATAGGGGCGACTCTGGGGTTAAGGCTGCTAAACGTCACCGCCAGAACTGAACAATACTCCCGTAACATCCAGGTCGGGATAGGTCTACTGGGCCTGACTGACAAATCCCTGCAGTCTAGCAAGACTATCCTTGATTCGGTCCGCGCCCTGGCGGTGGGGGGAGCCAACGACGTAACCACCCCGGAGCAACGCACCGCCCTCCAGGCGGAGTTGATTTCCACCCTGAAACAGCTTATCAGCGCCTCCAACGGTTCCGACGGCGAGCGTTACATCTTTGGCGGTCAAAACACCACCGTCCCGCCCTTCACGATTGTCAATGGGCGCTATGTCAACTACCAGGGTGACGACAAAAACATCGACATTCAGACTGACGCTGGCGTTCTCCAGGCTATTAACTGCACCGGAGCCGCCGCCTACGGCAACATGGACACGATTATTGCCAGCCGCGACCTTAATCCCGACATCACTCTGGCCACCGATTCCTCCACCCGCCTTTCCGACCTTAACGGCGGCGAAGGCATTCCCAAGGGCAAGATCACCGTATATTACAGCGCCTATCCCGATGGCCTGGAAGTGGACCTCTCCGGTTGCGACACTCTGGAGGATGTCAAGGACGCCATTGAGAAGCAGACGCTTGACGCTTCCCGTAAACTTGACGCCACTGAGCACTACTGGCTGGACAAGAGCAATCTCAATTGGCACGATCTCCAAGACCGCTTTCTCAAGGTGACGATGAACCCGGAGCATAACGGCATTTCCCTGCAGGAATTTGACCTGGGCGAGCCGTTACCGGCTCCCACCAAATACGAGGCCTATTACAACCTAAACTACGACAACTTTGCTGGCACTGCCCCGGGTTACGCCGTCGGTCTCTATGGGATGGCTGGCGTTACCGAACCCGACGAGCCGCTTACTAT
Source organism: Planctomycetota bacterium (assembly GCA_031289115.1). GTDB lineage: Bacteria > Planctomycetota > SZUA-567 > SZUA-567 > SZUA-567 > JAITQC01. The sequence goes on from JAITQC010000166.1 coordinate 19,283, forward strand.
CTTTGACCAATTGGACTACGTTTACGCGAAGGGAACCAAGTACTACGACGCCTTCCGGATTGACGATGCCGGCCTCAACCGGGTGGCGGAAGGGCTGGGGATCAAGGGTACGGCCAAGAAATTCGACCCCCTGCAACCCCCCGATCCGATTCTGGACGGTTTCCTGCATGGCCGCGACCTTAACCCGGCCCTGTCTGACCGCACCCTCCTGGCTGACCTCACCGGCTACAATGACGCTGTCTACACCTTCAGCAATGGCTCCAAACCCCAGGATATCACCATTCAGGAGACCAGTAAGGATGACAACCACATCTTTAACGACTGGAACCTCACTGGCCTGACCCTTGGCGCCAACACCGGTCCTAACGGCGAGCTTTACACCCAGGTCACCCGGCGCGGTCCGCCTGACAACGACCTCTTTGTCGAGATTTACACTGTTCCTATCGCCAAGGCTAAACCCTCCGACCTGGTGGCTACCGGTTCCTACAACGAGGATGGTTTGGGTGGCACTATCCGCCTGGAAGAAGCCAACTCCTCCGGGGTGGGTGGGACGGTCGGCATCGTTCTTTCTACCTCCTCCAACTTCGCCAACGTCAACTTGATGGTGGATTTTGGTAGCCAGCTCACAGCCTCAGTGCATGTGCCGTCATTTATTGAAGAGACTGACCTGGACGGAGCGTCCCGGGATATTTTCAGCATCGCCTCGGGTTGGCAGATTCGCGGCCTCGACATGCCGCCGGCTAGCGGTTATGACAAAAACCACCCCGCCACCACTGACCTCGATGGCGACGTATCGGTTAACTACCGTTACATTGAAGAGGGCACTCCTCCTGACCTGCGGAACATACTGCGAGTGGAGCTTTTCCGTCCCTCCTTCGCCGACCAGCCCGCCACCATGATCGCCAGTGGCGACTTGGACATAACCGACTGCCTTTACACCGATCCGGTCACCGGGGTGACCTCGGCCAATTTCGCCGCCTCCGGGCGGGTTGAAATTGTCGGCTTGCCCGACTTCTCGCAGGTCAAGGGTTCGGTTTACCTGGAAATCCCGGCTGGAACCAGCTTCACCGGTTCCACCATGGGTTCCGGTATCAACGATCCTACCCAGCTCACCTTCTCCGTTGAGGCACCTGGCGAGGCTCCCGCTGGGGAACTAGTCCTTGGCGGAGCTATGGAAATGGTGGCTGACACCGCGGTGGCCGTCCCCTTTGTCTTGAAAAACGACACCTTGTTTCTCAAAGGACAGGTTTTCGATGTTGACATCCCCCTGGCGGGGGGAGGCTGGATTCCCGCCGGCACCGCCCTCTACGAGGACACCCTGATTCCCCGCGGAGTGACGATAGACTTGGGGGCGAACTTACTTCTGGAGAAGACTGTCCTCACTGAAGGTCAGACGATCGAGTTTAGTAACGCCCTGGTTCTTGGCACGGTTATTCCCCGCGGCACTTATTACACCGGTGGCGGCCCGTTCACGGTGACTAACATGGGGATAACAGTCACTAACCCGATCGGTCCCGCCGTAACCACCAGCAGTCCCTACGGCCATGACTTACGGGCCACTTTCGCCACTATCGAGGATTTCAACCGGGCGGTCCGGGAAGCCGGAGTTTATGTGGAGTCGCGGGTGGCGGAGAACGGGAAGTCGCTCGAGTTCATCTCAACCCTGGCCGGAGCCTACCTCACGGTAAGCGAGGACAGCGACTGCTACGAGCAGATGAACGACCAATACCAGCAATTGTCCCGGCTTAACCTGGACGGCCTGGTGAAGGGAGAAAGCACCGACACCTACGGCAATGTTTACACCGAGGTGATCTACTATCCCCCCGACCCTCAGTATCCCGACCGCCCCCTCACCCTGGTTAACGCCGAGGGCAAGGACTTCCAGCTTGAGCCGGGGTACTATGTCCGGGTTTACTCTGACAAGGATGCTTTAAAACTCCCCTGGGAAGACCGTGACAACTCTAGCATGGTGGCGGAGGGATTCATCCCCGCCGGGAGCTGGAATCCGGCTTTCGACCGCACCCAGATGGTGCTGCCTTTCACCGATCCGCCCTTCCTCCCTGACCTTGACAGCGGCCCGATCCTGGGTTTCCGTAATGGTCTGGTCCTGGAGGAGCGCAACAATTCTGGGGTGAGCGGCACGGTTGACGTCAACTACTACGCCGAGGTTCCCAGCACCTCCGGCCAGGTGGGGGTGGAGATAAGGACCCGGAAAAACACCGCCACCGGGGTGGACGAGGATTACCAGGAATACAATCCCTGGGTTAACGACAACATCACTGTCTTCCCGGGGGGATTAAGGCCGGAAGGCTCGCGGCACACTACCATCCAGGAATGGGACTTGATTAACATCATTCCTGGCGTCACCTGCGACTATTCCGGCACCTACCACGGTAGTATAGCCCGTGACGGGGTTAACCTTGACGTCCGGCTCCACCGCGACAGTTCCCACCTGGTGGTGACTTCCCGGAACGACCCCACGGAGCCTTTGCTGCCGGGTAACGTAGTGCAACTTTATGAAACCAACCCCGATGGCCAGTTTATCCTGGTGGACGGGCTTCGGGTGCCGGCTGGAACCTTGGTGGTGGAGGCTAACAATCTTCCCGACCAGGTAAAGGACAACTTTGTTCTCACCACCGGGGCGATCCGCCAGTATGGCCAGGAGCGCGAGGAAAACGTCTTTTCCACTATTAACGATTTGCTTGACGCCCTGGCTGCCAACGACGCTGGTAAAATTCACGATCTCATTGGTTCGATCCAGAATGACATTGAGCGCATGCTCACTGCCGATGGTGACGTAAGCACCCGGGCGCAGCGGATGGAACTGGTTATGGCGCGCCAGCAGGATGATCTTATCTTTTACAAAGACGCTGTCACCCAGCGGGTGGGGATGGACACCAACGCTCTTTCGGCGGCGATACTACGCCAATACGCCTCGCAGAACGCCTACGACGCCTCCCTGTCAGTGGCGAGTAAACTCCAAGGCATGAGTCTCCTGGATTATCTGTAAGCTCCAGGACATGAGTTTTGTGGATTGCCGGCGATTATTTGTTTCACCTGGCTGGCAACCGTGAAGCGGTAAAACAATAGTCCCGGCAGCCTTTACGGCTGGCCGGGACTTTTCTTTGGGGTGGGGGGTAGTTTCCAAGTCCGCGGGCGAGGCGGGAGGGACTTTAAACCAGTCCGCTGTTTACCGCGTCTGCCATCGCCTGGGTGAGGCGATCCACCTCGGCGTCGCCCAGGGTGAAGGGGGGCATGGCGTAGAGGAGGTGGCCAAAAGGCCTTAGCCACACTCCCTGTTCCACGAAGAACCGGGCCAGGCGGTGCTGTTCGACTGGGCGGCGGGTCTCAACTACCCCTATCGCTCCTAAGACCCTAACGTCAGCCACGGCGGGATGGCTGGCGAGTTGGGATAGGCCAGTTTTGAGGCGCTTTTCCAGAGCCGCCACCCGCTCCCGCCAGGGGGAGGCGAGGAGGAGGTCGATACTGGCGGTGGCGGCGGCGCAGGCCAGGGGATTAGCCATAAAGGTGGGTCCGTGCATAAGCACTCCGCCGCCGGCGGAAAGACCCTCCGCCACCTCGGGGCGGGCCAGTACCGCCGCCAGGGACAGGCTTCCCCCGGTCAGGGCTTTCCCGACGCACATGATGTCGGGAAGCGTGTCGGCCCATTCCACCGCGAACAGGCGGCCGGTGCGGCCAAAACCAGTGGCTATTTCGTCAGCGATGAGGAGTATACCTGCCTGGCGGCAGAGCCGCGCCGCCTCCCGCAGGTATTCCGGATGATAAAACCACATGCCACCCGCTCCCTGGACAATGGGTTCGAGTATCAGGGCGGCCAGTTCATCCTGGTGACGCTCCAGGAGGAGACGCAGATTTTCCAGGGAGGAGGGTTCGAATTCGTCCCGGAAGGCGGGGCCGGGACGGGAGGCGAAAAGTTGCTCCGGGAGTAACCCCCGAAACAGGCTGTGCATCCCATTCACCGGGTCGCAGACACTCATCGCTCCCAGCGTGTCACCGTGGTAACCACCCCGCGGAGCGATAAACCTGGTTTTTTTGGGTTTACCCCGTCCCAGCCAGTATTGCCGGGCCATTTTCAACGCCACCTCCACCGCCACCGAACCGGAATCGGCGAAAAACACCTGGGTGAAGCCTTCCGGGGCGATACGCAGGAGACGCTGGGCGAGTTCTACCGCCGGAGCGTGGGTTAGCCCGCCAAACATCACGTGGGGCAGGCGCCGGGCCTGGTTTTCCACCGCCGCCACTATTTCCCGCCGGCCATAACCGTGAATGGCGCACCACCAAGAGGCCATGCCGTCCAGGAGGCGGCGGCCGTCCTGGAGGATTAGATAATTACCTTCCGCCCGGCTGACTACCCAGTTTTCCTCCGCCGGCGCCACCCGGGCGTAGGGGTGCCAGAGGTGTTCCTGGTCGAAACGGCTAAGCGTCTGGCTGGGAGCGGGGGAGGGGAGGGTCAAGCGGCGGGCGAGCGGGGCGAGGGATTTTTCCACCGCCTCCCAGGCTTGGGACTGGCCACTGGCTAGTTCAGGGAGAAAGGGGATGTTTCCCAGTTCCGGCGCTCCACCCAGTTCAACAATGGTTCGTCGGTTGTCGGCGAGGATTTCCGCCGGGGCGGCGGCGGCCGTGGTTTCACAGAAAACGAAGCCGGCCAGTTCAATTCCCCGCTGGCGGAGGGCGGCGGCGCTAAGAAGAGCGTGGTTGATAGCGCCTAGGACGTTACGCACCACCAGAAGGGCGGGAAAATCGAGTAGCGCCAGAAGGTCGACAAAAGTTTCCCCGCGGTTAAGGGGGGAACAGACCCCGCCGGAAGCCTCGAGTAGGGTTATTCCCTCGCCACTTGCCAAGCGGGAAATACTCGCCGCTAGCTCGGGGACGTCCAGTTTTACCGCCTCTAGTTCGGCTGCCAGATGGGGCGAGGAGGGGTGTTTAAACTGGTGGACAGTGGCGCTATTGGCGCCGGGGGCGGCTTGGGAGTAAACTGTCTGGTCAAGGGGCCCGCCACCGGTCTGGACCACCTTGATCGCCCGGGCGCCGGGTAGGAGACGCAGAAGTCCGGCGGTGACTACGGTTTTGCCAGCGTCGGTGTCGGTGCCGATTATCCAGATACCCTTGGGAGTCGCCAAGCCAGCGTCCAGGGGTGGCGGAGTGGGGGTCATGACAGTCCCAAGACCTCCATTTCGGCTTGGTCACTCTGGTAGTCGCTACCAGGATAAGTCAGGTAGTCGCCTACCATGATGCCATTGGCGCCAGCGGCGAAAACCATACCCTTCAGGGAGCCTAGGGTGAGTTCCCGGCCACCACAGATATGGATGTCGCGGGAAGGATTCATCAGGCGGAACAGGGCGATGATTTTCAGGGCGTCCCGGGCCGGCAGCGGGGAGCGTTCACCTGCCGGGGTGCCTGCCACTGGACGCAGGAAGTTTATCGGTATGGCGTCGACGTCGAGTTCGGCTAGAACCGCCGCAAATTCCAGACGGTCCTGCCAGGTTTCACCCAGGCCAAAAATACCGCCGGAACAAACCCGTAGACCGCTTTCCCGGGCTTTTTTCACCGTGTCGATCCGCCCTTCCTGGGAATGGGTGCTGCAGATTTTGTCGAAAAAGCCGGGAGAACCCTCCAGGTTGTGGTGGTAGCTGGTGAGGCCTATCGCTTTAAGCTCCGCCCCCATCTCCGCGTCTATATGGCCAAGCGAGGCGCAAATTTTCGCGTTGAAACGGGCTTTTAGAGCCTTTAGACTCTCCAGGAGCTGGGTGAACTCCCCCCGGGTGAGACTGGCGCCACTGGTGACTAGTCCAAGATACTTGAGGTTGAAGCTACGCAGGCGTTCGACCCGGTCCAGTATCTCCTGGGTGGTGAGGAGGGGATAACTGTTGACATTGGTGTTATAATGCCCGGATTGGGCGCAAAACACGCAGTCCTCGCTACACTGGCCCGACTTGACGTTCAGGATGCCGCAAGTGAAGGGTTTTACCCCGTGCGAGGACACCGCCAGGCGGGCGGCGGCCATTAGGTCCAGCACATCCATTTCCTCAATGCCGGTCAACTCCTCCGCCCGCACCGGGGAGAATTTCTCCTGGCCGATTCGACTGGCGATTATATTCCTCAGGCTGGCTTGCATCTTATCTCCTCTGGGGTTATCCTATCTGTGGGCAAAGCGGTTTTCCGTCCCTCTTTTTTCTTTCCGGTCCAACCTGATTTTAGAAACTCCACCTTGTTGGTCAACCAAAATTAGATAAAAAATGGTTTACAATGAAACAGGTATCCTATATTCGCCAAGAAATTGCCACCCGGTTACTTAGCGGGGATTGGACATCTGGGGAAAGCCTGGCCAGGGGTTTAGGCATCTCCCGGGCGGCGGTGGCCAAACATGTGGCGGTGCTGCGTTCCGAAGGGTGGGGGATCAAATCCGCCACCCGGCGGGGTTACCACCTGGAGCGCGAACCAGACCGGATTGACATCGGGGTTATCCGCCGCGGCTTGACCACCCGGTTGGTGGGAAAGGGTGACTGGGTTTGGTTAGACAAAACCGCCTCCACCAACCAGGTGGGGGTGGATAGGGCCCAGGCCGGTTCCCCGGCGGGAACCGTGATTCTGGCTGAACGCCAGACCCGGGGACGCGGGAGCAAGGGGCGGCCCTGGCAAACCCTCCCCGGGAGCGTTTCCCTGTCAGTGGTCCTGAGTTCACCGCTACCGGCCCGCGAAATCCCCTGGCTCACGGCGGCGGGGACGCTGGCGGTCCGCGACATGGCGCTCGCCCTGGCGAAACTGCCGGTGGTGGTGCGCCAGCCTAACGATGTCTACGCTGGGGGACGCAAGCTAGCCGGTGTTTTGGCCGAGTGTGGGGTGTCGGCGGGTGAAATGGATTGGGCGGTGGTGGGAATCGGCGTCAATGTCAATGTCGAGCTGGAGGCGCTACCCGCCTCTCTTGCCGAAAACGCCACTTCCCTTTTGGCCGAATGCGGCCACCCTTTTCGGCGTGACCAAGTGTGTATCCATCTTCTTAACCGTCTGGACCACTACCTTTCCCAACTTCCCGGTGACCCGAAGAGGGTTTTGCGAGCGGCCTGGAAGGTTGCCTTGCCGCCAGAGGTTTAAGCCCCAAAAACCGCTTGTTGGCGGGAATCCCGCCAGTCCCGGGTGGTTTCCTAGGCGCCAAGCTAATCGACTGAGGACTGGGGGGGGTAAACTTGAATCCAGGCAGCTATTTCCTCCCCGCCAGCCGGGCTACTGGCTGGCGGGGTTGTCGTTTATCGGCCTTGACATTCCTTTTGGGCCGGGCTATTACTATGGGGGTAACCTGGTGAATTGGCCTCCGGATCGGGGTAACTAAAACCTCTGCCCGGGACTCTTTCCTTGTTTGGGGAATTCCCTGCCTTTGGACTGGAGATGCTACTTGGCAATTCTATCCATATTCAATTATCCCCAGCGGATTCTTCGGGTGACCAGTAGCCCGGTACGGGAAATTGACTTGAAAATACGGCGGTTGGCGGCCGACATGATAGATACCATGATCGACGCCAATGGTCTGGGTTTGGCGGCGCCTCAGGTTGGCCAGAATATCCGCCTGGCGGTGGTGGATTTCGACTGCGAGAACCATTCTCCCCAGGTCTTGATAAATCCCGTGATAATTCGGCGTTCCCGCGAGAAGGAGGAGGCCGAGGAGGGATGCCTAAGCTTTCCCGGTATCCGTGGACCAGTAAAACGCCCGGTACGAGTGACCTGCCAGGCCTTGAATCTGGACGGTGAACTAGTGGAATACCAGTGCGAGGACCTGACCGCCCGCGCTATCCAGCATGAAATCGACCATCTTGACGGACTTCTTTTTATCGACAAGATTGGTCCCTCCGACCGCCTGGTTCTCCGGGAGGCCATTGAAGACCTCGAATCCACCTTTGACACCCTGCACGCCATGGGTGGGCAGAACTGACCCTCCTCCCCCCCTTTCGGGAAACAGCCCATGGAACTCCTTGCCCCTGCCGGTGATTTCGCCTGTCTGGAGGCCGCGATTGAGGCGGGAGCGGACGCGGTTTATCTTGGACTATCCCTCCTTAACGCCCGACGCAGCGCCAGGAATTTTACCCCCGCGGAACTCACCAAGGCGGTAGAGTTGGCGGAAAAACACCGGGTGGCGACCTACCTGACTCTTAACATTGACATTACCCGCCGCGAGACTGGTTCAGCCGCCCGCCTTCTTTCCCTGGCCCGCGAGGCAGGGGTGACGGCGGTGATCGCCCGTGACTTTGCGGTAGTCAGTATCTGGCGAGTAATGCGGGAAGCCTCGGCCCGGAGTGGCTGCCACTGCCCGGCCCTCCACCTGAGTACCCAGGCTTCCATCACCAACTCCCAGGGACTGGCTATCGCCGCCCTACTGGGAGCCAAAAGGGTGGTGCTCGCCCGTGAACTTGACCTCCGGGAGATCCAGCAACTCCACCAGGAATCCGAACTGGAGATCGAGGTATTCGCCCAGGGTGCCCTTTGCTATTCGATTTCTGGCCGCTGTCTTATGTCTAGCTGGGGTGGCGGACGCAGTGGCAACCGCGGACTATGCGCTAGTCCCTGCCGCGCCCCCTGGTCAGTGGACGGGGAGCCAGTAGGCACCGCCATGTCGATGCGCGACCTGGTGACGGTGGACCGGCTGCGCGAGCTTTCCCTGGCCGGGGTAGACGCTATAAAAATAGAGGGACGGCTCAAGAAACCCGCCTGGGTGCGAGAGGCGGTGGAGCTTTACCGTCAGGCATTGGGTCCGCGGCACCAGGTGTCGGAACTGACCACGGAAAAGAAGACGGTGGAGCGTGAACAAGCCCGGCGCCTGGCCGCCTACGCTGGACGCGACATAACCTCCAACTATCTGGACGGCAATTTCCAGGGCCTGACCGGCATAGCTGCCCGCAAGTCTGGCGCCATCTTTAACTACGCCATGGAGGAGACGGAGACGGAAAGCAAGCCTGTGCCCCGGAAAGAGCGGCAGGACGAGGGGTACCGACTGGAACTGGAGGTAGGCGATAAAGGGCTATATTGCCGAGTCTTTTTCGGCGGAGTGGAAGAGGTTTGGCGCTTACCCCGGACACGGGTGGTGCGGGAGAACCGGGCGGTAAGGGCGGAAGACCTCCTGGAAAGCCTCCGGCGCCAACCCCTGGCTGGAGTCAGTCTCAAGCGTGGCAGTTGCAACCAACCGGATTTTCTCATTCCCCCCCGTAACGTCAAATCCCTCCAGGCTCTTCTCAGCGGTTTTCTTAACCGCCGCCACGGGCCAGACACCGGCGAGGAGGCCCTAAAGGCCCCCCTTTCGGAGGAGTTGCGCCGGGTGGTGAAAGCGTCCGGTCCTCATCTTGCCAACCGGCGGCAACTGGGGGAACTTCCTAACCGCATACGTCTCACCCCGCGGCAATTTAATTCCTCCCTACTGCCGCTTCTCAAGGATGTCGAACCGGTGCTGCGGGATTTCGGGCTTGACGACCTCCAGCTGGTCGCCCGGTTCGTCGATCTGGAAAAGGTTTGTTTCGCCTTCCCCGATGTTTTTTTTCCCGCCGACAGCCAACGTCTGGATGACTTGGCCGATTATTTACGTCAGCGCCAGGCCAAGGTCGAGGCCAATTGCTGGGGTTCCCTGTGGCTTTGCCGACGCCACGGTCTCGCCTTTAGCGCCGGCCCGGGTCTGGCTGTCCTTAACCACCTGGCAGCCACCACTCTCCAGGAACTCGGAGCGACTAGCGTCACCGTATCCCTGGAGGCTGACCGCCGCCAGATCGAGGATCTTTCACAGGCGGCGTCCACCCCCTTGAATCTGGTGGTTTACGCCCGTCCCGTGCTTGCCTACACCCGGATCCTCCCGGCTGAACTCCTGGACGACCAGCCCTCGCCCCCGGCCGGGAAAGAAGGAGAGACACCCAACCGGGTGTGGACTGATCGCCGGGGTATCGGCCTTCATCCCGAGCGGTGGGCCTCAATAACCGAGTTAAGGAGTGTTTTACCCTTTACCTGGGCGGGCCTGCGTAACCGCCGCATCCGGGTGACCAACCTGGAGATGGATCTTTCCGCCGAGGCTTCTCCCCTGTCGGCCTGGAGGGATTTCCGGCATGGCGATGGCGGCTCCTTCCGTTTCAATTACGACCGCGGCCTAAAGTGACTTCCCGCCGTTTAGTCCAGAGGATTGGGCATGCCTGACACCCCCAGCCGCTACTCCCCACGCCTGAAACCCCTTCTCCGGGAAATCGAGGGTTATTACCGTGCCCACGACGATGAGGCGGTTGAGCGGCTTTTGACCCAGGCCATCTCCCTGGCGCCCCACCGTCTGGACCTACGCCTCGCTCTCGGTAGCCGTTATGTCCAGTCCGCCGAGATAGAACGCGCTCTTGCTTGTTACCAGGAAGCTCTGCGGCTTTCCCCGGGTGATGTCGACAGCCTTACCTACCAGGCCCACTGGTGGCGTTTCCTCGGGAAAAACTCGGAGTCGGAGGCAAGTTTAGCCCGGCTGGAGACCCTCCGGCCGGAACGGGCGGCTGAACTCCGCCGCCTGTGGGAGATTATCGACGCTGACGCAGAGCAGGAGGTAACCCTGGACATCCCCGCCGGAAGGCCAGGGGTTGAGGCGATAGTGGTGCTAGGCTATAAACTCCAGGCTGACGCCAGTCTCCACCCCATTCTCCTCACTCGCCTTCTGAAGGCCCTGCGTCTCCACCACCGCTTCCCCGCCGCCTCCCTGGTGTTAAGCGGCGGTGTCCCCCAGGCTGGGAAGGTGGAGGCGACAGCGATGCGGGAGTGGTTTCTGGCGCAGGGAGTGGAGGAAGGCCGGCTTTTCGAAGAGGGATACGCCCGGGACGTGGTGGAGAACCTGGTCTATGTCCGGGATATCCTGGATGGTTTGGCAGCGAAGGAAGTGGTGGTGGTGACCTCGGCTATCGACGTCAGGCGAGCCCGGGTGGTGGGGGAGGTAGTGGCCTGGAGCCGCGGCTCAGCCTGGAAGATCGGGGTGGTGGCGGCGGAAATCGGTTCTTCCCCCCTGGCGCAGGACGCCGGGGCGGGTAATGTCAAAATCTACCGCGACTCGCTACGCGCCACTGGTCTTCCTATGCTACGGAGTTATCCGGAATTGGTGGAGTTGTAAACAAGCACCTGGCTTCGGTCGGCCCGCTTATTCGAGGCTCGCGTCATGGTGTAACTATCTAATTCTGGTAATTCTAAATTTTCACATTCAAGTGAATTACTATTTATTTCGGCATCATCATCTGTAGAGTCATCTTCAATTTCCTCGTCCTCATTGTCGCTTTCTTCAATAAATTGACACGCTGGCTTGACGCGCTTCAATCAGGAAACAAAAACCAAGACAACGCTTGGGATTATGCGAAGTATTTTAGCGTTAAGGAAACCCTTAAGCATAGCCGCAAAGTCACCCCGAAGGAAGAAACCGTGAATGCGGCGCAGAGCAAGTACAGCGGCTTTTTCAGGATCATAACCCCGAAAAAGATGGACCCGATCGAGGCGTTCAATTACTATCGGGCAGATAAGCTGTGGAAAACTGCTTCGACGACCTCAAGAACTCCCTTGACATGAAAAGGCTAAGGATTCATTCTTCGCAAAGCATTGACGCACGGCTGTTTTTGCAGTTCTTGTCACTGATATTGTTAAACGGGGTGAGAGCAGTCGTCCGGAATTACCAAGCATTGGATTGTCTAAGTACTTACGCAAGTACTACTCGCTTTTTTTAGCTTTTGGAGAAACGAAATGAAATTTAACCGAATTCACGCAGTTGCCCTGGTCCTCTTTGCTTTTACCCTTCACATTGGATTGGTGCAGGCAGGCGAATGGAAAAAGCGCATTATGGCCTACGGCGATTCTAATACCTTTGGCTGGTTCTTCAACGCTACGGGTGCAGCGGATAGATATCCGTTAGAAATAGCATGGCCAGGTCAGTTGAAAACAGTTTTGGGAGATGAATACGAGGTTATTGTTGAAGGACTAGGCGGTCGAACCAGTAATGTCACCCCGCCAATCCCCTTCGGCTCTGGTGATATTCCACCGGTCGCGTTTAATGGAGCAGAATACATACAGCCAGCCCTTTCATCGCACATGCCATTAGATCTGGTCATTATCATGTTGGGCACCAATGATCTCCGTGTCGATCTTAAGCGTCAAGCAGACGACATCGCCAAGGGAGTAATAGAGCTGGCGACTACTGTTATGCAGGGAAAATGGCAGGACAAGACAAATTTTGTCACTCCGAAAGTGCTTATAGTGTCTCCAACAAAACTCGATGTTCATAGCCAGTATGCATCAATTTTTGTTGGTTCATTGCCCAAAACCGAGGCGTTGGCTGGGATTCTTCGCCCTCTGGCTGAAGGCATTGGCGCCCACTTTTTTGATGCCGCGACAGTGGTGCCTTTCCCGGAAGGATCCGACCAAATACATCTGAATCCTGCTAACCACGCGACATTGGGAAAAGCGCTTGCCGTAGAAGTTCGCAAAATATTGAAATAGTTCAAACATTTTTCCAGTAATTTACAGCATTTAAACCGAAA
>JAITQC010000067.1 GCA_031289115.1 Planctomycetota bacterium
ATTCACCTAACCCAAAATCTACCTACACAGATAATTAATCTACCTACAAAATCTACCTACAAATACAGTGAAATCTCTAAAAAAATAACCAGGATGGGAATCGAACTGGCGTGTAAACCCTTGATATATAATAAAAACGGCCAAGCTTAAACTTGGCCGTACCTACAAGTGGCACCCCGAGAGGGGATCGAACCCCCATCTACAGCTCCGGAGGCTGCCGCCTTATCCATTGGGCTATCGGGGTATTTAAGGATAAAACTGGTGTTTCCATTGCCAAACACTGCCGGATCACGTCCCCATGGTTTTGCCAGCACCCCAAAAAAACGTGGATAAATAGGCAAAACTATGGGCAACCGCTGGCTAAGACAACCTTCAGGCCGGAACTCCGTCCGCCTTGCCTCCCTCATTTTCCTGTTCCCGGCGGATGAAGTTTTTGTCATCCTCTTTGGCGTAACCATGCTTGACTCCCCAGACATCCCAGCCTTCGTTAACCAACTCCTCGTCAACGGTGTAGGTATGCGGATGCGGCAAATCCGGAAGCTCAAACATCAAGCCAATGAGGGAATCCTCCATGATGCCACGGAGGGCGCGGGCACCGGTGCCTTTTCGCAAGGCTTTCTTCGCCACCGCCCGCAGGGCATCGGCGGTGAAAGTAATCTTGGCGTCCTCAATGGAGAAGAGCTCCTCGTACTGCTTAAGAAGCGCGTTCTTGGGTTCACTGAGAATGCGGATAAGCGCCTCCTCGTCCATAGGCCGGATAGGGGCTATGACCGGCAGCCGCCCGAGGAGTTCGGGAATCATTCCATACTGCAGGAGATCGTCGGTGTCCACCTGCTCCAGAAGGTCGCCAAGCTCCTGGTCAATAGTCTTGTCGTTTTCCCTATGGAAACCAACCGATTTCTGGCCAATACGGCGGCCGATTATCTCGTCCAGGCCATCGAAGGTGCCACCGCAGATGAATAGTATGTTTTCGGTGTTAATGGGAATATAACGCTGTTCCGGGTGCTTACGGCCCCCCTGCGGCGGGACATTGCAGACCGTCCCCTCCAACATCTTGAGCAGGGCCTGCTGCACACCTTCGCCAGAGACATCGCGGGTTATCGAGACGCCCTGGGTGCGCTTGCCAATCTTGTCAATTTCATCAATATAGACTATCCCCTTCTCAGCTCTCCCCACATCGCCGTCCGCCGCCTGGATAAGCCGAAGAAGGATGTTCTCGACATCCTCACCGACATAACCGGCCTCGGTAAGGGTGGTGGCGTCCGCTATGGCAAAGGGGACGTCCACTGAACGGGCCATGATTTTCGCCATCAGGGTCTTGCCGCAACCGGAAGGACCGACAATCAGGACGTTGGACTTCTCCACCTCCACCCCGTTTTCCTCGGCGCGGGCGCGGGAAAGCAGGCGTTTATAATGGTTGTGCACCGCCACCGCCAGCACCTTCTTGGCATACCCCTGGCCAATTACATACTCGTCAAGGAAACCCTTTAGCTCCCTTGGCGTGGGGGCGCGGCTGATGTCGCCGCTGTCCTCGTGGCGGCCAAACTCGTTCTCCTGCATCAAGGCCATGCACATCTTGACACAGTTGGAACAAATGCATACATCGGCATAACCTTGAATCATCTTGTTGTTGGGCTCGGGCGGCCTGCCGCAAAAGGAACAACGCTGGCTGCCACGCTTGCCCCCGCCACCAGAACCCTGAGCTTGCTTGGTCATGGATGACCCCTTATTGATGCCCCGCGGCCGGCAACGCCGGCGTGGGACTAAAAGTCACTTCAGCCTATTTCTTGGTCTCGGAACGGTTTTTCTCGCCTGGGAAAAGGACATCGTCAATCAGGCCGTAAGCCTTGGCGTCCTCGCTACTCATAAAGAAATCACGGTCGGTGTCCTTCTCTATTTCCACCAGTTCCTTGCCGCAGTGGGTGGCAAGAATATTGTTGAGAATGCTTTTCTGGCGGTTTATCTCGGTCGCCTGGATGTTAATGTCAGTGGCGGTCCCCTGCGCCCCTCCCCAGGGTTGATGGATCATGATACGGCTGTGGGGAAGGGAGAAGCGTTTACCCTTGGTCCCCGCCGCCAGAAGCACCGCCCCCATGCTGGCGGCCTGGCCTATGCAATAAGTGGCGACATCACAGGACAAGTGCTGCATGGTGTCGTAGATTGCCAGGCCAGCGCTGACGCTTCCGCCAGGGGAATTGATGTAGACCTGGACATCGGCGTCGCGGTTCACCAGATCAAGATAAAGCATCTGGGCGATGTAAAGGCTGGCGTTGTGGTCATGGATTTCGCTGCCGATTATAATGATCCGGTCCGAGAGGAGCCGCGAAAAAATATCGTAACTACGCTCTCCCCTGCCAGTGCGTTCAATCACAAAGGGAACCAGGTCAGCCATCAAGGGCTCGTTATGAAAATCCGGCATAGTGTTTTCTTTCTTGGTTCTACCAGTCCAGCCAAACCGGAGGTTTCTCTCCCGCTTTGACATTTAGAAAAATTGTCGGTAAAAAAGTCCTGCCTAAACGGAAACGTCGCCGGTTATCGGCGCTTCCCCTTCACTAGGGGCCGCTTCCGGCGTCGGGGTTGTCTCTACCGGCTCTGTTCCCTGTTTCTCTCCTAGCGCGGCTATGTTCACCGCGTCGACATTGGCCTTTTCAATGTCGGAGTCCGCTCCGGATCCCGCTCCTTTGCTTTTCGCGTTATCAACAAGATACTTGACCACTTTGGATTCCACTATCTGGTCGCGCAGGGCGTCGAGGCCATCGCTTTGATTCTTGAGATTCTTGACAAACTCGGCCGGAGTGACGTTAAGCTCCTGGGAATACATCTTTACCGCATTATCCAAATCTTCCGGCACTACCTCGATCTTTTCCCGCTTGGCCAGGTGGTGGCTGATGCTTTTCCAGCGCAGGTTGCGTTCCGCCATTTCCCCTATGTATTTCTGGTTTTCCTGCAAGATTTTTCCCAACTCGTCCGGGGTTATACTACTGTTGTTCTTCTTGACTTTATCCTCGAGGATGTTTTTAAGCCGGACAATCTCCCGCCCCAGGGAATGTTGGGGGATGGGGAAACTGGTAAGGGATATAAGCTGGTCAATCAACTCCTCTTTTTGATTTTGCGTGAACTCGTTAAATGCGCTTTGCACCATGGATATACGCAGGCGTTGTTTCAGGTTGTCCAGATTGGAAAAGCCGAATTGCTGGACAAATTCGTCGTTAAACTCCTTGTATTCTGGGCGCTGGATACTGTTGATCAGCACCGTGAAGTCCGCTAGCTTACCCCGGAGTTCCGGATTAGGGTGCTCCTCCGGCAGAGTGATGGCGACCTGTATCGTGTCATTCACTTTGGCGCCGGTGAATTTG
The DNA here is from genome assembly GCA_031289115.1 of Planctomycetota bacterium. Classification (GTDB taxonomy): domain Bacteria; phylum Planctomycetota; class SZUA-567; order SZUA-567; family SZUA-567; genus JAITQC01. The sequence goes on from JAITQC010000067.1 coordinate 3,357, forward strand.
GCCACCAGTTCGGGGCAGTTCATCCCCATGAACTCTTCCCCGGCCACCCGTAAGTTTTTGTCGTCGAGGGAGAGAAACTCTTTGTCCGCCACCACCCCTTTGATACTGACATTCAAAACATCATTTTCCGCCACCGTTTCCCCCGCGTAATAATGCGTGAGACTCTGGCGAAACTTGTCAATCCCCGCCTCCACCTGACTGTCATCAACCGTGTCCTGGAAGGGGGTGTATGTTAGCTGTTTGCAATCAGGAAGATCAAAAACCGGATAGCAGTCCACCTCCAGATTCAACATATAGGGTTGACCAACAACGATAGGATGATTCACGGGGGGCATGGCAAATTCACCGAAGATATCGATGTCATCCTTTTCGAGTATTTCCATCAGCGCTTTATTGACCAGATTAAGCCTGGCTTTTTCCTCAGCCACATCGCCGTATTTCTTTAGCAAAAGATGCCGGGGGGCTTTGCCGCGTCGGAAGCCTTTAAACTGCACCTGACTATCGACATTGGTGAGAGCCGCGTCCATCGCTTCATTAACTTCCACTGGCGTGTACTTCAGGGTAATCGACTTGCGACAGGCGCCAATATCTGCAAAAGTGTACTCCATTCGTTTCCTCGCCAAGAAAGCTGGAAATAAAAAAGGATCCCCGCCGTGCCGCCCGGCACAGAAAGCAGGGCTGAATACAAGAAATCCAATGCTAATTATATAATAATGGCTGTCAAGTAATTTCAACCTTATTCGTTAAAGACAGACCGGTTTGTTACTCTCCCTCACCCTCCCGCCAGAAGAGTATACTGCCAATATCTAACCGGAGGTGGATTCAGCTTGATTCGCCAAAGACTTTTCATACGATTAAAATTGTGACAGTGCCTCCGGGCACCCCGAGGGGTGGTAACCACCCTGGCTAGCTGGGCTAGCCAGGCAACCGGTATTCATAGACCGGGAGAGGAAATGCCGGAAAACGAATTGCCGAAATCCGCTGAACTGGATATTTTCGGTAATCCCATCGTAGAAGAACCAATTGAACCGGGCGAAGGCGAGGCCAGTCCCGGTTCAGGCGACGTGGCGTCTCCCGACGCCGCGGCCCAACCGGCTAAGCCACCGCCGCCTCCACCCAAGAAAAAAATCACCCTTGCCGAGGCCCTAGCCTGGTTGTTTCATTGGCACTCCATGCTATTCCTTGGTTTCGCCCTACTACTGGGGTTGGTAGCCTTAATTGTCTACCCCGAGCCTAAACAGCCGTATATTCCTCCCGCCAACAATCTTTATAACGATGGCTTGAACCGCCTCTACCGCTCCATCAACCCCGATCTCCCCCTTCTTGGCACCACTCTCCTGGATGAAGCCCTGGCGGCCCGTAACGCTTTCCTCAACCTTTTCCTTTTTCACGGCAACCAGTTGCGTAACTATCCGGAGTTTATAAACCCGCACTTGTTGATGGCCGAGACCAACTACCGGGCGGCCAGCTTCAACCCCGACCTCGCGGCCAATTTCCTGGTGACTGCCCGGCAGCTTTATGACGATGCTTTGGCCTGGGAACAACGCTCCGACAGTCCGGAAAACCTGCAGCGTTACGCCCTCAACAATTATCTCGCCTCGCCCCCGGCTCTCGACCATCCCGAAACCGGGCCTTACCTCAAAGAGCACGAAAACGAGGTTGAGCTACGCCGCCAGCGCCGCGATGACTACATTCGCTACCGGATGGCGGAAATCGACATCCGGCAGGACCACCCCGATCTCGCCATCCCCTTCCTCGAGACGTTAAGCAATACCCAGCGTTCGCAGCGGCGTAATGACCTTCTCGCCACCATCCACGGCGAATACGCCCTACCCGAAGTCAGCCAGGGGGCTTTTGAACTGGGTACCGGGGAACTCGCCCGGCTGCCTCTCCTCCTGGCCCAGGCCAATGACGCCCTCGGGCAATTCGAGCGGGCCCAGACAGATTACCTGACCTTCCTCGCCAACACCCCGGAGGGGCCAGAACGAATCATCGCCCTCACCCACCTCGCCAAGGGCGCCATGGAAATGGGCGAGGTCTGGCGTAATTCTGATCCCGCCCGGTCCCGGCAGTCCTACCAGACCGCCAGCAACTATTATAACGAGATCGCTAACGCCACCGATATCTCGGGAAGCGAGCGTAACTACGCTATACTCCAGTCAGCCCGAACCGCCACCGCCCTGGCTAGCCTGGTGCCCGAGGCAAGTAAAACCGTGGTTGACGCTTTTAAAGACGCGGGCGAAGCCCTAGTGACTACCCTGGAGAAATTCACCAGCAAGAGCTTGCCGCAGCGGACCCTGGGTCTGCCGGCGGCCGCCGCCAAGACCCTGGTCTCCCCCTTAAGCGTCACCCCCACCCCCCTGGCCTTGCCGGAATGGCTAATTGGCGAGGCTTTCGCCATGTCGACGGGGGGACTGGAAACCGCCTATTCGGTCCGGCGCCAATTACTCCAGAAGGCGGTTAGGTTTTACGACCTACTAGCTGCCCAACACGCCGGCACCGCCGAGGGCGAGGATTCGGCGGTGATGGCCGCTAACGACACCTGGGACCTGGGTCTTAAAGACGAGGCGACCCGGCGCTACCTGGCCCTGATGGACCCGTTGCTACGGCCAGAAACACATTTGGCAGCGCGTCTGGGGCTAGCCAACATAGCTTTCCAGAGCGGCGACTTGGAGGGGGCGAATCATCTGATCTTCGGAGGTCGCCGCCATACCCGGCCCCTGTGGTTCACTCCCGATGACGCCAACTGGCAATTGATGGCCACTCGCCTAGGTAATCCAGGCAACCGGACGGAAAACAACGTCTGGCGCCGCATCTGGGATTTTCTGCCTTCCGAAGCCCGCGAAATAGCCTATTACGCCGCTAGCGGCCGTAGCCTCGACAGCATACTCCAAGGCCGTTTTCTCAAGGGTCTTAACGCCATCCTCAGGCTAAACGGCTTCTACGACCCGAGCTATTTCCCCGACCTGGAAAAAGACGCCAACCTGGAGTACCTTCTGGCGAAGCATCCGGAGACTCGTACCAGCGAAGATGTGGTCTGGCTTAACCGGCTGGTTCTGGAGGAATCCTGGCCCTACGACCTGACCCAGAAAGGGAAGGAGAGTAATATAGTATTCCTGCCCTTCCCGCCTGGAATTGATCTGGACCCTTCTGGCCTCACTCCCCCCAGAGCCCTAGCCAACCTGGCGACTCGGCTCGCCCGCGGCTGGGCGGCTTCGGCCAATGACACTAGCGACCTACCCGAACGCATGCGACTGTTACTAAACAGTTCCGATGCCTACAACGCCGCTATCGACTCCTACCAGGCAGACCAGGGCGAGCTCCTTCCCGAACTAGCCGGTATTTACGAGCGTCAAGCCGACACTCGCGAAGGCCAGAGCCGACACCGGGACGCCTTGTCCCTCACCGCCCAGGCTGGACGCACTTATCTGGCCGTATCTTCCCGCGCCCGCGGTTCCCCGCGGGAAATGGACTCCCTTCTCGCCGCCGCTGACGCTTTCTTCCGCTCGGGACTCTTGGAACGCACTATCGAGTCGCTAAACCTGTTTATTGAGCGTTTCGCCTATACCGCCCCTCCCAGCAGTGAAATTTCCATGTCGGTGGCGGTGGCGGAAAACCTGCTGGGCCGCGCCTACTGGTTCCTCGGTGACTATCCCCAGGCGGCGGTTTCCTTCAACCGCAACATCAAGCGCCGCACTCCGGAACGCTTCAAGTCGGTTTACTATCTTGGCCGCCTGATGCTGGAGGAGGGTCGAATTCCGGGTGCTGACACCGGGAGCCTGGGCGACCCTGCCATACCCCTGCCAGAGCTAGACGCCGATGGCGATCCCCTGGTTAAATCCGCTCTCCAGGCCTTTAATTACATCCGCCAGCATCAGTCCATCAACCCCACCGCCCGCGCCTGGCGCTGGAGTACTTTCGACGCTGGCCACCTCGCCTTCAGCATGGCGGAAAACGCCCGTCTGGCGGCTGAGTCAGTCCCAGCCCCCGCCACCCCCGACCCGCCTGACGCCACCGCCGCCCCCCTCCCCGCCTGGCTCTCGCGTTACGAAGAGGCCCGGCAAGCTCTGACTGAGGCGCTCGAACGCTATCCCCTGCGCCTCAACGGCAACGGCGGCCCCGGCCTCTCGGTGCGGGTGGAGCCGGAGGATTACGCTGACCTGATGGCTAGCCGCCTGGAGACTGAATATGTCCTGGCTAAAACCCTTCTCCGCCTCGCTGACGCCCACGGCGACGAAGAGCTTTACGCCCTGGCCCGCGCCCATTTCAGCAATATCAGTAACCCCGACCGCTATGCCGACGCCCTGTTCGACACCAGTCTCGACCGTTTCCAGCTTAACTCCGCCGTTATCCGCGAAGAGGTGGAACGGGGCAACTGGAACACCGGGGTGCCGCTCCCCCGTACTCGCCTGGGTGACGATGAGGGTCTGACCCACAGCCCCACTTACCTCCAGGGGCTTCTACGTAACTCCATGTTTCTCCTGGCCCAGGAGTCCTACCGGGCAGCTGAACGCGTATCGGCGCAAGACAACGCCGCCGCCCAGGGACTCTACCGCCAGTCCTATGACACCTACCAGAGCATCTACGACCGTTTTGGCCTCGCCGATGGGCCACAGGCGATGCTGGGAATGGCCGACGTCCTAAACCGCCTGGGTCTTGACGAAGCTGCCGACAACCATTACCGCCTGGCGGAAAATATCGCCCGCTTGCAGGACCCGGCAATGAGTTCGGACGGTTTGTTGCAGATTGGCCCGGAATTCTGGGGGAAACAGGCGAACTGGCGCCTGCAGGACAAGTCCTTCCGCGGCAACCCCTGACTTTCCTCCGTCTTTGTCCCGGGGTGGCCTTCCCGAGGCCAAAGACGCCTCGCCACCCGGCGCGGGATTGACAAAGAGGCGAAGGCGATTTAACTTCAGGGATCTTCCGGCTGCGCGGGCAGCTTTTTTTTGTTGGATGGAAAACCATGGAAAACCAGCAGCAGGTAGCCCAGGCCAAGGCGGAGATTCTCATTGAAGCCCTGCCCTATATTAAAAAGTTCAAAAACCGCATCATGGTGATAAAACTCGGGGGTTCCGCCCAGGAAGACCCGGCGGTACTCAAGAGTATTTTCACCGATTGCCAGCTCCTCCTGGAAGTGGGGATAATGCCGGTAGTGGTTTACGGGGGCGGACGGAAAATATCCAGCGCCATGCAGGAGTCTGGCGTCACCCCCCGCTTTGTCCAGGGTCAGCGGGTGACCGACGCCGCCACCATGGCGATAGTGGCCAGGGTACTGGCTGACGATGTGGGGGGCGACCTCCTCCGGCTCCTCCGGGAATCGGGTGGGGAAGGTTTTCTCCTTAACGGCCGCGACCACGCGTTTCTAAGGGCGGTGCGTAAAACCCTCCCCGGGGGGGTCGATATCGGCCTGGTTGGTGAACCAGTGGCAATCGATTCCACCCCGATTCACCGCGCCTTCACCAGTTCGTCCCAGGAAGGACGGCGCCTCCCCCTGGTGGCACCGGTGGCCTGCGGCTGTGGCCGGGATTCCCGCACCCTCTACAATGTCAACGGCGACACCGCCGCCGCCCTGGTGGCCCGCGACCTCCATGCGGAAAAACTGGTGTTTATTTCCGATATTTCCGGCATCTACCGCGACCCAGCTAAACCAGAAAGCATTCTGAGCCACCTGGACCAGGAGGAGGTCGCCCGTCTCATCCGGGAGGGAGTGATAGCCGGCGGTATGATCCCCAAGGTCGAGGCCTGCCTCTTCGCCCTTGAGGGCGGGGTGGGAAAAGCCCACATAGTCCTGGGTTCCCTTCCCCACGCCCTGCTCCTGGAAATATTCACTAGCGCCGGCATCGGAAGCGAAATAGTCCTGGAAAGGAAGTGAAGCGCATGAACCTTAGTGAAATCCGCGGCCAGTTCGAGCGTCATGTTATAGCCAACTACTCCCGCCTTCCCCTTTGCGTCGTCCGGGGCTCGGGGAGCCGGGTCTGGGATGACACCGGGAAAAGCTACCTCGACCTCTTCCCCGGCTGGGGAGTGGGGGGGCTAGGACATTGCCATCCCCGGGTGGCTGAGGCCATCTCCCGCCAGAGTAAAAAACTTATCCATGTCGCCAACCATTACTACAACGAGGAACAGGGGCAGTTCGCCGAACTCCTGGGCGAGCTCGCTCCCGGCTTCCAGTCCTTCTTCTGTAATTCCGGGGCCGAAGCCAACGAAGGCGCCTTGAAGCTGGCCCGACTAGCCCGGCAACCCGCCACCCGTATTATCACTATGGAACATTCTTTCCACGGCCGGACTTTTGGCGCCATAAGCGCCACCGGCCAACCCGATTACCGCAAGGGTTTCACTCCCACCGTGCCAGACATCGTGCACGCCCGGCTTAACGACCTGGAGTCAGTCAAAAGCCTGCTAAACAACAGCACGGCGGCGATCATGCTTGAACCTGTACAGGGCGAGGCCGGGGTTATCCCCGCCACTCCGGAATTTCTCCAGAGTCTACGCGACCTTGC
>JAITQC010000029.1 GCA_031289115.1 Planctomycetota bacterium
GCCCAATGCAGGGGGTCGGTGTCAGAAAGAATGCCCACCGGGTGACTTTTGGCGACCCGCCGGAAGATTTCCTCCATTCCGGCGATTGGATAGAAAATATCGCACCAAGCTTCGACGAAGTCTTCGTAGCGAATTTGCAGGTTGTAACGGTCAATGGCGGCCTGGTGAAACTCCGCGGAGCTAATTACCCCCGTGGTGTGCCAGTTCACCTCCGGCTCCTGCCAATAGTCGGCAAAAGCCCGGGAGGGAGTGATGTCCATCGCCGTCATCAAGCTGGAAAACTTCTCTCCCCGCCAGTCGAGGTCAAGGAGCACGCGCCCCAGGTCAAAAATAACCGCCAACTCTTCTGACATTGTTCTCCCCCAAAAACCACCTTCCACCCCGCTAGGAGGTGCCCCGTGGCTCATTCAATATAAGTGTCGTCCTGGTCCCCGGTTTCTCGGACGTATATACTTCCCGGATCAGACCCCATCCCCAGGGGCAAAACCGGACCGGGAACGGTCATGGTCTGGCCGTCAAAAAAGAGGATGTTGATAAAGTGGTAGTTGTGGTTGGGACTGCCGCGGTTACGGCGAGACCGGCTATCCTCGTCACTCTTGTCAGCCACGATAACCTTGTTGGGAGAGTCGGTGGGATAAATCCGGCCGGTCATGCCATAGGATAGCTGCCCAGATAAGGTGAAGTCTTCCCCCGGTTCGGGAGGAGGCAGGAGATGGTGGTCAGCTGGGCAGCGGAAGACATTCACATCCTTGATAATTCCGTTGCCTTTGTCCCAGAGGGCGTTAAGCCCGGGTTCGACAACATAGAGGTTTTCCCCGACCTCGCTACTGCCAGCCCGGGTGGTGAAACCAGACATCCCTCTCCCCGGCGGCAGGGCATAGTCGTGTTCCCGCGACCATTGCTGGATAGCCTGGCCGATCACCTGGAGGTTTTCCAGACACTGTCGACGGTCGTGGTCATCCGCCATCCGGGTGAGAAAGGGAAACACCACCCCGGCCAAGGCGAGGAGAAAGGCGATAACCAGACTAAACTCCAGAAGGAAGGCCCCGCGACTGGCGGAAGCCCGGGAAGGCGTCACCTCCCCTCCGGCCGGCTGGCCTACCCCCCTGGCGTCATGGGAAGGCATCCACTCACCTCCTCCCCGGCGTCTCCCGAAACCCGGGTGATAACCCGGATTTCCCGCCAGGGGCGCCATACCCGACAGGTAAAACGAGTATACTGTATAGCCGCTTAGGGGTCAAAAAAACTCTCTCCCGCCTCCCTTTTTACCTTCGCCAGGGGGAAACCAAGTCCAGGTCCGAAAGGAGCGGGTAAATAAAACTTTCACCCTCCGCTTTTAGCGCTATACTTGGAGATCGGAATGGCTTGTAAGCCATCCCCCCAATCCCGTAAACACGGAAGGAGTCAAAGGACTCGCTCAGCCATGTCGGATTTCAGAAAATACATCTCCCGGGAACTGGTGGCGGTTCTGGACGCTAAAAACAAGCGCCAGGCCATAGACAGTACCCTGGCCCTCCTGGAGAACTCCCCCAACATCGTCGACTTTTCCCGGGTCTCGGCCGCCATCTGGCAGCGCGAGGAAGCGCTGGCCACTGGCCTTGGCCTTGGTATCGGAGCGCCGCACGTCCGAATCGGCGCCGTACGCTACCCCACCGCCGCCCTCACAGTACTCCGCAAAGGCGTGGACTATGGCAGCCTCGACAACGACCCGGTGCGGCTGATACTTCTAGTAGCCATGCCGGAGGACTCCCAGACCGAATGGCTGCGTTACCTGGCCCGGGCTTCGGCCATCTTTCGTGACGACGGCATGCGGCACAAGCTTTTCGCCGCCCCCGACACCGACTCCCTGTGGAACCTGGTGAAGGACCTTTGACCCTCCTGCCAGATCGGCGGGCGAGGAGTGAGAAAAAGGAATTCCATGGCGGACTGGTATTATCGTAACCGGCAACAGCACTCCATACGCGCCTGTCCGGGTTGTGGCAACTTGGTGCGGTCTAACCTGGAATATTGCCCCTACTGCACCCGCCAGCTTGGCCCAGGCCGGGGCTGGAAACGCCTACAGGGACTCCTGCCCCAGACCACCCTCCTCACGGGTAAATGGCCCTATACCCGTCTACTACTTACCCTTCTTGCCCTGGTCTTTGTATTACAGTTTGTGACCGATTTCTTCATTCCGGCGGAGTACCGCTTTTCCTCCGGCGGCTTCTCCCTCGCCGCCCAGGCCTACACCAACATCCTGATGGGCAGCAATTTCCACCTTTTTGACCTGGCCTATGGCCAGGTCTGGCGTTTCGTCACCTCCTGCTTCCTGCATTTCGGCTTGCTTCACATTGTCTTCAACGGCTGGGCCATGTGGGATCTCGGACGCATGGTGGAGGAACGCTGGGGGGGGCGCCAAGTCTTCACGGTTTTCATCCTCGCTGGCGCCGCCGGAAGCGCCGCTAGCCTCTTCTGGTACACCCTGGTGTGGAAAATCCCTACTAACTCGGCCGGCGCCTCGGGGGCGATTTGCGGTCTCCTGGGCATAATGCTTGGCGCCTACTACCGTAACCGCTTTAGCCTCGGACAGTTCCTCGGGCAGCAACTAGTGCGCTGGGCTATTTACATCCTCCTGTTTGGCCTGGTTCTCGGCGCTGACAACGGCGCCCATGTCGGCGGCTTCCTGGTCGGAGCGGGGATAGGCTATCTTTTCCCTCCCGGTAGCGCTGACCACCCGGGTAAGGGACAGTCCTTCTGGCGCCTGGCCTTCGCCGCCAGCCTGGCTATATCCCTACTCTCCCTGGTTTTCGCCCTGGTCTTCTACCTCCGGGGTTACTCCCATGTCGCCCTTCTCCTCAACCAACTGACCAGCCCCGGCGGATTCCGCTAGCGTCCCCGCCTCCCATATCTCCCCCAGGCGGCGAAAAACCGCCGGAGCCAGGGTCTCCCCCCGCCGTTCCGGCTTTATCTCCAGGCTGGCCAAAATCTCCCGGCTGTCCCCATCGGGAAAAACCCCTTTCAGGGCGTTACGGAGCGTTTTCCGGCGGGCGGTGAAGATGGCGCTGGCGATCCGGCGGATACCCCGCCAAGGAATGGCCTGGCGAAACTCCGGAGAGGAAAACTCCAGCCGCACCACAGCCGAGTCCACCTGGGGTACAGGCCAGAAGGCGCGGGGGGGGACGATACGCTCGATAACGGCCTGGCCGGCCAGAGCGGTGGCGATGGAAAGAGGGCCGTAGTCACGGCCGCCAGGGGGGGCGAGCAGACGTTCGGCCACCTCCCGCTGCAAGAGAAACACCCCCCGCTCCCAAGGGAGGGGGGAGGCGAGAAGGTTCATGATGAAGGGAGTGCCGATCGAAT
>JAITQC010000030.1 GCA_031289115.1 Planctomycetota bacterium
AAGGCAAAAACCCCACAAGGAGAAGAAAATGAGAAGTTTCACAAAGCTGGACCTGCAATACGCACATCGGTTTTTGGGTTTTCAAGGCGAAGCGCAATACCTACACGGGCACACCGGAATACTCACGATAGAAGTAGAGGATTCTGTTAATCCTGGCGTAGGGATGGTCTACCCCTGCAACGAAATTCACAAGGTTGCTTGGGAGGTTTTACAAAACTTTGACCACGCGTTGATTCTAGCTGAGAATGATCCGCTGCTTCCGCATGTGTTAGACGCCTACAAACAGCAAGGGATTCTTAACGGCGCGCCGACAAACAAGCAGAAAGGTCCTGCCTTTGAGAATGAGTTCGCCAAGGCATATCCCGACTGCCGTTTAGTGGTTGTCAAGAAAGTGATGACGGTAGAGAACTTTATCGAAATCGTCTACTCGCTGCTTAAAGACAAACTGAATATTGCCAAATTGACCTTTACCTCGGGCGTCAATGGAGCAACCCAAGAGTATTTGTTATCCAGTCAGGCCAAGACGGTTGAACCTAAAAAGCGTTGTCCCCTTTGCGGCATAGAGCTGGTTAATGGCGTTTGCCCCAAATGCGGCTACCGCGAAAAAGCTTAAGTAAATCCGGAACGTTTAGCGTTCTTGACTCACCAGCAAAACAGAAAAACCGACCCATCTCAATTAACCTCACCCGGCAGGACAAACCCTGCCGGGTATTTTTTTTGGTTTTCAGCGTTATTGGACGTTTACCTTTAACCACGCGAAGCAAGAGTTAATAATTTCGCTAATACTCTCGCCAAGCCACCAAGAACAACAGGAGAAAGAAAGAGACTCCACCTTAACCGCCACCAGGACGCCTACGGCGTCCGCCCTATCCTTCCTCGCCCGGAAGGGCGGGGCTTGCCGTGCACCTTGGCCAACTTGATTTACTGGTGACTCCTAAAGACTGGAATAGGGTGTTTTTCCTAGGCGCGTCGCCAAGCCACCAGCCGGAGAAAGCCTGACGAAAACAGGTGATTACCCGATGCAGAGCATTAAGAGGCTAGTTGATTCTTACCCTGCCGCCCGTGAATGGGGATAGGGGAGTTTACCCAGCCTGGCGTTAATGAGGTTTAAGGAAAAGACGGCAAAAGGAGGGCGAAATAGAATGGAAGAGCCTGGCCCAGATACCGAAGCCTAAGCTAGAAACAAAAAAACGCCCCGGAGAAAACCTTTTCTACCGGGGCGTGCGCTAGGTTCAATATAGTCCTGCTTGGTTCAACTTAGTCCCGCTTGATATACCGATCGATGTCTTCGCGGGTCGCCTCGTTTGATTCCTTGGGCTGGCTCTCACGCCGCTTGGCCAGTTGTTCCTCAGGGGTACTGCCATTTGCCACGCCTTCGGCCGCCCGGAGGGAAAGACCGATTTTACGGTCATTCATGTCAATGTTGATAATCATGACCGTGATTTGGTCGCCAACCTTCACCACCTCTTCTGGCTTCTCGATTTTGCGGTCAGCCATTTCGGAAATATGCAGAAGGCCTTCCAGGTCAGACTCTATTTCAACAAAAGCGCCGAAGTTGGTGAGTTTGGTCACCGTGCCGGTAACTATGTCAGAGGTGTGGTATTTCTCAGGGATACGCTTGGCCCAAGGATCGTCCTCCAGCTGCTTGATCCCCAGGGTGACGCGCTTCCGCTCCTGATCCACAGCCAACACCACCGCCTTGACGTCATCACCTTTCTTCAGAAGAGCGGAGGGGTGGGCGAATTTTTTGGTCCAGCTCATGTCGTTCACATGGAGCAGCCCGTCAATTCCTTCCTCCAGTTCGATAAAGGCGCCGTAGTTGGTCATGTTCCGGACCTTGCCCTGGATTATCGTGCCTACCGGATACTTGGCCTCGACCTGGGTCCAGGGGTTTTCCTCAGTCTGCTTCATCCCCAGGGACAACTCGTGTTTGTCCTTGTTGATATCCAGAACCACCACTTCCACGTTGTCACCGACATTGACCAGTTCCGAGGGATGGCTGACCTGCCGGGTCCAGCTCATCTCGCTAATATGCACCAGTCCTTCGATGCCGTCAGCCAGTTTGACAAAGCAACCATAGGGCATGATATTCACCACCGGCCCGGCATGGCGGCTACCGATGGGGAAGCGTTCCTCAATATTCTCCCAGGGCGATTCCTGGGCTTGCTTAAGCCCAAGGGATATCCGCGCCCGTTGCAGATCAAAATCAAGCACCTTGACATCAACCTGCTGATCGAGCTTGACCACCTCGGAGGGGTGCGACACCCTACCCCAACTCATATCGGTTATATGGAGCAAACCATCAATGCCACCCAGATCAACAAAAGCGCCGAAATCGGTGATGTTCTTAACCACGCCCTTGCGTATTTCACCTTTAACCAGCGAGTTAAGAACCTCGGCTTTACGCCGTTCGCGTTCCTCTTCCATAAGCTTGCGCCGCGAAAGAACGATGTTACGGCGGTCACGGTCAATCTTGATTATCTTGCATTCGAGTTCACGGCCAATATATTCACTGACGTCGGAAGAGCGGCGAATATCGACCTGGGAGGCGGGCAGGAAAACCGGAACTCCGATGTCCACCAACAAGCCACCCTTGATTTTCCTGAGGACGCGGCCCTTGACTACATGGCCGACATCGTGCTGGGACATGATGCGCTCCCAGTTGCGAATGCGGTCAGCCTTGCGTTTGGATAGGACTATGTCCCCGCTTTCCTCGTCTATCTCTTCCAGAAGAACTTCGATCTCCTGGCCTACTTCCGGCGCTTCTTCCGGGCCGAACTCCAGAATAGGAACAATACCTTCGGCTTTGTAATTGATGTCGACTACCACGTCTTCACGGGTAACCCGGGTCACCCGCCCCTTGACAATGCTGCCCTGCTCAAGGTTTTTGACGCTGAAACCCTCGTCCATCTGGCTCATGCCTTCCATTGCGGCGGCAAGTTCCTTGTCGAGGTCTTCATTGCTAATAACGTTGTTTACTAAAGCGTATCTACCTGGCCTGACCATAGAAACATCTCCCTGCGTCACCAGCCTCCGAGGCTGGGAACGCCCAATTAAAAAGGCGCCAAGGACTTACCCGTAATCCGCTTATGTGTCCTTCCCGCCTGGGCCTGGACCGCATCGCCAAGACGCGGTCAAACAAATAGCGTCTTCCAGAGCGAACTGGAAGACGGCAAAGTTCAAAGTATGCCAAATTTTTCACGTAAACGCTACAATATTCCAGTCTTACTTACTTGCTCTTACCTTGCGCCTTGGTGAACACGCCGCTCGCCCGTTTTTTTGTCAGTCACGCCATTGCTTGGTTAAGTGGCAGGGGGACAAAGCCCGGGTAAAACCCTGGGAAAACTCAAGAAACATGCCGCTCGGAATTTTTGACCTTCTGGCGTCCCGCTCTCTACTTTCCAGCGGCAGGGTTTTGGCTTTTCCCCTGGCGAGAAAAAAGCATCCCCTCTGTAATTTACCCACGCCTTTACTCCAGTAAACACTAGGCGAGGAGACGGTCTTGCCGGTTATGTTCCGCTCTTTCCCGAATGAGTTTCAGAAGGTCAGTCGGCACCCGTAGGCTACCGATTTCCGGACTTTCACCGGGAGCGTGGAAGTCTGTCCCGCCAGTTACCAGTAGACCCTGCTCACTACAGTACCGCAGTAACTTGGTTACGGTTTTTCCCTCGTGGTTGGGATAATAAACCTCAATCCCGTCAATACCCAGGCTTTTTAAGATGTCAAGACGGTCCAGGAGGTTGCTAACCCCGGGGTGGGCGAGGATCGCCACTCCTCCCAGGCGGTGGACCAGATCAATCCCCTCCTCGGCCTCAAGGCGGGTTTTTTTGACATAAACCGGACCATCGTCATAAAGAAAACGGGCGAAGGCCTCAGACACTGAGCGGACATACCTTTTCTCCATCAGGGCGCGGGCCAAATGCGGCCGGCCAATGGCGAAACTGTCCAGGGGAAGGTCCTCGCGCTTGATCGGCATGCCAAGCGAAGAAAGTTTATTTAGCATGGCAAGCATACGCCCTTCCCTGGCCTGGCTAATCGCATCCAGCTTTTTGCGCCAGGGCGAAAACGGGTCGACATACAGCCCCAGTACATGCACCTCGTACTCCTGGTGGGAACAACTCACCTCCACCGCCGGGACGCACTCTACGCCGGCGCTGGCGCAAGCCGCCTCTTTTTCTTCAGCCCCGGACAAACTGTCATGGTCGCAAATAGCCATGGCCACCACCCGGTTCCTGACCGCCCGCTCCACCAATTCCTTTGGCGACAGTTTCCCATCGGAAAAAGTGCTATGCACATGTAGGTCAATAGAGGGGATTACCGGCATGATGGGTTGGGTTTTCTATTCAGGAATTACCGGCTGGTCTTCCAGGGTGTCACGGGTATTAACCAGAGAGGCGGCGCTAACACTGGTGTCAGCCAGATAAGTCTTGGCCAGGTGGTCGGCCACTCCATTTACAAAAGCCCCCGAATCTTGGTCACCGAAGCGCTTGGCAAGCTCAACCGCCTCGTTCACCACCACCGCCAGGGAAGTTTCACCAGAAATTATCTCACTCGCCGCCAGGCGAATGATGTTTCGCTCCACTGACCCCATCCGGTTCACACTCCAGTTGTGGGTGGCGCTGGCCAGGCGGGAGTCAATTTCTTCTCTACGCCCCAAAACCAGCAAGATCAGGGAACGGGCGAACTCCTCCGCCTCTTCCAGCCGGGGGTCTAAATCCTCCACCGGCTCGTTCTCCCGCTCTTCCCTGGCCAGGTGGCGCTGGATGTAAAGGAAAGAGTCGATACTTTCCACATCCTGGAAATGCCGCAAATCAGCGGAAAACAAATACTGGAAAGCCAGACGCCGGCCTAGGCTACGCGGACGCAAACTAGCTCCGAATAGCCTGGGTCAAGTTGAACATCTCAATGGCGGTGACCGCGGCGTCAAAACCCTTGTTCCCAGCCTTGGTGCCAGCCCGCTCGATCGCCTGCTCAATGGAATCAGTAGTGAGGACACCGAAAGTTATCACTTTTCCGGTTTCTAAGGCCAGGCTAGCTAAGCCTCGGGACATAGTCGAAGCCACATAGTCGAAATGCGGGGTGGAGCCACGAATAACCGCCCCCAGGGCGATCACCGCGTCAATGTCCGCCCGGGCCGCAACCAGTTTCACCGCCGGCGGCAATTCGAAAGCGCCCGGCACCTTAACCACCAGGATATCCTTGGCGCTGGCACCGTGGCGCACCAGGCAATCCTCAGCCGCTTCCAGCAAGCGGTCGGTTATGAATGAATTAAAACGGCTGACGACAATGGCGGCCCGTAGTCCCTTGGCGTCAAGCTTGCCTTCTATCAGTCTCGACATGATGCGCTCTCCTTGCTTGGCTTACCTTTGGCAAATTCCTCACTGGTCCATCATTATAAGCACCCCGGCGGGTGGCGCCACATTTTTCAAGCTTCTGCGCCATTCGTCCGCCTAGGGTGGGCAAAATAAACCCCGCTAGCCAACCCCTAACCAGTGGCTTGGCGCTAATCTCCCTTTTATCGCCTGCCTCCCCGAAGCCGTGATTGGCTATTTCCGGTTTTTTGCCCTAAGCTTGGCTTGAAACATTAGCCAATTATGGTATGATATTATAGGATATCGTTTCTATCGCCGTTCCCATGCGAGAAGATGGCGATAACACATGAAGGATAGTTGGCTTGACGAAGAGGGGAAGGCTACGATGAGTGACAATTGGGGTGAGGACCATGACAAAGAAGAAATAGAACGCAGCATGACCCGGGGCATGGCGGAAACAATTCTAAACGTTTTATCTGACCGCTTCGGGTCTGTCCCCGCCGACCTCAGGGAACAAATAACCTCCTGCAAGAACCTGGCAGCTATGAAAAACTTTTCCCGGCAGGCGGGGGCCGCGAAGTCGCTTGACGATTTACCAAAATCCCTTTAATCAAGGCGCTTGAACTCTCCCCCGCTCCTTTAGCCGGTGGTTTCGGCTTAGGCTGGGTGCCAGTTTTTTCGTCTGTCTATTTTCCCGCTTTGGCTCCTTTGGGGAAACACCCCCGGGGACACTTGGTCAGCGGGGGTGTTCCCATGAAAACCAACCCTTATTAGGACATGCCTGGGGCTTGGCTATTCGTATTCCGGCCAAGAGTTGGCCAACTCTCCCGAAAAAAGCCGGTGTGCCTAAGCGTCAATCTAACCCTTCCGCAAGCTTAACCCCACCCTACTTCACCAGGTCCACCGGGAGAAGGTGACCCAGACGGCTACGTTTGGCGCTAAGGTATTTGCGGTTTTCCTGGTGGGAGGGCATGACTAGCGGGATGCGTTCTTTAATTTCCAGCCCATATCCCGACAGGCCGGCTATTTTCTTGGGGTTGTTGGTGATGAGACGAAGCTTGGACACGCCAAGGTCGATAAGGATCTGGGCTCCTAAGCCATAATCCCGTAGGTCAGGAGCGAAGCCCAGGCTAAGGTTGGCGTCCACCGTATCCAAACCCTTCTCCTCCTGGAGCGCATAGGCGCGTAACTTGTTGTCAAGACCTATGCCCCGGCCTTCCTGGCGCATGTAGAGCACAATCCCCCGCCCCTCTTTCTGGATCATTCGCATGGCGGCGTTAAGTTGCTCCCCGCAGTCACACCTGAGTGAATGAAAAACATCACCAGTCAAACACTCTGAATGCACCCGCACCATAACCGTCTCGGTTGGTTTCGCCATCCCCGGCGTCAGGTCGTCTCCTAAAACCAGCGCCAGATGAAGATCATTGTGGAATTCCGACTTGTAGGCGTGCATGCGGAAGGGGCCAAATTCAGTCGGCATGTTAACCGACACCACATGCTGCACCAGTTTCTCAGTAAGACGCCGGTACTCAATTATTTTAGCCACCGAGGTAAGCTTTATCTGGTGATCCCGGCAGAAAACCTCCAGTTCCGGAAGACGCGCCATTGTGCCGTCCGGATTCATAACCTCGCAGATGACAGCGGCGGGACGTAGCCCGGCCATACGCATCAGGTCGACTGACCCTTCGGTCTGTCCAGTACGCACCAGTACTCCGCCAAGCCGTGCCCTTAGCGGCTGCACATGCCCGGGGCGCACCAGGTCTGAAGCCTTGGCGTTGGCGCTAGAGGCGACATTAATGGTGTGAGCCCGGTCCGCCGCGCTTATACCAGTTGAAACACCCTCGCGGGATTCGATGGTTATGGTAAAGGCGGTGCCAAGAGTGGCGGTGTTTTCCACCACCATCTGCGGTATATTCAACTGGTCGCAGATATTTGCATCCAGGGCCAGACATATCCAGCCTCTGGCGTAAGTGGCCATAAAATTAATGTCTTCCGGCCGGGTCAGTTCACCCGGCAGCACCAGATCTCCTTCGTTTTCCCGGTTTTCATCATCAACCAGGACAATCATCCGCCCGGCTTTAAGCTCTTCCAAAACTTCCGGTATTTCCGCAAATTCCATAACGCCTCCGCTTTCCAATCAAGTAAGATGCCTAACAGCACTGGCCCTAACGGGCCAGAATATTCCGGGCTTTATTGTCGCCGGCGCCGTTAGGGTTGTCAATCCTCTTGACCTATTGGCGCCAAAGAGAAATATTGGGCCTAGAGACACCCGGGCGGTAAAACCCGTGGGGTTAAGAAAGGGGCGCTTATGTCGGCAAGAGTCGGCTTTGGTAGTGACATCCACCGCCTGGAGGCTGGGAACGGCCTATGGCTAGGGGGAATTTTGATTCCCTGTTCCTACCAGGCGGTAGCGCATTCCGACGGGGACGCCCTGCTTCACGCCCTGGTGGACGCGATAATCGGAGCGCTTGGCCAGGGTGACATTGGCGACCACTATCCCGAGTCAAAGACCACCCCGGGGGAAGCGTCCAGCCGGTTTGTCCGCGAGGTAGTTGCCACCAGCAAAAGCGAAGGGTGGCGTTTCGCCAATGTCGACATGGTGATCGACCTGGAGAATCCGCGCCTCGCGGAATGGAAGGAAAAAATCCGGCAAAACATCGCCGCTCTCCTCGGGATAGAAAAGGAATTGGTAAACATCAAGGCCAAAACCCGGGAGGGGATTGGGGCGGTGGGAAAAGGAAAGGCGGTGTCAGCCCAAGCGGTGGTGCTACTGGAAAGAAGGGGCGACACCAAAGCCCGAGATAAACAGTCAATTTTTCCTTGACTTGATGGGTTTTCCCCTTGAAAATAGGCGTTATTCTAACCCCCCAGGCAATGCCTAAACTTCCACTTACTTTTCCAAGTTCCCGAAACTTAATCGTTTAGTAGGTAACCTTTTTTGGCGTCAACCTTTTACCCTATCTACCCTTAAGCCCTTTGGTTGGACAAAAAACCTTTCCGGCCGGGTT
>JAITQC010000190.1 GCA_031289115.1 Planctomycetota bacterium
GGTCCTCCGGGACGGAATCGGCCCCTACACCCTTCTCCAGGTGTTACCTAATTTCCTCCCCCTAATTTGCCCCTTTGTCCTGCCGCTGGCCATCATCACCGGTATCCTGATCTGTTACAGCCGCTTGTCCAAGGACAACGAGATTATGGCCGCCTACGCCGGCGGCATCCACCCCATATGGTTGATTTTGCCAGCCATCCTCACATCCATCATCGCCATCTTCATCACCCTCACTCTTAACGAGGTGGCATCCTACTCGGCTATTCGCAACATTGAAAGATTGGTGGTGGAGGACCAGGCCAACATTCTCACCCGCATGCTCACCCGGCCGGGAAACATCACCGTCCCCACCGGCGACGAATACCTGGCCATGTCCAAACTTGATTCCCACCGGGACCCGAATGGACGTTCGGCCTTGGATATCACGCGTTTTGCCTACTCCGGCGGGGGAGACATCTGGGACCCCGACCACCCCTTTCCCACCAAGCGCATATCAGCCCGCGACCATTCCATTCAGGACATGTCAGACGAAGGACGGCAAGACCTTATCCTGAAAATGACTATCATAAAACCGGTGTTCCAGGATCTCCACGCTGGCGACATCAACAAAACTTTTATCGCCGATGGCGAGTCGGGGGAGGAGCGCATCATCCTCAACAACCGCCCCAATGTCACCATCAACTCCAACCGGTCGTCCTTCTGGTCGATCCTGATGCTGTCGCAAACCCGTCGCGAGGCCGAAGCGCATATCGCCGAAATTGACGCCAGCATGGACCGCATCTTGGCGATGCCGGATAACCAGCGGGAACAGCTTCTCAACCGCCGCTACCGCTATGACCGTATTGTCACCACCCGCACCGCCGAAATCAACATGCGCCTGGCCCTCTGTTTCTCCTGCTTTTCCTTCGCCATCCTCGGCATCCCCCTTGGCATGCGCAGCCGTGGTACCATCGCCACCTCCTTCGCCATAGGCCTAGCCGCCTCCGGTTTCTTCTTCCTCCTGCTTAAATTCATGGAACTGTCAGTGGGAAAGGGTTTGTTCCCCTTCTGGACCATATGGCTGCCCAACATTCTGGTGGTCATTCTCGGGTTGGAGTTCTGGCGCCGGGGCTCAATTATCCGTTAACCCCGAGGCTAGCCTTGACATTGGTGACTGATCTGTCAATAATTTAAAATGGTATCCCTGTTCCCCGGGCCAGTGTTTCCCGGGCGATGATTTGTCTTGCCAAGGAGGCGGATAGGACTAGCCGGATACCTTCCAAGGAGGCGGGAAAATGATAAATCCTAGTACGGCCAGACATCTGACACTGGTGGTAGGTGTCCTGTTGTGCTTTTTCGTCTACATGGGTTACCGCATCCGGTCTGACCAGGAACAACCCACGTCGATCTCGGGGATGGCGGTGGATGTTGGTAGCGCCTTGGCGCCAGCCAACCGAGAGAGCGAAACGGCGTTTCTACGGCAGGACATCCCCCCGCCCGCCGCTACCCTGGTAAATGCCGCCACTCCGGACGCGTCATCGCAGCCCGAGGACATAATTGTCGGCCTGAACTTGGCTCTCCCCGAGGCAGAGGTAGAAGCCCCGGCGTCCGCCCCGGCTGGGGAACTTTCGCTGGCCGGCGGTCTTATCGCCGCCCCGGTTTCTTCCCCCACTTCCGCCACTACGGCAAACCCGATACCGGTGGGTTCCCTGGAGGAAACCAACTCCTTCCCGTTTGACCAGGAGACAGGCGAGACCCGCCAGTCCCTCCCACCGCCACCCCCTCTCCCTCAACCCGGTTCCCTCCCCGCCAGTTCTCCGGCTAATCCGGAAGAAGGCGGAGTTGCCCGGCTTCTACGCAACTATAGCCAGGAGGTAACCGAGCCAAGTGGGCAGCAGGACGACAACTTCTGGGAGGATGAATTGTCCGCTTCGACGCCAACACGTACCCCCACCTCGCCAGCAGTGACTCTCGACCGGCGTGAAAACGCCGCCACCGGTGAATCACCCAATAACCCAATACGCTCTTACGTGGTACGCTCTGGCGACACCTTGAGTGATATCGCCAGTCGTGAGCTTGGCTCCCTCGCCCTTGCCAACAATATCTATCTCCTTAACCGAGACATTATCCCCAATCCGGATCAACTTTCCATCGGTATGCGTCTAAGGCTACCGCCCCAGGACGCGCCAATTGGAGGGCTTACGCCAGAATACGCTTCTACCGCGAATCCTGGAGGCACCGGGTTCCCGGCGACGGGAGCGGCCGATTCACCAGCCCGGGAAGACGACCCGGACAACCCCCGCATCTACCAGGTGCGGCCGGGTGACACCCTGTCCTCCATCGCCCGGCGTTTTTATGGCTCCACCGACACCTGGCGTTTTCTTTACGAACATAACCGCGCCAATATTGCCAGTCCCAATCGGTTGACAGTGGGAACAGAACTACTTATCCCACCCTATGACAATATTCGGTAGGGGGATTGAGTTAGGGGACCGTCACCCGGGGCAGTACGCCCCGCTAGCGAAGGCGTGAAAACTCCCTTCCCACTGGCGAAGCCCAGCCAGGGTGATCCAGTAACACCACCACGGGGGAATGGCAACCGGGAGTTTTGCCCATTTCGCCGCCCCATCCCCTTCCCCCCCTCACAAACTTTTTTGCCTAAGCAGAGGCCGGACACCCACAATGGAAATAGCTTTTGACAAGATGGAGGGAGCAGGTAACGATTTTGTGGTTATCGACAACCGCGACGGTCGTTTTCCCACCCCTGGCAAGGTAGACTTTGTCCGTGACTGTTGCCGCTCCCGCCTGGGAATCGGCGCCGACGGAGTGATATTCCTGGAACCTGACCGGGAGTTTGATTTCGCCTGGGATTTTTACAACCGCGATGGGTCCCGGGCGGAAATGTGCGGTAACGGTGCCCGTTGTGTGGCCAAATTCGCCAACCGGGTGGGGGCGGCAGGCGACAGCATGACTTTCCGCACCCTGGCCGGACCGATTTCCGCCACCCTCACTGACATCGGCGCCAAGGTTGGTCTGCTGCCGGCGGATTTGCCAGCCACCTCCACCCGGGTGGAAATACCTGGTGAAACCATCGAACTCTGGAGTTTAAACACCGGAGTGCCGCACGTGGTGGTAAAGGTGGCTGACCTGGAGGCGGTGGATGTCGCGACAGTCGGCCGGGCTTTACGCTACCATCCCGCTTTCCAGCCCGCTGGCACCAATGCCAACTTCTTTGATATCACCCCGGATGGGAAGGTCAGGATACGGACCTATGAGCGCGGGGTAGAAAACGAGACTCTAGCCTGTGGAACCGGTTCGGTAGCCACCAGTCTAGTGGCGGGGCGTTTTTTCGCCTTGCCCAGCCCGGTAACCGTTATTACCCGGGGTGGTGATGAACTCCGGGTCTACTTCCAAATCAACGCCAGCGGCCGGGCCGACCCGGTCTATCTGGAAGGTGGCGCCCGACGGGTTTTTTCCGGAATGGTGGAAATTCCCTAAGCGGGGACTGAAAACCGGACTGGCGAAACTACAGCTAGGGTTATCGGAGTAATAGTCGGCTATAACAAACGCGGGAAGGCGACAAACCCATTGGGGTCGTAGCCTTCCCGCGTTTTTTCGTGGTCAGGGTTTTCCGCCGCCAGGGCTTTCAAAGCCAGAATCATGGTGCCCGACAGCTGCTTAACCATGTGCTTATCTTTGTGCTTATCTTTGTGCTCTTCTTTGTGCTCTTCTTTGTGCTCTTCTTGCTGCTTCGCCTGCGCCTCAATGGTTTCAAGAATCGCGGAAAGCGTAAATTCCATAAAAGCACCGGAATCGTTGGCTTTTCTCGCATCCTCCATCGCCTTGTAATCTGGTCAGTTGTTTTCGTGGAGGACCGATTCCACTTCATAAGACAACCTTTAGTGGATTCTTTGTTTGGTTATAAGCCAAGCCTTCTTCGCCCCCGCGCCACGGATACTCCTGCAGCTGTTTTTGCCTTAACGGGCGACAAAAAATCGGCGCGGAATAATCCGCGCCGAATAGTGAGTCAATAATAGATTTTCTTGCTTCAGGACACCCAAGGGTGGGGGTATCGGCTAGCCGGGCTAGCGGTTC
>JAITQC010000049.1 GCA_031289115.1 Planctomycetota bacterium
TACAACTATTACAACTATGCACTATGCTATGGTGAATCAAACAAATGTTAAAAATGCACATAGAAAGTTTATAGGCTAAATAGTTAACCACCAAAGGAAAACCGTATATGGAAAAGCAACAAGCTTGGGATTACGCGCTGGGCATTATTAAGGTGGACGGCCTTGAACCGAGCCGGGAATTTTTGGCTATGGCGGAAAAGGAAAAACGCGGAGAAATGACGCTGAAAGACATCAAGCTGGCCTTGGATGCCAAGTATCGGATGAAAAAAGATAAAGTGCCCCAATGAAAGATCCCTATGTGTATCCCGGCACGGAAACGCTGAAAAATCATTTTTGGCGAGCGCGATGAGGAGAGACTCAAAGAAATTGAAGCCGACTACACCGGATTCAGAATTCGGGAACTTATGGATTTTCCTATCCAGGGGTTTTATGACCTCTCGCATTTGTGCCGACTGCACCAGTATATTTTTCAAGACATCTATGGTACTAGCGAAAGATTTGTGGCTAAAGCGGGGAGATCGAACCCGGTTGAATAAATAGTGGATTAGAAAAAGGATAAAAAACTTTGCCAGAGGCAAAATTACCCGTTGTTTGGCTATCCTAGCCAAAATTCTGCTATTTCCCGGAGTACGCACCAACTTTACACCAGGTCGTAAAGCCAAATCACCGCCGCTTGGGGTTGGAAGCTAAATTTTCCCATGTCGACGGGACAGATTACTAAAAGCGGTTTTTCCGGAACGTTTATTTCCCCATATTCGTCGCCATCGCCTCAGCGAAGCCCGAGCAGGATAACAGGGTGGCCCCTTCCATTAGACGGTGCAAATCATAGGTGACCTTCTTTTGGCTTATGGTTTTTTCCATGGCGCCAATAATCAGGTCCGCCGCTTCCCGCCAGCCGATGTACCGGAGTAGCATCTCCCCCGAGAGAATCAGGGAAGAGGGGTTTACCTTGTCCTGCCCCGCGTATTTGGGGGCGGTGCCGTGGGTGGCTTCGAAAATCCCATGCCCGGTGTCGTAGTTGATGTTACCGCCCGGGGCGATACCGATACCGCCCACCTGGGCTGCCAGAGCGTCGGAGATATAGTCGCCGTTCAGGTTGAGGGTGGCCACCACATCATATTCGGCGGGACGGGTGAGGATCTGCTGGAGGAAGGCGTCGGCGATGACGTCTTTCACCACCATCTGGCCGCCATGGCCATCGGGCAGGGTCTGCCAGGGACCGGCGTCAATGTCCTGGCCAGCGAACTCGTTTTTGGCCGTGGCGTAGCCCCAGTCGCGGAAAGCGCCCTCGGTGAATTTCATGATGTTACCCTTGTGGACCAGGGTGACGGATTTTCTGCCGCTGGCGAGGGCGTACTTGATGGCAGCCCTGACCAGGCGCTCGGTCCCTTCCCGCGAAACCGGCTTGATACCGATGCCGGAACTGGCGGGAAAGCGGATTTTTTTCGCCAGGGCGGGGAAATGTTCGGCAAAGAGGCGTTTAAACTTCTCGCAGTCTTCACTACCCGCCGCGAACTCTATCCCGGCGTAGATATCATCGGTGTTTTCCCGGAAAATAACCATGTCGATTAGCTCAGGCGCCTTCACTGGACTGGGAACGCCGGGGAAATGGCGTACCGGCCGTAGGCAAACATAAAGATCGAGGATCTGGCGCAGGGCCACGTTAAGGGAACGGATACCACCCCCGACCGGGGTGGTGAGGGGGCCCTTGATGCCGACTAGATATTTCTTGAAGGTGGCGAGGGTGGAGTCGGGAAGCCAACTGCCGGTTTCCCGGAAGGCTTTTTCTCCCGCCAGGGTCTCCCGCCATACTATGCCCCGTTTACCGCCGTAGGCCTGGTGGACAGCGGCGTCAAGCACCCGGACGGTGGCTTTCCAGATGTCTGGGCCAGTGCCGTCACCCTCGATAAAGGGTATGACCGGATGGTCGGGAACCTGGAGGGTGCCGTTTTGGAGGGTTAGGATTTCTTCTGGATTGGTGGTCATGGCGGCTTCATCCTGTTGAAAGAACTGGCGGGGGAGGGGGGAAGGATTTCAGGGGTCGGTTCGGTTGTCCGGGTTTACCGCCTGGCGTTTTCCCCGCCGGTTGTCAAAAAAACTCCATACCAGATAGGCGGCTACCCCCACCACAATGGCGACATCGGCGAGGTTGAAAACCGGCCAGAGGGAAGAGCCGGTGCGGGGATTTACCAGTTCCAGGAAGTCGCGTACGCCTGGATGCAGCAGCCGGTCATAAAGATTGCCAATCGCTCCCCCCACTACTAGTCCCAAACCCCAGAGTGGAGCCCGGGGGTCGCGGCAGTGGTAGGCGGTCAACACCAGGACCGGGACCAGCACCGCCGCCGCTCCCAGGAAGAGCAGGATGTTCCCGGAGGCCCAGCCGAAAGCGCCACCGGTGTTAAAGTGGCAAACCAGGCGGAAAGCGCCGGGTAGGAGCCAATACCCCGGGTCATCGCCACCCGTGGGTGGGCCGAGGTTGGCGAAAACCAACTCTTTACTCAGGAGGTCGGCGGCCAGGGCCGCTAAGGCCGCTAGCCAAAACCAGCGAATAGTGTTCAGTGGGGGGTGGTCTCCGTTTCCTGTTAACACCGTCGGCGCCAGTGATTGGGAAAAGTTCGCCGTGGTTTGTGG
Organism: Planctomycetota bacterium; assembly: GCA_031289115.1. Classification (GTDB taxonomy): domain Bacteria; phylum Planctomycetota; class SZUA-567; order SZUA-567; family SZUA-567; genus JAITQC01. Next base: position 2,632 of record JAITQC010000049.1, read on the forward strand.
CCCGCTGTCCGCCGAAACCGGGTAAAAAAGTGGGTAGCGGAGGTGACGGGTTAATTCTAGGGGGTGGGGTGGGGGTTAGTCAACCCTTCTCTCGCTGGTCTTCCGGTCTGTCCAGGGGAAACGAATCAATTTATTTCCCTGTGTAAAATCCTTGGCCTGACCAGTTTTTTTCTTGTCACACAGTAATTCCTCAACAATTCCTCAACGATTGAGAATAGTTCTCCACTCTTGGTTACTTCAAAAACGGGATTAATCTTCGCATGTCCGTTCCCCCCTCAGGAAACTATGTGGACCATGGTTTTATTGTACTGATTTGCTAGCCAACTTATAGCGGATAATTGGATTAGCGAAATAAATACTCTCGCCCTGTATGCAAATATTTAATGACTCACGGTTCTATTCTTAAATATCATAGCTCTAAATCGGAATATTGTATGTCAGTTTTATTTTCATTGAAATTCTTATCCCGATTTCCCATTGAAGCAACAACATCACAGAATTTCAATATCATATCATCTAAAGGAATATAATCCATTCCATTATCCACAGAATCTCCTCCAAATTTATACGCAAGCTCATCCGGGTCCGACACAAATTCGACAAGTTTATTAATTTGTGTCTGCGTAAAATGCTCCACGTAATTTTCAGCCAAAAACAAGATGTCGTGTAAATCCCTAATGCGAGGATGAGTCCGATGTTCAAATGCATCCAATTTTTGTTCTATCAGCCGCTCCACCGTGTAAACACGAAACCCATTCACCATAGCAACTTCATTCAAATCTATTTCTGATTTTCTAAGTGATATATCAATCGTCAAAGTAAATTCAGCGTTAAATGGTT
>JAITQC010000061.1 GCA_031289115.1 Planctomycetota bacterium
TTCACCTTTGGCTTGTTGGCTTGACAAATGGCCTAAAACCTTTACCATTTGCTTATTAAAGTTTAATAAGACCCGGCTAAGCGTAAGAATAACAAAGCAAGCCCGGTATTGATTTTGGGGAAGCGTAGGCCTTGTGGATGAACGAGTTGTTTGAAATTTCTTCCTCGTTCCCGCCAAGAGAATATTGCAAGAAATTATGGAAAAGCCCCCTAGTGAAATTTCCGCGGAGGAGTTTGAGCGCCGCTTTGACACCGGGGAAGATATTTCTGAGTTTATTGACTGGGAATCGGCCCACCATCCTGGATGGAAAGTGCAGCACGTCAGTGTGGATTTTCCAGCCTGGATGGTAAACTCCATGGATAGAGTTGCCGTGCGTCTGGGCGTTTCCCGGCAGGCATTGATCAAATTTGTTATGAACAGCTACTTGCAAAGCGCCAAAGCTGAACATCCGTGATTCAGGACAATTTGATGAGTTCCCGCGCCAGTTCCGCCAATTCCCCTTCCCGACCACGGTACCGCGCTATTTTCCGCAATTACTACTAAGTTGTTAAAGTCCTTGCCGCAGTAAGTTAAATGCCCTAAGCGAAACTACACGTAGGTTGTTACAGCAACCGGTGAATATTGTTCTTGGCGTATCAAGACCATGTCCAGATATGCTCCGCCCGTTTATTCCCGCTGGTTTCAATGTTCCAGCCATTCCCGTTGACGGCCGGGGTGGCTAAGCTAGACAAAATTAATAAGGGTTTTAACTAATCCATAATATGATAGTGCTGGTGGCATTGACCGGTGGTGAAGGGGTGAATCCATGCTTAAGACCCGGGCGGGCGAGGCGGAGCCGGGAACGGCGGGGCGGCTGTTGATCGTCGACGACAATCAGGGTGTTTTCGAAAGCCTGGAGATGAATTTCCGCCGGGGCGGGGTGAGCTGTCTCTGGGCCGCCAACCGGGAGGAGGCCATGGCGGCCGCCCGGAATAACGCCATCTACGCCGCCATCATCGACCTTTCCCTTGGTTCAGAAAGCGGCCTCGTCGCCATGCAGAGCCTTTTAACGCTCTGCCCGGGTTTGCCGGTGGTGTTTATTTCCGGTTATGGCACCCTGGAGGCGGCGGTGGCGGCGGTGAAACTTGGAGCCTACGATTTTCTCACCAAACCCCTTAACTTTGCCAAACTGAAGAGCATTCTCGCCGAGGCGGTGGCGGCCAAGGGCAAGGGAGAGGAACGCCTGCTGGCTGGCTCTCCCCCGGCTGGCCGACTGGTGGTGGCGGAAAACGGGGCTATGCAACAGATCCTCCACCTGGCTGACCGGGTGATGGAAAGCGACCTCCCTCTTCTCATAACCGGGGAGAGCGGGGTAGGCAAGGATCTGCTTGCCGAATACCTTCACCAGAAATCTTCCCGCCGCGACCGTCCCTTTGTCCGGGTGAATTGTTCCGCCATCAGCGACTCCCTGGCCGAGAGCGAGCTTTTCGGCCATGTCAAAGGCTCTTTCACCGGCGCCTGGACTGACCACCCGGGTTTTTTCGAACAGGCCGACCGGGGCAGCATCCACCTGGACGAGATTGGCGACATGACACCCGCCACCCAGGCCCGGGTGCTCCGGGTGATCGAGGACCGCCGTTTGCGGCGAGTGGGCGGGACGGTGGAACAGGTGATCCAGGTCAGGATAATCGCCTCCACCAACAAGGACCTGGAAGCCTTGACCGCCACCGGCAATTTTCGCCAGGACCTTTATTATCGTCTTAACGCGGTGGGACTCCACGTCCCGCCGCTACGCGAACGCCCGGAAGACCTGGAACTCTTGGTCGAGCATTTTCTGGCCGAAGAGGGACTTAACCCTCCCCGGCATTTCTCGCCCGCCGCCCGCCAGTGTTTCCGCGACTATTCTTGGCCTGGCAATGTCCGGGAACTGCGTAACGTAGTCAAGGCCTCCATCCTCCTCAATCCCGACCTGGTGGTGGACATAAAGGACCTCCCCCGTTCCCTAAGGGAGTCCCGGCAACCCTCGGGCCGATTGGATGTGGCGGAATGCGCCGCGGTAAAACAGGCTCTGCGCGAATCCGGCGGCAACAAGAAACAGGCGGCCGGGAAGCTGGGGATAAGCCTGCGGACCCTTTATTACAAACTGGATCGCTATGGGATCAAGGGTGGAGAGTAGGGCGGGGGAGCGGGGTTTTGGGGGGCGTAACCTGTATTACGCCAGTTCCGGAAACCCAGTGCTCGCCGGAATGGACATAACCATTCCGGAGAGCACTTTGCACGCCCTGATCGGCAGCCACAACGCCGGGAAATCCACCCTTTGCCGCCTGTTGGCCGGTTACGCCAGTCCGGACGCGGGGGAAGTGGTGGCCGGCGGAGTAGCCTTTCCCGGCCTTTCTCCCCGCCGGGCCCGCGAGGCGGGGATATCCCTGGTGTCGCTTCCCCCTCTGGTTTTCCCCCGGCTTAGTCTGGCGGAAAACCTGCTGACGGGTCAAAGCCGTTGGTGGCTTGGGTTTTCTTCTCGCCGCCAGCGCGAGAAACGGGCGGTGGCTTGGCTGGCGGACCAGGGAATCGATCTCCCGCTAGAGCGTCCCCTGCGGGACTTGCCCCGCCGGGACTGGATAGCGGTGGCTATTCTTTCCTGCCTTTTCCGAGAGCCGCGCCTGCTTATCCTTGACCAGGTCATGGAGGAGCTGGGGGTGGCTTGGCAACGCCAGTTGTTGCAACTCATCCGGCGCCAGGTCAGGGCGGGAATGGCGGTCCTCCTGGTGACCCAACGTATTGAGGACGCCCTGGCCACTGCTGACAGCCTCACTGTCATGCGCCGGGGAAAGGCTATTCTCACCGGCCCCACCGGGGGAATGGAGCGCCTGAGTCTTATCCGCCTCTGCCATGATCAACTGGAAAACCTCGACAGCGATTTCGCCACCCAGGAATCCTTCCACCAACTGATGCGCTACACCGAGGCTATGCTTAACGACCTTCCGACCGCGGTGGTGGTTCTTGACGATCAGTTGCAGGCGCGTTATGTCAACCAAAGCGGTCGCAAACTTCTTCGGGGCGTCTTTTCCGAGGCGGTTCCGCCTTTCTCGGCTCCGGTGCAGGAGCGCCTGGCCAACCTGGTCCGCCGGGCCACCCAGCCGGACGGGACCGGGGAAGGGGGGAGCCTGCTCGCCATTCCCCTGGCGCCGGGGCGGGAAGGCATTCTGGTTGACCTCCAGGTGCAGGCGATCCGGGACACGGGGGTGGGGTTGGGGACGATGCTGGTTATGGAAGACGTGTCCCTCCGGGAATCCCTACGGCGCCGGGTAGCTTTGACTGACAAACTGGAGTCAATCGGCCTCCTGGCGGCTGGCGTCGCCCACGAGGTCAACAATCCGCTGGAGATAATCGGCAACTATTTAAGCTTTCTGGGCGGCGAACCCTTGGCGGGTGACGCCAGGAAAGCTCTAGGCCGCATGGAAGTGGAGGTAGGGCGGATACAGCGCATTGTTAACAACCTGGTGGCCACCTCTGGACGGGAACCGCAGGCGTCGCGGGTGGATCCGGTCGCTTTGCTGCGGGAACTGATTGAACTTCTCGCCCCGCATTTCCGGCCCCGGGGAATAACCTGCCAGTGCCAGGAACCACCAGAACAGCTTTTCCTGGCGGTTGACCCGGGGGAATTGCGGCAGGTGTTTCTTAACCTGATCCGTAATAGCCTAGACGCCTTGCCGGAGGCAGGGCTTATTGAGGTGGCGGTCGGCCCGGCCCTCCGGACAGGAATGGCCGCCATCACCTTCTCGGACAACGGTCCGGGTATCGGCCTGGAGCAGCCAGACGATGTTTTCCTTCCTTTTGTCACCACCAAGAAGGGGCAGGAGCCCCACCAGGGTCTGGGGCTTTACGTGGTCTATGGCATAGTCGAACGCTATGGCGGCAGTATAACAGTGACTAACCAGCCGGGCGGCGGTTGCTGTTTCCTTCTCCACCTCCCTCTGGCGGGCGAAAGTGAACCTAGCCGCCTCCCTTGACCGCGGATTTTTGCAAAACCCTGCAGGGGGTGTGCAATATTTGGCAAAAAGCCAGGCGCCACCTGCCTCTCCGCCACCCTTTCCCGACAGCCAGGTTTTTTACAAACCTATTATTTTCTAGCGCCAAGAAAAACAAAACGGCACCTTGGTTAAATGGCAACCAATTTGCTTTATTTTTGGGGCGAAGGCGGGTGGGCTACGCTTTCCTCGCCCTTGACCGCCCCCCCATGAAAGGAGTATCACCTATGTCTTTCTCCCCCGTCAGCCTAAGACGGGAAAAAGTGGTTATCCCGACTTATCCCGTGGGAAAACCCGACCGCAACCCTATGTTTCTTGAGAAACGCGTCTATCAGGGAAGTTCCGGCAAGGTCTACCCCCTTCCCACCATCGACACGGTGGGTGATGAGCGGGAGGACCGCGAATACCTGGGACTCATCTTGGAGAATGATTTTCTTTACATCCTGATCCTTCCTGAACTGGGGGGGCGCATCCAGCGAGCTCTGGACAAAACCAACAACTATGATTTTGTCTATTACAACCAGGTGATTAAACCCGCCCTGGTAGGCCTCGCCGGTCCCTGGATTTCCGGAGGTATCGAGTTTAACTGGCCCCAACACCACCGTCCCAGCACCTTTCTTCCCGTGTCGTATGACCTGGTGGACAATGCCGACGGGTCCAAGACCGCCTGGGTGGGTGAAATAGACCGTATTTACGGCACCAAAGGCATGGCTGGCTTCACCCTCTACCCCGACCGGGCCTACCTGGAAATCCGCGGCCGTCTTTACAATGGCACCCTCACCAACCAATCCTTCCTCTGGTGGGCCAATCCGGCGGTGGCGGTGAACGACAAGACCCGCTCCATTTTTCCCACCGACGTCCACGCCGTTTTCGACCATGGCAAGCGCGATGTCTCCAAATTCCCCATCGCCACTGGCGTCTACTATAAACAGGATTACTCCGAGGGAGTGGACATAGCCTGTTACCGCAACATCCCCGTTCCCACCTCCTACATGGCTTACCATTCCGACTTCAACTTCGTCGGCGGCTACGACTACGGGGTGGAGGCGGGAGTGTTGCATGTCGCCAACCATCACCAGGCACCGGGGAAGAAACAATGGACCTGGGGCAACGCCGACTTTGGCCAGGCCTGGGACCGCAACCTCACTGACCAGGACGGACCCTATATAGAACTGATGACCGGCGTCTACACTGACAACCAGCCGGACTTCACCTGGCTTATACCGGGAGAAACCAAAACCTTCACCCAGTATTTCCTGCCCTACAAACAGCTAGGCCAAATAACCGACGCCAACGAACGCTGTCTTACCGCCCTTGCTTTCCCAGCCGGGTCGGTACAAATCGGAGTTTACGCCCCGGTTAGTATGGAGGGTTGGCGCCTTAAACTTATCCGGAACGGGGAAATCCTGCACCAGTGTGAGCTTAACCTTAAACCGGGTGAGACCTACCACCAGACCTTAGCCACTCTCCCCGGGGACAGCGCTGCCGAATGGCGCCTTCGAATCAAAGACGCGGCGGGTGTCGCCGTGATCGACTACCGCTCCGCCCCGGCGGGGGACCTGGCGATCCCGGAACCGGCCCGCGCCGTTCCGCCTCCAGAGGAGATACGCACTAACGAAGAGCTTTACCTGACTGGAATACATCTGGAACAGTATCGCCACGCCACCTATTTGGCCGAGGACTATTACACCGAAGGCCTGCGCCGCGACCCCGGGGATTTTCGCCTAAACTCCGCCTACGCTGACCTGATGCTCCGCCGGGGGTGCCTAGGCCTCGCGGAAAGCCACTACCGCGCCGCCGTGGCCCGTTCCAACCTTCGTAACGCCAACCCCCGGGATGGCGAGGCGCATTACGGTCTTGGCCTCACCCTGAAAATGACTGGTCGCCTGGCGGAGGCGGAGAATTTTATCTGGCGCGCCACCTGGGACGGCACCTACGCCGCCCGGGGTTACGCCACTTTGGCTCAAATAGCCTTCCAACGCTTCTCCCCCCAGGAGGCTCTGGACCTGGCGGGAAAATCCCTTGCCCTTAACGTTAGTAACTCCCGCGCCCGGCAGCTCCAGGGGCTGGCCCTTCGCCGCCTGGGGCGTTTTGACGAAGCGGTGGCGGTGGCCGAGGCGTCTTTAAGTTTCGACCCCCTGGACTGGGCGGCCTTGAATGAGCTTTCTCTCGCCCGGGAGGAGGCGGGATTGGACGCCGGGCCAATCCGGGAGCGTCTCCAGGCTATCCTTAACGGGGAGGCCCGGAATTATCTGGAACTCGCTTTCACCTACGAGGACGCCGGAGCCTGGCGGGAGGCTGTGGCGTGCCTAGCCGCCTGGGAAAAATTGTCCCCCGGCACAAGTCCGGAAGTCCTTTACCACCTGGGTTACTGCCAGTTCCAAGCCGGAGCGGTGGACACGGCCATGGGCAACTGGGAACAGGCGGAAAAGGCTGCCCCGGATTATTGTTTCCCTAACCGCCTCCACACCCTCTTGGCGCTAGAGACAGTTATCACCGCCCGCCCCGTCAGTCCCCGGGCCCACTATTATCTCGGTTGCCTTTTGTACGACGCCCGCCGCCACGCCGACGCCGCCCGGCACTGGGAGACATCCGCTCGTCTCGACCCCAGTTTTCCCACGGTTTTTCGTAACCTCGCCCTCTATTATTTCAACAAGCAGGGGGCGGCCGCTCCGGCTAGAGAGTTACTGGAAAAAGCCTTTAACCTGGACAAGGGGGACGCCAGGGTTTTATTCGAGCTGGACCAACTCTACAAAAAACTGGCAGTACCCCACCAGGAGCGCCTGGCTCTACTCGACCGCTACCCCGACCTGGTGGCGGCCCGGGACGACCTTTATATCGAGTCAGTCACCCTGCTTAATCTTCTTGGGCGCCACCGCGAGGCGCGGGAGCGCCTGGCGGGACGCCACTTCCACCCCTGGGAAGGGGGGGAAGGGAAGACGGTAGGCCAGTATGTCCTGGCCGAGGTTGAACTGGCCAAAACCTGTCTAAGAGCCATTCGTCTCCCTGACGCTCTGGAGCATCTCCAGGCGGCCAAGAACTATCCCCTTAACCTGGGCGAAGGTAAATTGCCGGGAGCGGCGGAAAACCAGATCGACTATCTAATCGGCCTGGTCCGGCGGGAGACCGGTGACCTGGAGGGAGCCAAAACCGCCTTCCAGGCGGCGGCAACGGGGAGTTTCGAACCGGCCGGGATGATGTTCTACAACGACCAGCCAGCCGACAGCATTTATTACCAGGGGTTGGCGTGGCTCGAACTTGGCGACCGTTTTCAAGCCAACAAGCGTTTCCACCGCCTTTACGACTATGGCGAGAAACACCTGGCCGACCAGGTGCGGATAGACTATTTCGCTGTGTCACTCCCGGATTTCCTGGTTTTCGATGAGGACCTCGGGCGAAAGAACTTGGTCTATTGCCGGTATCTGATGGGACTGGCTAAACTCGGACTAGGTCAACCCGAGGAAGGAGAGGCCCTTTTGGCCCAAGCGGCCGACCTCGACCCCAACCATCCCGGACCGCGTTTTGTCTGGAAAAAAACCTAGTTGTTTTGTTCGGCCGTCCGCGAGGTGGAGGTGACTTCACACCGGCCGGCTGTTTATGAGTGTTTCACTGGAGAAAAGGGAGCGAGAAAATGCGTAAAATTTGTTTAGCAGTGGCGGCTTTTCTTTTGGCCGGACTAGGGGTCCAGGCGGGAGAACGGGTTATCGCTTTTTCCCAGATGGGAAGCGAGAACAACTGGCGTATCACCGAGACCAATAGCATCCAGGAAGAGGCGAAGAGCCGGGGTTATCGTCTGCTTTATGCCAACGCCAACGACGATACCTCCAAGCAGGTGTCTGACGTCGAGGATCTACTCAACCGTCGTCCCGACCTTCTTATCATCGCCCCCCGTGAATACGAGGGATTGGCCCCCGCCCTCCAGGCCGCCCGCGAAGCGAAGGTGCCGGTGGTTCTAGTAGACCGTAGCGCCCAAGGCGAGCCCGGGGTGGACTACAAGACAGTCATTAGCGCCAACTTCATTTGGGAAGGTGCGGAAGCGGCTAAAGTTATCGCTGCCAAATTCAACGGTAAACCGGCCAATATCGTCCAGATAACTGGCGTACCCGGCTCCTCGGTGGCGATTGAACGGCAGAAGGGTTTCGAAGACGAAGTGGCTAAACACGCCAACCTCAAGATCGTCGCCACCCAGAACGGCGATTTCACCCGCTCAGTGGCCCAGAAGACCATGGAAAACATCATTCAGGCGCACGGCAACAAGATTGACGCCGTTTACGGCCATGACGATGAGTGCGCCATTGGCGCCCTCCAGGCTCTGAACCTTTCTGGCCGGAAACCCGGCGAAGTGGTGATCGTGGGTATCGGCGGTTTCCGCGACGCTGCCCAGCTTATTGAAAAGGGCCAGATGGAAGCCACCATTCTTTGCAGCCCCTTCTTCGGACCCACCACTTTTGACACGGTGGAGAAGATCCTGACCGGTGGCACCGTCCCCACTTTTATCCAGAACCCTGGCTATGTTATTGACAGCAAGAATGTGGTAGAGTATCTGCCGAAGTCGTTCTAGTTTTGTTCCGGGGCGGGGGACACGGGTTCCCCGCCCCGCTTTTATCTCCGGGGCGGCTAGTTCCGGAAGAGCCGGGGGAATACCCCCGCGCCAGCAAGAAATTATAGGGTGGCAAGCATGGCCGAGCGGGTCATTGAAATGCAGGGTATTAGCAAGTCTTTCCCGGGTGTGCGCGCCCTGGACCAGGTGGATTTTTACCTGGAGGAGGGGGAAATCCACGCCCTGGTTGGCGAGAACGGGGCGGGCAAGTCCACCCTTATCAAGGTAATGACCGGCATGTACACGGCTGACGCCGGGGAAATACGGGTGGCGGGGGAACGCGTCCGCCCGCGGTCAGTGTTTCAAATGCAGGAAGCGGGAATCAGCACCATTTACCAGGAGATAAACCTGATCCCGCACATGAGCGTGAGTGAGAATATCGCTCTCGCCCGGGAAAAAACCGGTTTATTCGGCCGTATCGACTGGCGGGAGGCACGGGAACGCGCTCGCTCCGCCATGGCCAGGCTAGGCCTTGACCTTGACGTCGACCAACCCTTGAACCGCTTCAGCACCGCGGTGCAGCAGATGGTGGCGATCGCCCGGGCTTTGTCCCTAAAGGCGCGGGCAGTGGTCATGGACGAACCTACCTCCTCCCTTAACGAGGGGGAGATCACCAATCTTTTCCGGCTGATTCGCGACCTACGGGACCAAGGAGTGTCCTTTGTCTTTGTCAGCCATAAGCTACGCGAAGTGTTTGACCTTTGCCAAACAGTGACAGTCCTCCGGGATGGCCGCCTGGTCGGGCACTATCCCATTACTGAACTCGACCACTTTTCCCTGGTGTCGAAAATGATCGGGAGGGACGCCCGGGGAATCTTAGGACGGCATCGGGACGGGACAGACAAGGGGGAGCGCAAGCGGTTCTGTGAACTAAACGGCATCCGGGACGGCCGCCGCCTCCAGGGAGTGTCGTTCGCCATCGGGGAGGGTGAGATCCTGGGTTTGGCAGGTTTACTTGGTTCTGGGCGAACCGAGACTTTACGCATCCTTTTCGGGGCGGAGCAGCCCGAGGCAGGGGAGATCCGCCTGGACGGGGTAGTGACCCGCTTCAACTATCCCCGGGAGGCCATCGCTAGGCACCTCGCTTTTTGTCCCGAGGACCGTAAAGTTGAAGGCATAATTCCTAGCCTTTCCCTCATGGACAACATCGCCATCACCAATTTGCCGCGCCTGAGTTGGCGGGGAGTGGTGTCTAGGGCGAAAAAACTGGCCCTGGCCGAGGACTACATTCAACGCCTGAATATCCGCGCCGCTGGGCCACGCCAGCGTATAAACACCATGTCGGGTGGTAACCAGCAAAAGGCGATTCTGGCACGCTGGCTTTCCACTTCGCCACGTCTCATCCTTCTTGACGAACCCACCCGTGGCATTGACGTGGGAGCGCGAGCGGAGATACTCGACCTTATCCGCCGGCTGGCAGGAGAGGGCCTGAGCGTCCTCATGGTGTCGTCGGAGTGGGGGGAGCTCCTGGAAGTCTGCGACCGTATTCTGGTTTACCGGGACGGCCGGGTTTTGGCTAGCCTGGTGGGGGAGGAAATGACTGAGGACCGTATTATCGCCACTATCGCCGGGGAGGGGAGGCATGCCTAGTATTTCTCCAGTCAACCCGGAGACGGGACGGGAAAGGTTAAGGACCTACGCCCCCTTCCTGGTGCTTCTGGCGATCCTGGCCCTTAACGCCCTGGTCACCCCCAACTTCATCCAGACCGGCACTGCCCGGAACATGCTTCTCCAGTCCTTCCCCATCATCATCATGTCCCTGGGGATGGCCATGGTCATAGCCACCGGCGGCATCGACATTTCCGTCGGTTCCATCATGGCCATAGCCTCGATAGTCTTTGCCAAACTGGCTCTTGACCTGGGCATGGGGATTGTGGCGGCGGCGGTGGCGGCTCTGGCTATAAGCGCCCTCTTCGGAGCGGTGAACGGCTTACTGGTCGGCTACTTCGCTTTTCAGCCCATCGTCGTCACCCTGGTCACCATGATGATTGGCCGGGGGGCCGCCGCAGTCATAAACGACGGCAAAATTGTCACCTTCTATGACTCTAACCTAGTGGATTTTGGCCTCTACCAGGTGCTGGGGGTGATTCCTATCCACATCTTCATCATTGTCATAGCGGTGGTGGTGGTTTTCCTTCTGGTGAGAGAGACGGTGTTTGGCATCTACCTGCAGGCGGTGGGTGACAATCTCCGCGCCGCCCGCCTGGTGGGGGTGGACACCTTCCGGATTATTCTCTCGGTGTACGTGGCTTGCGCCTGCCTCGCCGGTTTCGCCGCCATTTTCGAGACCGCTCGCCTGGCCTCAGCTGACGCGATTAATCTTGGTAAGCTGGTGGAGATGGACTGTATCGCGGCGGTGGCGGTGGGTGGGACGCCGATGCGAGGGGGGGAGGTGCGGATTTTAAGCACCCTGGCTGGCGCTCTCACTATGCAAGCCATAACCACCATGGTAAACATGAACGATATTCCCTACGCCTATTCCTTGGTGATCAAGTCGGTGATCATCATAGTTGCCTTGACGGTCCAGAAGGAAAAGTGACATGGCGCGTCTGAGCTTGCTGTTTCGCGAACGAACAGTGCGAACCGCGCTGTTTCTTCTGGCCCTCCTGCTTTTCGCCTGGCTGATGTACGGCGAGGTATTCCTTAACCTCCTTAACCTGCGTAATGTCCTGCGCCAGACCAGCATGATTGGCCTGATCGCCCTAGGCATGACCCTGGTGATTGTGGGGGGTGGCATTGACCTTTCAGTCGGGGCGATGACCGCCCTCGCCTCGGTGACCGCCGCCTATCTTTCTCGGGAAAGCGGCTGGATGGCCATTGTCGGGACCATAATCCTGGGCCTTCTTCTCGGCCTACTGAACGGCGTCCTGGTGGCGGTCCTCCGGATAGTGCCCTTTATCGCCACCCTGGCTACCATGATGACTTTCCGCGGCTCCGCCTACCTTCTTACCGACATCAAGTCTATCCCGGTGGCGCCAGGGGAAAAAGCCTTCACCCAGATCGGCCGGGGTTATCTACTAGGCGCCCCCCTGCCAGCCCTGGTGTTTGTGGGGGCTTTAGGCATCCTCTACCTGTTTTCCGTCTCTACCCGGCCTGGCCGGCAGATATTCGCCATTGGCGACAACGAAGAGGCGGCTCGCATGATGGGGGTGAACGTAGCCTGGACCAAGATCCTCTCCTACGCAATTCTCGGTCTTCTTTGCGGCCTGTCCGGCATCATCCTCACCGCCCGCCTGGGAGCGGGGCAGCCGGTGGGGGCGGAAGGCTGGGAGATGAACGCCATCGCCGCTGTCCTTATTGGCGGCACTCTTCTTTCGGGTGGAGTTGGTAGTGTCGTCGGCACCTTTTTTGGCGTGTTGATCCTTGGCCTCATCAGTAACATCATTAATCTTAACGGGGAGATAAACGCCTTCTGGCAACGCATTGTCACCGGCGTCCTGCTACTGGGAGCGGTGTTTATGCAATGGCGGCCGGAAAGGCAGGGGCGGGAAAAACTTTGATTTTGGTGGGTCGTTAACCAAGAGACTCCCGCGCCGCTAGTCGGACGGGAGTTTTTTTTACTTAGAATTTAACTTCCGGCAAAAACGCTGTTTCTTTCTGGCTACTGGCCGGGCGGTATAGTCCCTCCGGGTAAGCTTTGTCCTACGGTGGGCGCCAGGAAACGACTGGGTTTGGCGGTTTTTCGCTAGCCCACCCGTGCCGCGGTACCGCGGCTGAATTTAGGCCTTACTCGCTTTACCCCTACTTGGCGCTCGCGTCTTTTCCCCCTTTTCCCCCTCCATCTCTTTGCTTAGTCCCCCCTTTTTTCTCCGCCGGAGAAGCGCGTACTGCAGACTGTCCACCAGCGCCTGACAGGAGGCGAGGAGGATGTTTTCCGACACTCCCAATGTTCCCCAGGAGGCATCCCCATCCCGGGACTGGATAACCACCCTGACATTGGCGTTGGCAGCGGCCATGGCGTTGACAATGTGGACCCGGTAATCAGTGAGGCGCACCGCCTCGACTTGGGGGTAGACATGGCTCAAGGCCTTGCGTAGAGCCAGGTCTAGGGCCGACACCGGTCCGTGTTCGGCTTCCGACACGGTGTGGAGGATGAGGTCGCCAATCCGCACCTTGACTGAAGCTTCGGATACGCAGTGGCTACCCGCCTTTTCCTCCGAGGCGGCCCGGAAGCCGAGGAGTTCAAAAGAGGGTTGGTAGGTGCCTAGCAGTCGACGGATCAGGAGGTCGAGGGAGGCGTCGGCGTTTTCAAAGGCGTAGCCTTCTTTTTCCAGGCGCCTGACCTGGGCCAGGGCGGTCTGCATTTTTCCCGGTTGGGCTTTAAGCTCGGGGTAGCGGGCGAGGATGCTGGAGGTGCCGGCGAGTTCGGAAATAAGGATGCGGCGGGTGTTACCCACTATCTCCGGGGCGACTGACTCGTAGGTGTGGGGATTACGGCTTATTCCCGAGACATGCAAACCACCCTTGTGGGCGAAGGCGCTTGCTCCCACAAAAGGCTGGGCGTCACGGCGGGGGAGATTGGCGAGTTCATAGGTGAAACGGCTGACCGGGGTAAGTTTACCCAGGTTTTTCCGGCCAATGGTGTCGAGGCCAAGTTTAAGTTCAAGCACCGGGATCAGGGTGCAGAGGTCGGCGTTACCAGTCCGCTCCCCAAAGCCATTTAGGCAGCCGTGGAGCATCACCGCTCCGCTGTCGATAGCGGCCAGGGAGTTGGCTACCGCCAGGCCGGTGTCGTTGTGGCAATGAATTCCTAGCCCGGTCCCGGGCAAACTTTCAGCCGCCCGGGCCACTCCTTTTCGGATTGCATCGGGGAGTTGTCCGCCATTGGTGTCACAGAGGATCAGACGGTCAGCGCCACCGGCTTTGGCGGCAAGGAGAGTCTGGAGAGCGTAAGCGGGGTTAGCCTGGAAACCGTCGAAAAAGTGTTCAGCGTCGAAGAAAACCAGGTCCAGGCGCTTTTTTAGCCAACTTATGGAAGACTCGATCATGTCCAGATTTTCCTCCAGGCTTACCCGGAGAGCGTCCCGGACATGGAGGTCCCAGGCTTTTCCCACTAGGCACGCCGCCTTGACCCCGGCGGCAGCGATACCCGCCAGGTTACTGTCGCGGTGGGCAGGATTAGCGGCGCGGCGGGTAGAACCGAAGGCGACCAGGGTGGCGTGGCGCAGTTTTTTGTCCCGCATATGGGCGAAATATTCGGCGTCCTTGGGGTTTGAACCGGGCCAACCGCCCTCGATATAGTCGACCTGGAGCTCATCCAGGGCCTGGGTGAGGCGGAGCTTGTCCTCCTGGCTGAAATTGACCCCCTCCGCCTGGGAACCGTCGCGGAGAGTGGTGTCGTAAATTTCGATGTGGCGTTTCATGGTTGACGATCTCCCTTTGTCCAGACCTTACCCGCGCCCTCCGGTGGGTGGCGCTCCTCCCCCGGTGGAAAACCCGCGCCGGGCAATAGTTAATACGCCAGAAAGACTATTTTTGCAACCCGGAACACCGGGGGAAAGGTTGCCAGGATATTTCCCCTCCCGGTTTTACCGACCGCGCCTTATAATTCCGGCCGGGAGTATGCTTAGCTCTCCGGCCGGCCTGGGTCTTAGGCCGGCCTTTCCGCCGGGGTAGGGGAGCGAAGGAGATTGGGGCCGGTCCGGGGTGCGGGGCGGACTGGCGTTTAAAGGAAAGGGTTTAATGCCCACGGGATATCTGGCGGTGGTTCTTCACGCCCACCTCCCCTATGTGCGCCACCCCGAGCATGAGCGCTTCCTGGAGGAGCTCTGGTTTTACGAGGGTATGGCGGAAACCTATATTCCCTTGCTCCGGATGTTTAGTCATCTGGAGGATGACGGGGTGGGCTACCGCCTGCTCCTGGGACTTTCCCCCACCCTCACCAGCATGATGGAAGACGACCTCCTCCAAGAACGCTTTGTGCGTTATCTCGAGCGCACGATAAGCCTGGCCGAGCGGGAGGCGGGACGGCACCCAGCCACCTCTGAACCCAGCCGCCTGGCCGCCTTCTATGTCGACTACTACCGCGACATCCTTTTTTGGTTTGAGGAGAAGTGCGCTCGTCGCCTGGTCCCGGCTTTTCGAAACCTCGCGGGTTATGGACACCTGGAAATAATGACCTGCGGAGCCAGCCATGGCTTTCTTCCCA
>JAITQC010000008.1 GCA_031289115.1 Planctomycetota bacterium
AGGGCGACCTGGGGGGGGATAGCGGGGGGTGGTGCCGCCAGCTGCGGGGTGGGCAGAGGCGGGGGAGTGAGTTCAGCCCGGTCCGGCGAGGGGGCGGTTCCTTCCGGTAGCGGGGGTGGGATGGGGAGTTGGGAGGAGGCGTCAAAAGCCTCGATAGTTTGCCGGGCGGTGGCCACCACTTTTTCATTCTCCAGGGCGGTGACGTCAAAGATATAGCGGCCGGGCTGGGGGAGAACCATGGACAGGTTGTTACCGTCCGGTTTGCCATTGACGCCGGGGGGCCCCTCCACCTGGCGCCAGTTGAGGAAGACGCGTTTGTTGCTGGGACCGGTTATGTTGGCCGACAGGGTTATGGGGACGCCAACGCCAGTGACCAGCGGGCCTTTCACCGCGATGGTGACAGGGGCGACCTGTTCTCCGACCTCAATGTCAATAGACACCGGCCGGCTGTCCAGGGTGCCGTTAGACACCACCAGTTCAAAGGTGTAGGTGCCGGGGGCCGGCGGGTGGAAAGCGGGGGCGGCGTCGCCCAGGTTTTCATCAATCAGGTAGTTGGTGACCTTAGGCCCACCGGTCTGCCGCCAGCGGTAGGTGAGCCTGGAACCCTCCAGGTCGTAACTCCTGGTGGCGTCAAGCTTGACCAGCGCTCCGGGCATGGCTTTTTCCGGCGCCACCACCACCGCCACCGGCGGCTCGGAGGAGTTTACCGCCCGCAGGCGGTGGATGGCTGGGTCGCTTTCCAGAATGCCGTCGGAGACAATCAGCTCAAACTCGTAGTCACCCGAGCGGGGGGCCAGAAAACGCTCGGCCGCCCCGTTGTAAACCATTTCGTACTCCTCGACAAAGGGGCCGGATTTTTGGCTCCAGAGGTAGCTTAAGGTACGCTCGCTGGCGGAACGGCTACCCCGGGCGTCCAAGAGTATTTTCTCCCCCACCTTGCCCACCGCCGGACCCTCGATCCGGGCGATGGGGCGGGCCCCCTCGGAAGGGGTTAGGCTCTGCTCGTCGGCGAGGATGGTGGGTAGTTCCATAGCCACCGCCCTGGCTTTGGCCACTGGCGGCTTGGGGCGTGGTTTTATATAGAGGCGGGTGATTTTAGGGGGGCTGGCGTTTTCCCCGTCTGACACCACCAGCTCTAGTTCATAAACCCCGTCCCGGGCGGGCAAAAATTTCAGCACTGGGTGGGCCAGAAGGTCAGGTTCCAGTCCCCCCGGATCGTCGGCGAGGAAACGCCAGCGGTAGCTCAGGTTCGCGCCTTCCGGGTCATAGGAGTCGCGGGCGTCGATTTCCAGGTTCTTGCCCACCTCCCCCCCCACTTCGCGGGGCAGTTTGGCCACCGGCGGCTGGTTCTCCTGTTCGATCATTATTTCCACCACAAAGGGGTCGCTCTTTAATTCCCCAGCGCTTACCACCAGCTGGAAGCGGTACAGCCCGGGTTTCCCGGTGCGGAAATAGGGTTTGGCGGCGGTGGGGTCGGAGAGTTCGACATGCGGCCCCTCCAACTGGACCCAGGCGTACTGGAGTTCGCCATTGCCGGAGTTTTCCGAGGCGGTGCCGTCAAGCTCGATTAGGGCGGTGGGGGGTGGGGTGGGGAGACGTGACGGCAAACTCTCCCCAGCCCAGACGGGCGGGAAGCATGTCTGGAAGGAAAGCAAAACAACCAATGCCGTATAAAAAAGTCCGGCAATGCAGAAGCTATCCGTGAAATAAGATTTTACGGTCGCGGTTGCGGGCAGATTCACTTTTTCCCCATAGACGCGGGAGAGGTTTTCCCCTAACTTATACTTTATGGTTAGATCTGGGAAACGCAATACTTATTCACTATTGTCTTGGAAAAACCGGGGTATTTTACCCTAGCCGGCAAGGAGGGCTGGATGTTTGACAACTACCGCCGCCAGGCGACTGAACGCCTGGCTCTGGGTCTACCCCCGCTTCCCCTGGACCCACCGGTAACCCAACGGGTGTGTGACTGGCTGCGGGAGGGCTTGACCACCCCCCCGGACGGCCAGGAAGACCTTTTGCAACTTGTTTCGGACAGAGTGCCGGCCGGGGTGGACCCGGCGGCGGCGGTAAAGACCGATTTTCTGGCGGCGCTGGCCCGGGGGGAGTTTACCGTTCCGGGTTTAACCCCCGTTTTGGCGCTGGAACTCCTAGGCGCCATGCTTGGGGGCTACAATGTCCTGGCCCTGCTAGAATTCCTCGACCACCCCGAACTCGCTTACCAGGCGGTCAAGTCCCTCTCCGGGTGCGTGCTCGCTAGTAATATTCTTCCCCGGCTACGGGAGATGCAGGCCAAAGGGCATCCCCAGGTTAGGCGTCTCCTGGAAGCCTGGGCGGACATGGAATGGTTCCAGGCTGCCCCGACCTTGCCGGCGGAAATACCGCTGGCGATCTACAAGGTGGAGGGCGAGGTCAACACTGACGACCTGTCGCCTGCCCGGCACGCCTCTACCCGCCCCGACATTCCCCTGCACGCCCTCAGCATGGGGGAAAGCCGTTTCCCCGAGGGCGTCAAATACCTGGCTGAGCGTCAGGACGGTTTCCCCCCCGCCTTTGCCGCCGACACTTTGGGGACAGGCTCCAGCCGGAAATCCGCTGCCAATTCCCTGGTCTGGTTCCTGGGGGAGGACATCCCGCATATACCGAACAAACGCCGGGGCGGAGTAGTGCTGGCTTCCCGTATCGCCCCCATATTCTATAACTCCTTCGAGGACGCCGGAGGTCTGCCTATCCAGATGGATGTGGCGGGGATAAAAACTGGCGACCGGGTGCGGCTGGTCTTGTCCCCCCGCCAGAGCCGGGGGGAAGTCCTGGACTTATCCGGTCGGTCGCTAAGCGCTTTTGCTTTTCCCGAAGAACTGGCGGATGAATGGCGGGCTGGAGGACGGCTTAACCTGATTATTGGCCGCCGGTTGGCCCGGGAGGCGAGTGACATACTGGGGAAAAAGGCGGTGAGCCTTCCCGCCCGGCCGGAAGAGGGAAGGGGTGGGTACACCCTGGGCCAAAAACTGGTGGGAAAGGCCTGTGGCCGCCCGGGGGTGCGGCCGGGGGAAAACCTGGAGCCGGTGATCTCAAGCCTAGGTAGCCAGGACACCACCGGTCCCATGACCCGGGACGAGTTGAAAGACCTGGCCTGCCTCTCCTTCGCGGCGCCCCTGGTCCTGCAGTCATTCTGCCACACCGCGGCCTACCCCAACCAACGCGACCTCGCCATGCAGACCTCCCTTTCCGCCTTTATGCGCGAACGAGGCGGGCTAGCCCTTAAGCCAGGCGACGGAATAATACACTCCTGGCTTAACCGCCTGATCCTGCCGGACCAGGTCGGCACGGGTGGCGATTCCCACACCCGCTTCCCCCTGGGGATATCCTTCCCGGCCGGTTCCGGCCTGGTGGCCCTGGGGGCGGCCATGGGTTTCATGCCCCTCCAGATGCCGGAGTCAGTCCGGGTGTCTTTTCGGGGGCACCTGGCAGAGGGCCTGGGCATCCGGGACGTGGTGAACGCCATACCCCTCCGGGCTAGGCAAATGGGTCTCCTTGATCCCCCCGAGGCCGGGAACGCCAATGTCTTTAACGGCCGCATCCTGGAAATGGAGGGGTTGCCCGGTCTCACGGTGGACCAGGGCTTTGAACTCACCTGCGCCGCTGCTGAACGCTCGGCAGCGGCCGCCACCATCGCCCTCGACCTGGCGGCGGTGGTGGAGCATGTCAAAAGCGCTGTCGCGCTTATCCAGTCCCTGATCCGGGACGGCTACCAGGACCGGGTCGTCCTAGAGCGCCGGCGGGACGAACTCTCTGCCTGGCTGGAGCGTCCTAGCCTGTTAAGCCGCGATCCTGACGCGGTTTTCGCCGCCACGGTCGACCTGGACCTTACTACCCTCCAAGAACCTGTCATCGCCTGTCCCAACCACCCCGACCAGGTGGAACTTCTTTCGGCACGGGCGGGGGAGAAGGTGGACGAGGTGTTTATCGGTTCCTGCATGTCTTCCCTACCCCATTTCCGCCTAGCGGAGCGCCTGCTCCACGGGCCGGGAGCGGCGCTGGCGGTGCGCCGCCTCTGGGTCACTGTCCCCACCCGCATGGACCACGACATTTTGGCCCAGGAAGGGGTTATCCAGAGCCTGGCTGGGTTAGGCGCCAGGTTGGAGATTCCTGGCTGCTCGCTTTGCATGGGTAATCAAGCGCGGGTTGAGGACGGGGCGGTGGTGTTTTCCACCAGCACCCGCAATTTCGCCAACCGCATGGGGGCGGACGCCCGGGTCTACCTTGGTTCAGCCGCGCTGGCGGCGGTGGTGGCTCGCCTGGGCTATATCCCTGCTCCGGAAGAGTATTTCCGGCTTTACCAGGAACTGGTGACGCCGGTGGAGCGGGAATTGTCCCAACCCCTTTATTTTCATCATCTGAACCAGTACAAGGCTTAAGGTGGGGAAAATTTTCCTTGATTTGCAACAAGGGATAGTGTTAAAAAGGCGACAGTATTAGTAGGGATAGATGGTAAACTCGGTGGTGAGGGTGAGGCCCGCTCTCGGGCCGCCCCTGAAGCGGGTTACCGAAAGGCGAAACACCATGGTCATGGACATGTATAGCAAAAAAGTCATCGACAATTTTCAAAACCCCAGGAACGCCGGGGAAATAGTCAATCCCGACGGGGTGGGCGAGGTTGGCAACCCCCAGTGTGGCGACATGATGCGCATAACCATCAAGGTCGAGGACGGCCGACTGGCCGACATAAAATGGAAAACCCTGGGCTGCGGGGCCGCCATCGCCACTAGCTCCATGATGACCCAGCTGGCGATTGGCAAGTCGCTGGACGAGGCCTTGGCTTTGACGCGCGACAACATCGCCACCGCCCTGGATGGCCTTCCCTCCGCCAAGATGCATTGCTCCAACCTGGCTTCCGACGCTTTGAAGGTGGCGATAAAGAATTATCTGGAAAAGCATCCGGAGGTGGCCAACCCCAAGCCGGAATAGCGGTTGACGGCTGGGACGGCTCCCCGGAGGGGATGATCGCGGGCGGTGGGTTTTTTGTCTCGGGAAGAATTTCACTTAGTGCCTTGGGCTGTCTGGCCGATAAGCCGGGATATTGTTGTTGACTTGGCTGGCTTTTCCCGTATGATGACAAAACATTTACCGCGGGGTGGAGCAGTCTGGTAGCTCGTCGGGCTCATAACCCGGAGGCCGCAGGTTCAAATCCTGCCCCCGCTACCAATACAGTCAAGGGGTTACCGGATTCCCCGGTAACCCCTTTTTTTGTTTCCCGCTAGCCCAAGTTCCCCAGTTCAGAAAATAAGTCCTTATATACCAAGGGTCAGACCCTAAAAGTCTTGACTACATTTTTCAATTCCAAACTGATTTACAGCCTTCATTCGGGATCGCCAAATGTAACCGTCCCATGAGGATTTGTTGCCTTTCCGTGGGAGCACTGATAGCTGATATTTGTGGGTAGCGTTTGGGCGCCCGGAAGGCGACCGCGAAGAAGCGGGTTAAAGCGAAAGACGCCAATTTCCCCGTTTTTGCCAGGGAAAAATAACAGCGAGAGTAAGCGGGAAAAAGCAACCAAGGAAACAGTTCGGCTGTTTCCTTGGCTGGCTGGTAACATTTCCCACGGCTTTGGCCTTAGCCACGGCTGATAAAAACTTCTGGTCGACCCTTAGGGATGGACCTCCTACCCGGTGGTGCCAGGCAGGGGAGTCGGTTCAGGGGTGGGGGAAGACAGACGGAAAACCGCCTCTTCCTCCTCTTCACTAAAACCTCCCTGTTGGTCCACGCCAAAAGTCACTTGCTTAAGCTGTCCCTCCGAATCCTCCAGGTAGAGCCTCACCTCCAACCCTTCCCGAAAGAGCCCCAAGGCTTGGCTAGCGAGAAAATCCCGGCCAGCCTCGCGACCGAGGACCATCAGGGTGGTGGCCAGGGCGTCCGCCGCCAGGCAGGAGTTGGGATGGATGACCGTTACCGCCGCCACTCCGGAAGGCAGGGGCCGCCCCTGGCGGGGATCGATGATGTGGGTATAACGTTCGCCCTGGTAGGTGAAAAACTGGTTGTAGTCGCCGGAGGTGGCGATAGCCCGACCCTGGTCGTACTCCAGGACTTGAATTCCCTCGCCCCGGGGGTTCATGATCCCGGTTCGCCAGGGTTGGGGCGGCTGGCTGGATTTTTGTCCCAGACCCCGCACTTCGCCTCCCACCTCCACCAGGGCGTTACTCACCCCCTGCTCTTGGAGGGCGGCGATAGCCTGGTCAACCCCGTAGCCCTTGGCGATGCCGCCAAGGTCCAGGGTCATGCCGTCCCGGGACCAAGACAGGCGCATGCCCTCACGCTGGAAGCGTAGTTTTTCCGCTCCCACCCGCTCGCGGGCGGTGGACACTTCCTCTTCGCTTGGCCAATTGGTGATCTCCCGCTTGTCGAAGCGGAACAATCTTTTAATCGGTCCGATGGTAGGGTCGAAGGCGCCGTCAGTCAGGCGGTGCCAGCGTAGCGACTCCATGACTACCGTCCAGGTGGCGGGTGAGACATCCAGCCATTCTCCCGGGTCACTGGCGTTGAGACGCCCGATCTCGCTTGCATCGCCGGAGGGTCGCATTCGCCGGTCGACGTCGCGGATGGCGTCCTCGGCCAGGTTGGCCAACTCCTCCGCCGCCTTTTCACTGCCGTGGCCGGGGGGGATGGTGATACGGGCGTAGGTGTTCATGACGCTGAACTGTCGTTCCGCCCCATCGGACTGGATGCGCCACCCGTTGACCTGGCGGGCCAAGAAATAACCGATCAGCACCGCCGCCAGGATGGGCAGGAGGTAACGCGGCGAGCGGGAGCCGGGCGGGGTTTTCCGGGATTCTGGCATTTACACTTCCAGGTCGCAGAGTGGGTCGCCGACGTTAATCCGGTCCCCCTCCTTGACCCGGATGGCGGCGACTTTCCCGTCCTTGGGTGAGGGGACGTTAAAGGTGGCTTTGTCGGTCACCATCTCCACCAGATCGTCGTTTTCCTTTACCAGGTCGCCGACCTTGATGTAGACGAAACTGACCTGGGCGCTGTCGCCAGCGTCGTCACCCAGGGAAGGGAGGGTGGCGGTGAATAGTGGCATGGGGGTTCCTTTGTAATGGGGGCAATTACGGGATGACGTCCGACCCGGGTTAGATCGGCCGGCTGTTTTTCAACCCCCCAATCTTAAGGGATACCGGGCAAGCGTCAAGTCGACTTTTATTTGTCGCCAGGTGGTTGCAAAAGGGGAGGGTTGATTCGTCACTTCCTTTTTCCTATAATGAAGACAGATTCCCGAATTGGGAATGCCGGGCTAGCCCGGGGGGAGGTGGGTATGAGTCTAAGCGCTATTCAGGACTCCTTGGTCAAGACCAACCTGGTTCAGCACACCCAGTCCCAGAGTGATGATATTGGCAAAGCCCAACAGGTCGCCAATGTCCAGTCCCAGTCCGAGCACGATCGCCAGCAAGACCAGGTAGTGTTGATGACCCAGGCGAAAAACCAGGCTGGGATCAACCCCGACGCCGAGCGCGAGAAGGCCGAGCAAGAAAAGCGTCGCCGCCGCAAGGCGGAAGAGGACGAGGGCGAGGGGGAGGAGAGCGAGGAAAAACCGCGGGGCCACACCAGCATGCGCCGTATTAATATCGTGGTCTAGTGTTTTTCTTGGCGTCCCCGCCGCTCTTTTTTCGTCCCCACCCCACCTGTCTCTCCCCCGAAGACAACCCATCCCGCCGCCCCCTCCCGGGGGCGGTAAACCACTTTAGGAAGTGAAAATGGAACTAACGTGGGACTAAACGACACTCCTTCCGCCGAGCGCCTCCACATCGCCTTCCTTGGTTGTCGCAACGCCGGCAAATCCAGCCTGGTTAACGCGGTCACCGGGCAAAGCCTGGCCATTGTCTCGCCGCTGGGCGGCACCACCACCGACCCGGTTCTCAAGGCGATGGAACTTCTTCCCCTGGGACCGGTGGTGATTATCGACACTCCGGGGATGGACGACCGGGGGGAATTGGGCGAGCTCCGGGTGGGGAAGGCGCGGCAGGTTCTTAACCGGGCCGACCTGGCGGTTTTGGTGGTGGACGCCGGGCGGGGGTTGACCCCGGCCGATCAGGAGCTTCTCGCCAGTATTGAGGAACGCCATCTCCCCCATATCGTGGTTTTCAACAAGAGCGACCTCCCCGGGGCTCTGGCGCCGCCGGCGGGTGGCTTGGCGGTGAGCGCTGTGTCTGGCCTAAACCTCCCGCTCCTCAAGGAACGCCTGGCTAGTCTTGCCGAAACGGACCAACCTAAACTCCAGCTGGTGGGGGATCTCCTTCGGCCGGGAGAATTGGTGGTCCTGGTCACCCCGATTGACAAGTCCGCCCCCAAGGGACGCCTGATTTTGCCGCAACAGCAAACCATCCGGGATGTTCT
>JAITQC010000105.1 GCA_031289115.1 Planctomycetota bacterium
GACAACCGTTCCACCGAGCAGGCGCGCCGGGTGGCGGAAAGAGGGGCGGAAATTTACGACCATACCGCCCGCTGGCCCGATATATTTTTCCCAGCGGTTCGCTTGCTCTGGCTTAAAGACAACCGTCCGGCCGATTTCGCCCAGGTGACCCGCATACTCATGGTTAACGAGTACTTCATTTACCGCTTGACCGGGCGTATGTGTTCGGAGTGGACCAACGCGGCTGAGACCCTCCTCTTTGACACCGGCCGCCTCGCCTGGTCAGACTGGCTTCCCGGTTTTTTTGACATGGGCCGGATTAAACCAAACGACCTGATTGCTCCCGGGGACATCGCCGACAATTTACGTCCAGACCTCGCCTCCCGCCTTGGCCTTGGGCATATCCCGGTGGTGGCGGCAGTGTCTGATACGCAAGCCGCTACTCTCGGCTCTGGGATGATTCGTCCTGGTGATGTGGTGGCGGTGAATGGTTCCACCACCCCTGTTCTCATGGTGGAGGATCATTTCCTTCTTGATCCCGAGCGCCGTATTTGGGTCGACCCCTATATCCGAAACCTTTGGCTCTTGGAATCAAACTGTCTCTCTTCGGGGATGGTGCATCGTAAGCTAATGGACCACCTGACCGAACTTATCCGTCTCCTTCCTGGGCAAGAGGGTTTTGGCCGTCCTGAGCTTTACGCCCTGCTTGACAAGCTGGAAGACCGTACCGAAGGGGTTATCGCCTCCTTCGGACCTCGGCGGTTCCATGTTTCCCGGCGTTGCGGGCAGGAGCGTTGTGAAGTGAGCTTCCCCAACGAGCAGACCAATATTTTCGCCGCCATCCTCCCGGCTTATGTGGAAAACCTGGCTTTTGCCATAGTCTCCAACGTTGAACAACTGGAGGTTATCAGTGGCCGACGGGTAGAGAGGTTTTGCCTGACTGGTGGCGGTAGCCGCAGCCGGCACCTCCGCCGGCTTATTCCCCTGCTTCTACCGGGGCGGCAGATCAAGGTTACCCGTGACCTGGAGACTACTTCCCGGGGGGCGGCAATGCAGGCTTTGGCTACGGTTGGGGTCTATGCCGATGTCCAAAGCGCCATTGCCGGCATGACGGGCGAAGACTGGTATGAAGAGGTAAGCCAGGAACAGGATGTGCCGGGTTTGGCTGAACGCCACCGGGCATGGCGGGAACGCTATGATTAAAAACGCCTGGCCTGGCGTGGATTTGTTCGCCCCGGTCTTTTCTTTTTTCCGCAAATCCGGTCAGGCTGTTAATATGGTAAACTGAGGTTTGAGCGGGACCGGTTTCGCTGAGGTGGCGGCAAGACAAAAGAGGAAAACATGAAAAAGCGTTTATCGCAAATGGTGGAACTTGACGCGCCGACTCTGGAATACTTGGCTGAACATTTCACCCTTGAGCGTTTCAGCATGGGTTTTCCTGATCGGGACCTTCCGGCCGGGGAAGAGGAGACGCGGGAACACCTTCAGCGTTTTCACCCGGAAGTGGTGGTGACTGAATTTGAGACTTTTAATGACCAGATTATGGAAGTTGACCCTGATTTACGCTTACTGGCCTCGGTCAGAGCCGTTCCCCGCACGGTAGACTTGGCGGCGGCCAAACGCCGGGGAGTGGCGGTCACCAACGCCCCTGGGCGTAACGCCAGGGCGGTGGTGGAGATGACGCTTGGTTTTATTATCAACCTGGCCCGGTTTATTCCCCAGACCCATCACGAATTGATGAGTGGACGTCTTTCCCTGAAACCTGGCACACCGGTGAACAGCGATGACATCCTCTGGCGCCATCCAGACCTCAGCCGCGATCCCTATGTCGCTTATCGCGGTATTGAAATAGACGGTCGTACCCTGGGATTGGTTGGTTTTGGAATGGTGGGGGCGGAGTTGGCGGTAAAGGCCACCGCCCTTGGTATGCGGGTAATTGTCTTTGATCCCTATCAGGATGCCGCTAAAGTGGCGGCAAGCGGAGCCAAGAAGGTGGATAGTTTGGCTGAACTCTTAAGCCTGGCGGATTTTGTCAGTCTCCATGCCAAGGTAACCCCCGAGACCCGGGGAATGTTCAACTGGGAGTGTTTTTCCCAGATGAAGCCGGAGGCTTATTTTATTAATACCGCTCGCGGCGCTTTGGTGGTGCAGAGCGACTTGGTTCGGGCGCTTCGGGAAAAACGCATAGCCGGGGCGGCCCTGGATGTTTATGACCAGGAACCGCAATACGATGATTCCCCCCTATTTACCCTGGACAATTTAATCATGACTCCGCATATTGGTGGAGCCACCCGCGATGTCATACGTCACCAGTCGCGGCTGGTGCGGGACAATATCGCGGCGTTTTTGGCGAATCGAGAACTGCCCAACCGGGTTGGCTAGTTGAATATATTGGAAAAATTTGGCTTGGTTTCATATTTAATCGTTTATATGGCGGGAAAAATTGCCGAGGTTGGCTGGCGCTCTACCCGAGCCGTTTTTCAAGGGTTTTTGAGTTATCAACCGCGCCTAGACCGCTATTAAACCTCCTCGGAAAACGTTCGGCCAGGGTCACGGAGTTTCTGCCTCAGTTACTCTACCCAACCCTGAAGTGACCGATGCACATACTCTCCCAAGGGTGTGGACGCCGAGGGTGGTGCACGGGATATTCCTGTCGGACCGAAAAGTGAGCCGTTTGAACCCCGCAGATTCTCATGCTAATGCAAAACGAGTTGAAACGATTAAAACCGGGTTTACCAATTTTTGGTGGCTGGAAAAAGCCTGGAGTTAGACTGGGAAAACAGCTGATCCAGCCTTGAACCACCGTCAAAAAAAGCCCCGCCGGGTTTTCCTGAAGGGGGGCAGAAAAAAACTTGACAAATTCCGCTTTTGGTTGTTTAATTTCAGGTGATATAATTTTTTGGCAAAGATAGACTTGGTTTTTTATCGTTTTTTCATTCCGGTACCAATCCTTTTAAATTTGGTTATGTGATTTGTTGCTAACTCATGCGTGTATATCGATCAAACGCTACAATCCCCGAATCCATCACTTGACATTCAGCTTTTCGCCATTGTATCTGGATTGTTTAAGGCGTTTTACGCCTTCTTTGACTTTGACCTAGGGATAGTGGGTTTTTAAATATGGTTTATAGAAACGTCTACACGGGCAAAGCCTATAAGAATGGGATTTATTTAATATCCGGGAGGTGTTCTTTTATAGCGAGGAAAAGTCAACCATGCCGAATGACGCAAGCGTAGACTATAGTGCTTATTTGAAAAAACCATTTCTTACTCGTGTTCTTCCCTATCTGATCATTGCCCCAGCCCTCCTAATTACCATCGGTATCCTCTATCCTTTTGTCTCCGCCATATATTATTCACTCACCAACTATTCTTTTATACGCGAAACGTACCGAGTGATATGGGGTCGCAACTGGTTTAACATGTTTAGCGACCCAACCTTTTGGCACGCGGCGTGGGTCACTACCAAATACGCTTTTTGGTCCGCTGGCATGGAGATGCTGCTGGGACTTGGGTTGGGGTTGCTGATTTGCAAGAAAACCAATATTTTCACTTCGACTCTACGGGTGGTTCTGGTTTTCCCCCTGATGATAGCTCCGGTTATCGCCACCTTGATTTGGCAACTCATGACCAATACCTCGGTGGGGATTATCGAGAAATTCCTGAATCTCTTTGGCATCTATGGTTTTGCCTGGGCGTCAGCGCACAACACCGCCCTTTTTACCGCTGTCCTGATTGATGTTTGGGTAAATACCCCTTTCATCATTGTCCTGGTGGTGGCTGGGATTAATTCACTGCCTAAATCACCCTTTGAAGCGGCCCAGGTTGATGGGGCTTCTGCCTGGTTCACCTTTAAAAACCTCACCCTTCCCATGCTAAAGCCGTTCCTTTATATCGCCCTTATTTTCCGCCTGATGGCGGCTCTCCAGGAATACGCCATTATCTTCGCCCTCACCAAAGGCGGTCCGGGCGATACTTTGATGAATCTTTCCCTCACCGCCTACAACAAGGGGTTCTATTACAAGCGCTTTGGCGAGGCCATGCCCTACATCCTTTTCCTGTGGCTGATCATCTATATCATAGCCAAGGTACTGGTTGGGAAGTGGCTAACGGTGCAGCGCACCGCTTCCGGACGCTAGTGTTGCCGAATTACTGGGAAACCCCTGAAAATTACGCTCTTGAAAGGACTTGAGGCATGAAAACTGGAATCCGCGAACCAATTTTTCGTTATGCGCTTTTGGTGCTCTGGGCCATATTCGCCCTGTTTCCTCTCCTGTGGATGGTTATCATCTCCTTTAAAACTGATGCCGAAGTGTTCACCACCACCTTCTGGTTTTCCCCGACCCTGGACAACTACTCGGCGGTGCTTATCGGTAGTGATTATTTCAGCTATTTCTTTGACAACCTGGTGGTTTCCGGTGGGGCGGTTTTAGTCTCGGTGCTGGTGGGCGTCCCCGCCGCCTACGCCTTGGCCCGTTTCCAGTTCCGGGGCAAGGAAGACCTCGCCTTTACCATACTGTCGTTCAAATTTGCCCCAGAAATACTGGTGGTGTTGCCGTTGTTCTTGGTTTACCAGAAACTCGGCCTTTATGACACCTACACCGGTCTTATCTGGGTTTATCAGCTTATTACCCTTCCCCTGTTGATCTGGGTGCTAAGGGGATATTTTGAGGATATCTCGGTGGAGGTGGAGCAGGCGGCGCAACTGGACGGTTACAAGTGGTACCAAATTTTCTGGAACATCCTTCTGCCGCTGATCAAACCCGGTTTGGTGTCTTCCGCCCTCCTTACCTTTATTTTCGCTTGGAATACTTTTACATTTCCCCTGATTCTCTCGGGTTTCCGGGTTCAGCCAGTGACGGTGGCGGCGCTCCGTTATCTAGCCTCAGACACTGTCCACTACGGACAAATGGCGGTGGCGTCAGCGGTCACCGCCCTGCCGGAAGTGGTTCTGGCCCTGCTTATCCAGAAGCACCTGGTGCGTGGCCTTTCTTTTGGCGCGGTGAAGGG
>JAITQC010000109.1 GCA_031289115.1 Planctomycetota bacterium
GAGTCAGTCAAAAGCCTGCTAAACAACAGCACGGCGGCGATCATGCTTGAACCTGTACAGGGCGAGGCCGGGGTTATCCCCGCCACTCCGGAATTTCTCCAGAGTCTACGCGACCTTGCCGACCGGGAAAACCTACTACTCATCTTTGACGAGGTGCAAACCGCCCCCGCCAGGCTAGGTACCTGGTTTGGCTACCAGCTTTACGGGGTGGTGCCAGATATCATCACCACCGCCAAAGCTATCGCTGGTGGTATGCCTATGGCGGTTCTCCTGGCGAAAAAGGAAACAGCCGACTTTTTAAAGCCAGGTACCCACGCCTCCACCTTTGGCGGACACTCCCTGGGTTGCGCCGCCGGAGTCGCCGGCAT
Organism: Planctomycetota bacterium; assembly: GCA_031289115.1. Lineage (GTDB taxonomy): Bacteria > Planctomycetota > SZUA-567 > SZUA-567 > SZUA-567 > JAITQC01. The sequence continues at coordinate 369 of JAITQC010000109.1, forward strand.
CCTGGCTATGCGGGAGGAGGGGGTGCTGGAAAACGTCAAAAACCTAGGAAACTGGCTGGGGGATAGACTCCAGGAACTCCAGGCCAACCACCCCGCCGCTATCCGCACCGTCCGCCGCTCCGGCTTCATGGTGGGAATCGACCTTAACACCCCTGGCGAGGCGCTAGTCACCGACTGCCGCGACCACGGCCTTCTTATTAACTGCACTCACCAGACAGTCATCCGCCTCCTGCCGGCGCTTAACATCAGCCAGGCGGAACTGGCGGAAGGCCTGGGCATACTCTCCGCCGCCCTGGGACGGCTGCCCCTTCCGGCCTAAAAACCACCCGGCCGGGAATTAGGCCTACCCTGATCCCCCAGGCCGCCCGCCAGCGGCAACGCGGCACCCGAGTTTTCCGCCTTGGTAAAACCCCCGGATTCACCGGGTAAAAAAAACCGCGGGGAAGCTTAAGCCTCCCCGCGGCGCCTCTCCTGACCCGCCGGTTTCCCGGCGGAATAATTCACTCCGCAACCTTCTGCTTTTTCCGGCGCTCCGCCACCACCTCCTCGGCGATCCGCAGGGGAACCGCCTCGTACTGGGAGAAATGCATGGTGAAGGTGGCCCGCCCCTGGCTCATGTTGCGTATTTCCGAGGCGTAACCAAACATGTTGGCCAGGGGCGTCACCGCCTTGACTATCTGGCCGTTAGCCGCCGGCTCCATGCCGCCAATACGGCCGCGTTTGCCGCAGAGGTTGCCGATAATGCCACCGGAAAAATCCTCCGGGCAAGTCACATTCACCGCCATCACTGGCTCGAGAAGAATCGGGGCGGCCTTGAGAAAAGCTTTCTTGAAGGCGATGGAGCCGCAGGTGCGGAAAGACTGTTCCGACGAGTCAACCTCGTGGTGTTTGCCGTCAAACAGGGTAACCTTGACATCGACCACTGGATAACCCGCCCAAGCGCCTTTGGCTAGTGAATCAGCCACCCCTTTCTGAACCGCCGGGATATATTCCTTGGGGATGGCGCCACCCACAATGGCGTTAACAAACTCGAAACCCGAGCCAGCCGGTAAAGGCTCCACCCGCAGGGACACCTGGGCGAACTGCCCCCGGCCACCCGACTGCTTGGCGAAACGCTCGTTAATCTCGCTCATCACGGTGGCGGTCTCCCGGTAAGCGACCTGGGGAGCGCCGGTAATCACCTCCACCCCGAACTCCCGGCGCATGCGGTCGATGATGATTTCCAGATGGAGTTCCCCCATCCCGGCGATAATGGTGTCGTCTGTCTCCTTGTCGGTTGAGACCAGGAAAGTGGGATCCTCCTCGGAAAGTTTCTGAAGCGCCCGGTCCACTTTGTCACGGTCTCCATGGTCCTTGGGGGAGATGGCTATCGAGAGGACAGGGGTGGGAAACTCAATCGCCTCCAGGATTATGGGGTCGTTTTCGCAACACAGGGTGTCGCCAGTGACAGTGTCACCGATACCCACCACCGCCCCGATCTCCCCTTCGTAAAGGGACTCGATGATTTCCTGGTGGTTGGCGTGCATACGAAGAAGCCGGCCGATTCGCAGCCGCTTGGTTTGGCTGGAGTTAAGGACGTAACTGCCGGAATCCAGGCGGCCGGAGTAGACCCGGACATAGACTAGCTTACCCACGTGGCGGTCGGTCATGATCTTGAAGGCGATGGCGGAAAGGGGGTTCCCTTCCCCAGGAACTCGCCGCCTTACGCTTCCCCGGGCTGACTCGCCGATAATGGGCGGCTTGTCGGCGGGACTGGGAAGATACTCGATAATGGCGTCCAGAAGCATCTGCACGCCCTTGTTCTTGAAGGCGCTGCCACAAAGGACCGGACAGATTTTCTGGTTGTGGGTAGCCTGGCGCACCACCGAGCGAAGCTCTTCCACACTGACATCCTTGCCGTCCAGGTATTTCTCCATCAGATTATCGTCATGCTCGGAGGCTTTCTCCAGCAGGTTGGCGCGCCATTTGTTGACGCTTTCCAGCATGCCCGGGGGGATGTCCTCCTCGTGGACAGTCAAACCCTTGTCCTTGTCGTCGTAATAATAGGCTTTTTTAGTGACCAGGTTGACGACGCCGGTGAAATCCGGCCCTTCGCCAATGGGAATAGCCAGGGGAACGGCGTTGGCCCCCAGAATATGGGCGATCTTTTCCACCACTCCGAAGTAGTCCGCCCCCACCCGGTCCATCTTGTTGACAAAGGCAATGCGGGGCACCTCGTACTTGTCAGCCTGCCGCCAAACCGTTTCCGACTGCGGCTCCACCCCGCCAACCGCGCAAAAGAGGCCAACCACCCCGTCGAGAACCCGGAGGCTACGCTCCACTTCGACAGTGAAGTCCACGTGTCCGGGGGTGTCGATAAGGTTTATCACATGGTCGCGCCACATGGTGGTGGTGGCGGCGGAAGTAATGGTGATACCCCGCTCCTGCTCCTGGGCCATCCAGTCCATGGTGGCGGCGCCGTCATGCACCTCGCCAATTTTGTGGCTTTTTCCGGTATAGAACAATATCCGCTCGGAACAGGTGGTCTTGCCAGCGTCGATATGGGCCATGATACCGATGTTACGCACCCTGCCCAGGGGAACACTTCTTTCAACCGCCATCGCTTTCCACTCCTCTTTTTCTTACCCCCGCCCCGCGCAAAGGCGAGGCGTTAACGAAAAAAACACCCCCAGGCTTCCAAGGGGGCGTTTAGGAAGACCCGGGACCAACCGGGTCCAAAAAATAAAAGCCGCTAGAAAGACATATCCGCGGCCAAGAAGTTACTATATCAGCCAGAGGGGGGGTAAGGCAAGGCAAATCCAGCCGGCGTGACACTCAATTCCAAATATTACGCCACAAACCGCGGAAGTGGCTGATCCCCCGGAAGACAAACAGGCGGATACTTCGCCTAATTCCGTATTGCACCACGGTGTTCCGGATTATGCGGGTAAAGCGAAACTTCCCCGACAACTCGTGGCTGGTGGTTATCTCCTGGAAGATATCCCGGAGGGATTCCAGGTCGCTACGGATAAATTCGCCGCGGATCATGTTTTCCCTGAGTCCCGGGCTAAACTCCTCCTTTTTGACAAAAAGCAGCAGGTTGCGGCGTATTTCCTCAAAGCGCTGGATCTGCTCCTCCATGCCGCCGATGGACTTGAAACTTCCGGCGATGTCGTAATGGCAGAAATCACGGGCGGCGGTGGTGAAATCCTCCACCAAGGAGTGGTATTCCGGAGTAGTGTTGCGGAAAATTTCCTTGCCGTCACGCACGCCAACCTTCTCCCGCTGCCAGCGGATGACCGGCTGGAAATTCTGGCTGTAGAGGAGGGGAAGGAAGGCGATCAGGGCTTCGATCTTGGCCTGGGCCTGTGGATCCAACATGGCAAAAACGCCTTTCCGGAAATGGCGGCGCCTACCCGGCTAAGCAGCCGGGAACCTCGAATCCAAGCATCAACTGGCGAAGAAAAAGCCAAGTATAAAGTAAAAGCGTCTTTCCTGGCAAGAGGTGTTCCTAGTCAGATTCACCATAGAGGAATAATAAACCGGCTTCCCCGGCAATCTTTGCTAAAGGAACTGACCCTTTCCATCCGATAAAATATAATGCCGAACCAGTTTCTCAGCTATTCGGGAGTGGCGGCTTACCTTCCCCGCCGCGGGAAATTTATGGAAAGGGGCAAACGTGTCCACTTTGAGCCAAATTGAAAACCCGTCCATCAAGGAATTCCTTGACTACATCTCTATTGAGCGGAACATGTCAGAACACACGGTGAGGAACTACGGGGTCGACCTGGCCCAGTTTCTTGGGCACCTTATTGAGCAGGGCGAAAGTGACAAATTCCCCACGGCGGTAAGCCATCTGATGATCCGCTCCTTTATGGCGAGCCTTGACACGCACGGGGCGTCGCACCAGACCGTGGCCAGGAAAATCGCCGCCCTAAGAAGTTTCTTCAAATTCCTCCAGCGCCGGGGACGGGTCGAAAACAACCCGGCCCGGGTAGTAAGGACCCCGCGCCTGGAAAAGAAGATACCGACTTTTCTCACCATCCCCATGATGGAAAAGCTGTTAACCGCCCCCAACTCCGACACTTTCGCCGGCAGCCGCGACAAGGCCATACTTGAACTTATTTACAGCGCGGGACTCCGGTCCTTTGAACTGGTGGGCCTGGACAGTGACGATATCGACCTGGAGCGGCGGATACTGCATCTGCGGGGCAAGGGGATGAAGGAGCGCAACAACCCGATCGGGCGTTACGCCGTTTTGGCGCTAGGGGAATACCTGCAGCACAAAAACAACCATCCGGATCGGCGCGTCTTCGACCCCACGGCAGTGTTTCTCAATTTCCGCGGCCAACGCCTCACCACCCGCTCGGTACGCCGTATGCTGACCCATTACGCCGCCCTGGCCGGCCTACCCACCAATGTCTCCCCCCACACCCTGCGTCACTCCTTCGCCACCCATCTTCTCCAGCGCGGAGCCGACCTAAGGGTGGTGCAGGAACTCCTGGGGCATGAAAACATCTCCACCACCCAGATTTACACCCACATCACCGCCAGTGAAATACGTGAAATTTACGATGAATCCCATCCCCGAGCCAACGAGGGAATAACGCCGCACCCCAGCCTCACCCTGCTACCCGCTATTAAAACCGCCTGAAAATTCCCGGTGGTACCTGGTGTCTTAGCGCATCCCGGCCTGGTTAGCCGGGATGCG
>JAITQC010000129.1 GCA_031289115.1 Planctomycetota bacterium
GGGGGTGCCTGGGCCGGGGAAAAGGGCGGGGAACGGGGGGTGTCGACCTGGGAGAAAGATTTTTGGGGTCGTTCAACTGGTGGGACGGGGTGAAAACTGTCGGGCTGGGGGCGTTGTTATGCCTAGCTGGCCAGTTGGCCGCGCCGCTGGCGGCTGGAGAGCCACTGTCGTTTTACCAAACGCCTTCCGCCTGGGTGACTCTGGGTGGCGAGGTGATGACCGATATCACATACCGCCCCGGCGCTTCACCAGATTCAGACGGGGAGTTGGAGTTACACCGTAGTAACCTCCGCCTGACCGCTGGCATTGGCGAGGGGGTGAGGGTTTTCTTCAAGCTCGACTTTTCCGAAGACCGGGAATTGGCCGGCGATCCGCAGATTCTGGCCGAGGCGCTTCTGGTCCTCGACTCGCTGGCTGACAGTGGGGTGGGTTTTTTCGCTGGTATGGGCCAGGCGCCCTATGGGCAGGACATCACCCTGGGGCTGCTACAAAGCTATCATCATCGGGCTGGCCGCGCCGACTCTCCTGAGGGCCGGATTTTCATCCTCGATCCTCCCGACCCGGACTGGGTCGATCCGTCCCATCCCGGACGCGCCGCACGGCTGGCGCCACCGCGGCCGGGCCAGATCGAGCGGGCGGTGTTGGCGGGTCTCTCTTATGGCCGGGGGGAAGACTGGCGGCTGGAGGTTGGCGCCTTCTCGCCTGACGCTCCCGAGGACGCCTGGCGCCTACGTGGCGGAGAACGCCAGGTGGAGGGAGAATTCGGGGTGGCGGCCCGGCTTTGGTGGCGGCCCCTGGCTGACCTGACGCTTCAGGCGTCGCTCCTGGGCGAGCGTTCGAGCCGCCTCGGACGAGGCGAAAACCGCCTCGACCTTAGCTGGCATCCGGAGTTGGCCTCTCGCACGTCCTGGGCTGCCTCACTCGGGTTTGACTGGCGAAGTGGCCCCTGGCGTTTCTTTGGCGAATACCAGGAGGGGTGGGACTGGGGTTACACCAAGGGTTACCGCGCTTCAATTGTCCAGGCTGGCGTGGCGCGGGAATTTCTCGAGGCGTGGCGCCTGGGGGGAACGCTTGAACTGATGCGCCTTGACGATCCTCGGCCGCGGGACGGTAGAGTCCGCGACGACTACGCCAGGCTAGCGCTAAGCCTACGCTACAGCTTTTCCGAGCAGCTTTTTGTCACCGGCGAGTATGGCCGCGAAATCCGGCGCCGGCGGGGAGTGGGAAAAAAGGCTGGCGATTTTATTGGCGCGCGGATAGGATTTTCGTTCTAATAAACGGTGGAAATTGCCAGAGCCACCAGGCGGGTGCGAAGGCGACGGGTGAAGTTGACCCGGCTGGAGTCGCCCCGGTGGGCTTAAGACCGGTTTATCAGGGTCAAAGCGTGGAGCGGCAGGTGGCCAAGACCCGGGGTATTTCTCCCCGCGGAAAAATAACCGCGGCTGGCGGCCAGGAGCCCCGCCCCGGTTGGTCCCTCCGGTTACCCCCAGGCTAGCCGCTTTCAACCGGTAACTATGGCCGGCAGCGGGGGAAACGGGGTGGCGGGAGCACGTCCGGAAAAAACTTGAGTTTTTTTTTGCCTTGGCAAATAAATTTGTACCGACACGGCAAAATCATTGCCGCCAATATGTTAGTTTAAAAGGGCTTTACGGCCCAAAAAGAATTATCGGTTAGGGAATTATTATCAGAGCAAAAATATTCTTGACTTGTCGCCCCCCGGACAGGTAAGATGGTTAAGCTAACTCCGCAATGGGGGAGTTGCGTTATTAGTTAGTGGGAGATGGATTTTTTTCAAATGCATTATTAATGCGTCTCATATGGGAGTTTGGAGGAGGATTGATATGAATCGAGTGTTGGGGATAGGACTGGCCTTGTTGCTGGTCTTGGGGTCAATCACTTTCGCCAGCGCCGAAGATGCTTCGGTTGCTCTGGCGAATGTGAACTATAAAGAGGCTAATAACAGCATTTATTCTTGGTGTGGCTACCCCGGTCCCTGCAAGGTGCCCACCAGCGCTCTGGTACTTTTGGAGAAGCAGGGTCCGTCTGAAGTGGTTCTCGGCGACACTTTCTCTTACCAGATCCAAGTTTCCAACCGTTCGGCGGTTGACCTGATTGCGGTGGTTCTTGAAGACACCCTTCCGGTTGGCCTTTCAGTTCAGTCAATTGAACCGAAGCCGGACAGCCAGGTTGGTGCCAAGTTGGTGTGGAACCTCGGTACGATTCCCGCCAAGACCGCCAAGTTGATCACCATCACTGGCTCTGCCTATCAGGTTGGGTGCCTTATTTCCAACGCCCTCGCCAAGATATGCTATGAGCTGCCCCTGCCCTTGGCGACCCGCGTAGTCCAGAGTAACATCGCTCTTGCCAAGACTCTTCCCGCTCAGGTTGAGTTGTGCGATATTATTCCTCTGTGCCTGACAGTACAGAACGTGGGTAGCGCTGTGGCTGGCAACGTCAAGATTAGCGACCCCTTGCCTGACGGCCTGACCACGGTTGACGGCAAGACCGAGATCGCCATCAACGTTGGCAACCTCGCGGTCGGCGCCTCCAAGACCTACACGGTTGACCTCAAGGCCACCCGCACCGGTCAGTTCACCAACACCGCCAGCGCCAGTGGCGACCGTGGGATCATTTCCCAGGCCTCGGCTAGCGTAACGGTAAAACAGGCCAAGATTGCCCTTTCGGCTTCCGCTCCAATCGAAGGGTACATCTCGACCAACATTCCGTACAACATTGTGGTTACCAACGTCGGTGATATTCCGGCCCGCGACGTCATCCTGGTCGACGCGATTGACGGCAACGGTGTTCGGGTTACTGATATCGCTGGTGCTGGTCGGGCCACCCGCGGCCGTATCGCCTGGGCTCTTGGCACCTTGCAGCCGGGTGAAAGCCGTGAACTGTCCCTGGTCCTGTGCTCTGATATCGCTGGTACGATCAGTTCGAGCTTCGAACTCTCGGCCCGTTGTGTCGAGCCCAAGGCTGCTTCGCACTGCCTGAACCTCACGGGTGTCTCCGGTGTCCTAACTTCCCTCAAGGATAGCTGCGACCCGGTCAAGGTTGGTGACACAGTTACCTACACCATCACCGCCACCAACACCGGCACCAAGGAATCCCGGAACCTGCGCTACACCATCCGTCTGGATGAGGGCCAGGAGTTTGTCTCCGGTGAAGGCGCCACCCCGGTCACCAAGGTTGATGAACGTACCCTGACCTTTGGTGGTCTGGAAACCCTGCCGATCAAGGCTACCGCCAGCTGGACCGTCACGGTTAAGGCAACTAGCCAGGGCGACAAGCGGTTCATCGCCTCCCTCATCACTGATGAGCTGACTGGTGCGGTGCGTAAGGCTGAGTCCACTAACTTCTACGAACCGAGTGTGGGAGTGGTGGTAATTCAGTGAGGTAAGTGACACAGTGGTAAGAAACACCCTGTAACAACCAACCCGGGACAGTCAGTAATGGCTGTCCCGGGTTTTTTTTACTAGTCACCCGCCTAGTCCCCCCTTCCGTTCCCAGAGCCGGTTTTCCCCGGCGGGAAAACCCCTCCGCTACCCCCCCCACGGGTATCCCTATCCCCTCTGGAAAGCCAATCCAACCGAGCCAAGACCTCGCCACAGCCAGTTGTATCCTTTTACTCGCTAGCTTGCCCGGCGCCTGGTTAATGGGCGGCTGGGGGCCATAGGCAGCGGTCTCACGCTTACTTTACTTTACTTTACTTCCTGGAGTAACCAAATAGCCCCGTTTCCGGCTTCTTTAGGCCCTGTAGGCCTA
>JAITQC010000019.1 GCA_031289115.1 Planctomycetota bacterium
TTTCACTACCGAGGCGGGTCGTTCAACCACTTCGCCAGCGGCGATCTTGTTCTGGACTATTTCCGGCAGACGGTGGATTTTTGCCATCAGGCGTCGATTCCGAGGTCAGTCAGGGTGACATCGCCAGTGCTGGGGCGGACCAGGTGAGCGGCCGCGAGTTCAGCCGCCGGGAGGGTGTTAGCCACTCCTACCGCCCGCATGCCAGCGGCCAAAGCCGCCTCTATCCCGTGGACCGCGTCCTCGACCACCACGCATTCTGCCGGAGGAAGGTTAAGGAGCTCGGCTGCCTTGAGGAAAAGGTCGGGAAAGGGTTTTTTCCGCTTGGCCATAGTGCCGTCCACCACCACTTCAAACCAGTCGCGGGGAACGCCAAGCGCCTTGATGTTAGCCTCTACCTTGGTGTGGTCGGCGCTGGAGCCTACCGCCAGGCGGATTTTGGCTTGGCGAAGACGCGTCAGCAGGTCAACCACTCCCGGGAAGGGTTTGCCGTCCCGCGCCACTAATTCCAGATAAATCTGGTAGACGCGTTTTTTCATCTCCACCACGTAGGGTACGCCGTGTTTTTCCGCTGGGCCGCCCACGTAAAGATCGTCGCCCCGGCCGACAAAGGGGACAAAGTCTTCCGGCACCGCCCGCACTCCCCAATCCGCCAACCCCTGGATAGCGGCGGCGCAAATGATGGGCTCTGTGTCTACCAGGCAACCATCCATGTCGAAAATCACCGCTTTGATCATTTTTCCGCCTTTCCTTCCTCGCTAGGGGTCTGAGTCTCGGCCGCGAAGCGGCGGCGCGCCTCGGCCAGGTCAAGTCCGACCTGCCGGATAAGTTCAGTCGGGCTGGCGAAACGCTCGACCTCGCGGATTTTCTCCAGAAAAAGAATTTCCGCCACCTCTCCGTAAAGATCGGCGTCGTAGTCCAGGAGGTGAGTCTCAATCATCAGGTCGCCAAGCCCGCTTGCAATCTCGGCGTCAGTGGGCGGACGGCCGACATTGGTGAGGGAGGCGTGGAGTTCGCCCCGGGTGCGGGTACGGGTGCGGTAAACTCCCGGGGGCGGCCTAAGCTCGTGGTGGGGGTCAAGGTTTAGGGTAGGAAAGCCATAGGCGCGGGCTAGTCCCTGTCCATGCACCACCGTGCCGGTGACCGCCACCGCTCGCCCGAGAAAGCGGCTAGCCCGCGCCAAGTCCCCGGCCTGCACCGCCAGGCGCACGGCGGTGCTACTGACCCGCACTCCCTCGAGGCAGAAAGCCGGAGTGGAGACAATGGGTATTTCCCAGGCGGCGCCCCAGGTTTTAAGTTCCTCGACGCTTCCTCCCCGAGCCCGGCCAAAACGCGCTCCGTCGCCCAGGACCACCCCGCCTACCCGTAGCCGCTCCCGGAAGAAGGACTGGGCGAAAGCGTGGGCGGAAAGGCGGAAAAACTCCCGGTTGGGGTCAAGGAGCCACACCGCGTCCAGGCCCGCCTGGCGGAAAAGCTCCAGGCGCTTTTCCAGGCTGGCAATAAGGGGCGGGGCGGAGCGGCCAAGCACGGTCCGGGGGTGGACAGTAAAGGTGAGGGCGAGGGAGGGAGCTCCCCGCTCTTGGGCGAGGCGGGTCAAGACGTCAATAATGGCCTGGTGCCCCCGGTGCAGGCCGTCAAACACGCCAAGAGTGACCACCGGTCGGTCGGCGGCCAAAGGTGCCGACCCTTGGTCAGTGAAAATACGCATAGGGTCTTTCGCTTCCTCTTGCTTTCCGCCCTCACTGGAGGTCTAGACCCTTTTTATGGTGGCAGGCGCCACTTTCCCGGTCAAGGCGAAAACCCGCTTAACCTGGGTGGCCGGTTGTCCCGGGAGGAAAGGGTCTTTCCAGCCGGAGCGGTCGGAGTTAAGATAACCTCCCGCCCCGGTATGGATTTGTCCGGCGGGGCGTTTAGTTTCCCCGGCTGGGACGGAGCGCCATGAATCAATCCTTTTTAAGCCACCTGGTGGTCTGGTACGCGGTTTTCCTTTTTTCCACCAGTCTGCATGAGGCGGCCCACGCCTGGTTCGCCGCTAGGGGAGGCGACTACCTGGCTTACAACGCTGGCCAAGTCAGCCTTAACCCTATTCCGCATATCCGCCGGGAACGCATGGGGATGGTGCTGGTACCACTCCTCAGCTTCTTCTTCAACTACACCTATTACCGCTTCCCCTGGATGTTTGGCTGGGCTAGCACTCCTTTTGACCCGGAGCGGGCCGCCCGCCGCCCTGGCCACGCCCTCCTGATGTCCCTGGCCGGACCTTTGTCCCACATTCTCCCCTTCCTGGTGGCCTGGATCGCCATGTTTCTAGGACTGCGTTTTGGCTTCTTCATCCCTGGCTTTGTGGCAGACAATTCGGTGCAAATAGTGGTGGCGAGCCAAGCCGGGGGTTTTATCGACGCCTTGGCCCTGTTTTTTGACGTGCTTTTCAAACTTAACCTCAGTCTCATGGTTTTCAACCTTCTTCCCTTCCCCCCCATGGACGGTTCGGAAGTGTGGTTTCTCCTGCTCCGGGACGCCCCGTCCCGTCTGCGTTTCCGCCACTATTTTCAGTCCTACGGCCTGGCTGGCCTGGTCCTCGCCTGGTATGTCTTTCCCACCGTCTTCTCCCCGGTTTACAACCAGGCCAGGCTATCCCTCTTTCGCCTGGGTTTGGGCATTG
>JAITQC010000153.1 GCA_031289115.1 Planctomycetota bacterium
CTTTAGCTTAGGCTGGAAGTGGGTTACCTGAGCGGGTTAGGGGGGGGTGGAAATACTAAAGACCGTTATCAGCCCCCCCAAGCCAACACCTTATCCACGGTAACGCCTGCCGCAGGCGAAATTGACATCCTGGAGTAAAGTGGTTAAAGAGAAAATACTGGCAAAACCTTACGGATCCTAACCTTGCTAGACAAGGGCATAATTTCTAAACGGGGGGCAACTTGGGTTAATTGTTTGCCAAACCTGGAGTAAGGCGTTCTCCTGCCTATCCCCCGCCCGGGTCAAGTGAAAAAAAAGCGGAGTTTTTAAATTTTTTTAGCGAGGGATTGGCAGTGGGGTATGACAGTTATATTATGTAGGGGATCCGACCCTCCCCGACACTAAATTTACTCCTTCTCCCAGCCCCCGGTAGGTTCTCCTCCTCCCTATCCTCCTTCCGGGGGTGGCTTTAAAAGAAATCCCGTGGTTACGGGTCAGTATAGACAGTGGAGTGGTGTGAATTGGGGGTTGTCCAAGGCAGGTCCCGCTAGAGGGCGACCCCCTTTTTTTACCCCCGAAGTGGTTTTAAAAAAAATTGACCGGTGCGGCTTTCCCCAGGTTTCTTGGGGTAAACGCTAAAACCCGGGTTAAAGTTCTCCTTCTCTCGATCCCCGTGGGCCTTCCCCTAGGCCCTGGCGGCTCAACCTCCCCCCAGGTTGAGCCGTTTTTATATACCCACCCTTCCTTCCTGGCGTCAAGCCAGGTATCGCCAGGACTCTTGACAGCATCCCTGTTTATCTGGCATCATGGGGGTTACCGGGTAACCCCGGATTCAAGCAAGTCAGTCGGAGCGGGAGAGCGCTATGCCGCAGGAACAGGGTCTCAAGTATTATCTAGAAATCCTGGACATGCTGGTGAGCGGTCTGGATACCCTGATCAACCAGGACAACGAATCGCCGCTACGCGTGTCTGCGAACGACGAGACCCGGCGTTCCCTCTGCCGGCCGGTTGGTATCGTCTCCCCTACCCTGGACCGTAAACCCCGGGCCATGGACGTGGTTTTCCTGGATGACAAGCGTCTGATCCTCCGCTCGCTCAAAAGCGATTTTGTTAAACAAATGCGGCTGGAAGCTACAGTCATGGGCGACCGCACCGGCAAGGGCGAGACTAACGCGGTGATCCTGGGGACGGTGATGGCGACCCGGCGGGTGCCCAAGGGTTACGAGGTGGAGGCGGAAATTAGCGAATACCGCCGGATCCACGTCACCCCCAGCCAAAAGCTTCTGGAAAGCACCGCCAGTAACGACATGGCGGGCTGGAACCGCTGGTGCCAGGAGATAACTGACACTATTGACCTGGTCGGGGTGTCCCTGTCTGGCGTCGACCTGTCAGGTTACGACCTCTGCGGGGCTGACCTTTCCGGGGCTGACCTTACCGGGGCTGATCTACGCGGCGCCGCCCTTTCCGGGGCCGACCTCTCCCAAGCCAAGCTGACCGGGGCCAAGGTTTCCGGAGCGGATCTTTTCCGCGCCACCCTGGCTGAGTCGCAGCGGGAAGTGCTGGACAAGACGGGGATGCTGGAAAAGGAAAGCGTCGTCTTTGTCAAGGGCTAGCCCGGGCGGGTTGCCCCGCCTAGCTCCACCAAGGAGGGAAGCATGCCGTTAGCTCAGGAAGGGTTGATTTTCGGCCGCTACCGCCGGGATGACTTAGGCTTGCCGCCCCGGCCCCACCCTCTTTTCAAGCGGGTGAAACAGGGGCTGGTGTTAATCCTCCTTCTTGTCTTGTTGCTGGGAGTGGGCTGGTTCGCCGGAGTGGCGGAGGCGCGGCGGCATAGTCGCGAGCTGGAAAGCCTGTCCCAGCGCCTGCTAGTGGCGCCGCCGGCTAGCCGGCGTGAAATCTTGCTCCGGGGACGCGCTGCCCTGGCGGCCGACCCGGGAAACCCCGCGGCTGTGGTCGGACTGGCCGAGGCTTGCCTGGGAGTAAGTTCCCAAGCTCCGCGGCAGCGGGGTTATTTCGCTAATATCGCCCGGCTCCTAGAGGGGATGCCGGCCGGGGTAGCCAGTGGGTCCCTGCTTTCTTTTCGCCGTTACATCCTTCTGGCGGCGGTGGAGGAGGAGCTTGGCCGCCACGTCGCCGCCCTGGCGGCCCTGTCCCGGGCTGGCCACGTCATGGAGGGAATTCCCGAAGGCTCAGTGCGCCGCACCCTGCAGCTCCTCCTGGTTAACCAGCAAGCCTACACCCTGGCGGTGGCGCCGGTCGGGGCGGGTGGCGATCCCGGCCGGGCCCTGGAACTCGCCCGCGCTCTTCTTTCCTCCCGCGACCCCCTACCGGACGGCAGTTACGCCTCCGACAGCCCCGCTTTTGTCGACACCCTGGCGGCGGCCTGGTTCGCGGCGGGTTACTACCCCCAGGCGAGGAACACGGAAACTTTGGCTTTGGGCCTTGCCAATTCGGATGAACTTGCGATATATTTGGAGCATTACGACACCTACCACAACCCGAGTCGGCTGCCCGCCGACTCGCGTTTTGTGGCTTACCTGGCCCGCCCGGGCCGGGAGTAGTCTTCCCTGCGCCACCCCAGGGCTTCCGCTTTTCGCCGCGAGAAGCGGTTTTTGTTTTGTCCCTTCCCGCCCCCTTTGCCGGGGTCGGGTCCAGTCTGGCTCCCTGTGAGTCAAACGGAGTACGCGATGCCGGGCCAATTTCTTAGCCGGAAGGTTCTCGACCTGTCCCCCAGCGCCACCATTGCCATGAACGCCAAGGCGAAAAAGCTTCGGGCGCAGGGGAAGGATGTCATCTCTCTTTCGGTGGGCGAACCGGATTTTCGCACCCCCCGCCACATCTGCGAGGCAGCCATGCGGGCGGTGGAGGATGGGCAGCATTTTTATACGCCAAGCGCCGGCACGCCGGAGCTAAGGCAGGCAGTGGCTGACACCCTCTCCCGCGACACCGGGGCCAGTTACAGCCCCGACATGGTGGTGGTGTCACCGGGAGCCAAGTACTCTATCTACCTTACTCTACTCGCCCTCCTTGACCCCGGAGACGAGGTGTTGATCCCCGCTCCCTACTGGGTGAGTTATCCCGAGATAGTGCGGCTTTGTGGCGGAGTGCCAGTGCTGGTGGCGACGGACGGAGCGGTCCACCCTCTCTCCCCGGCGGCGGTGGCGAAGGCTATCACTCCCCGGAGTAAACTCCTGATCTTAAACTCCCCCTCAAACCCCTCCGGCCAGGTGGTCCCGCCCGAGGACATTGGCCGCCTGGGCGCCCTTATCGAGGAACGGGGGATCTGGTGCCTGTCGGACGAAGTGTATAACCGCCTTTCCTATGGCCGAGAACCTCCCCGTTCCATCGCCGGGGTTTCTCCCTACTGCCACGCCCACACCGTGGTGGTGAACGGCTGCTCCAAGACCTACGCCATGACGGGTTGGCGGCTGGGGTGGCTAGGGGCGCGGCGGGAGTTGGCGGCGGCGGTGGACTCGCTCCAGAGCCAGACCACCAGTAACCCCAGCGCCATCACCCAGGCGGCGGCTCTGGCCGCCCTCCAGGGGCCGCAGGACTGCGTGGAGGAGATGCGCCGGGAATTCCAGATCCGGCGGGACCTGATTCACCGCCTGGTTAACGCCTTGCCCGGCTTTAGCTCCGCCTGTCCGGAAGGGGCCTTCTATGTTTTTCCCGATATCTCTCAACTCTTAGGCAGGGAAATCGGCGGCCGGCTGGTAAACACACCCAGTGATTTTTGTGAAATAGCCCTGGAGCGCGCCTTGGTCGCCATGGTTTCCGGTGAACCCTTCGGGACTGACCGCCATGTCCGGATTTCCTTCGCGGTGCGCCAGGAGACTCTGAGCGAGGCCTGTCGACGCCTGGGTGAGTTATTAGCGACTGGCCGGGTGGCTGGCCTGGACTAAGGCCGGCCGGGTGGGGTCGGGGGAACGCGAGTTTTAGGAAGGGTTGCTCATGTCAGCCAACGAACTGGTGCCGATGACAGAGGAAGGCATGGCCAAGGTCAAGCTGGAGATGGCGGAACTGGAGCGGCGGCGCCCCGACATCAAGCGCTCGATCGAGGAGGCCAGGGAGAAGGGTGATTTAAGGGAAAACGCCGACTACCACGCTGCCCGCGAAGAACTGGGTATGCTTAACGCCAAGATCAGCCAGTTGAACGGTCTTCTCGCTAACGCCGTCCTTATTGACCCGTCCAAGGCTCCCAAGGGCAAGGTGGTGATGGGTTCAACCGTCACCTTCACCCGCCTGGTCGACGGCAAGCAAATGGTGCGGACTATTGTCGGGGCAGGCCAGGCCGACCCCGCTAGCGGCAAGATTCTCGCCACTTCACCCCTGGCCCGGGCCATGGTCAGTCACGCCCCTGGCGAAACGGTGGTGGCGGAACTCCCGGGCGGCACTACTGAACTACGGATCGACCAGGTTGAATTCATCTGACCCCGCCCCTGGCGCCCTAGGCTGGCTTCTCGTCCTGGAAAGCGCGACGGAGCGGGGCGGAGTAGCGCTACTCCGGGCGGGACAATTGGTCGAGGCCATTGACCTGGCGCCAGGCCTAAGGCATGGCCGGGATCTCTTGCCCGCGGCGGAACGCCTGCTTAAGAACTGGGGGGTCAGGACAACTGAACTGGCAGCCCTAGCGGTGTCGGGAGGACCTGGCTCCTACACTGGACTCCGGGTAGGGGCGATGGCGGGAAAAGCCCTGGCCTGGGCGGGCGGGCAACCTTTGCTCGGTGTTTCCTCTTTGGCTAGCCTAGCTCTCGGCTTGGCGGCGCTCACACCCGTGGCTCCGGGGGAAGAGGTGGTGGCTCTGCTTCCCTCCCGCCGGGACGAGGTATATCTCGGGCATTACCGCTTTTCCGCCCACCCTCCCTTTCCTGTCGAGGCGAGTCCTTCCCGCGCCCTTTCTCCCGAGGAGGCGCGGGATTTTATCGCCAGCCGGGTAAGCCGGGGGGTAGTACACCTGGCTGGCAGTGGCTTTACCGCCTTCCCCGCCGTCTTTCCCGCCCCTCCTCCCCTTCTTCTCTACCCCCCGGCCGGGGCTACCGGCCTCCTCGCCTGGCGGCAGTTTCTGCAGGGGGAATATGCCGATCCCCTGGCTTTCCAACCCCTCTACCTCAGCCGCGACCCCGGGGGTGGCTGGTCTCCGGACAAACTCATTATCTCCCGTCCGGATTAAAGGTTAACTCCCGTTTTGGTCGATAACAAAGGAGTCGGGGACTATCGTCCCCGACTTTATGGCAAGGTGTTTGCTTCAAGCTCCCGGTGGATCACCATCTTTTTTTGACCAACCGGGGAGGATAGAGCCATGGGTATATCCAACAGTCTCTACACCGGGTGGACTGGTTTAGCCACCCACCAGAAAAGTCTCGACAACACGGGCAACAACATCGCCAACATCAACACGACGGGTTTTCGCCGCCGCGAGTTTATGTTTGGCGAATTGTTTAGCCAAATCATATCGGGCTCGATGCCGGCCGGGACGACGCGTAGCACCACCAACCCGGTGGGGGTGGGGCCTGGCGTCACCACCGCCTCCATCGCCCCCACCTTCCAACAGGGGCCTATGGAACCGACTGGCAACAACCTGGACGTCGCCATCAACGGCAACGGCTTCTTCCTGGTTAGCGACCCCCAGGGCCTCGCCCTCACCCGTAACGGTTCCTTCTACCTTGACCACACCCTTGACCCCAACCGGCGTCTCCTTTGTTCCGGAGATGGGCTTAGAGTTCAAGGCTGGCAAGGGGTGGACGGGGTGATCACCCCCTCCACGACCATTAGCGACATCCTGCTCCCAGCGATTGGCGACCTCCTGCCCGGACGCGTCACCACCAACCTGAACCTGAGTGGCGTTCTACCCAGTAACAACACCGGGGTGGAGTTTTCCGGCAATCCCACCCGGGAGATGGACCTTAAGGGCAACTTGGCGGCTGGGAGCGACAACCGTATTCGCACCAGCGTCAACGTCCCGGTCACCACTCTTCTGGACGGCGTCCCGGTGGCGAGCGACCAGTACCAGGAAATTCCGGTGGAAATAGTTTTCACCGGCCCGGTCGCTGGTAGTAGCGAGCGGGAGACCTGGAGCTGGCAAATGAACACGGTGGACTGGCCTAACCCTGGCGACCCCGCCCAGACTATCTATCCTCCCCCTGGCGTGTCCTCCACTAGCTACCCCGCCCAGTTTGTCCGCTTTTACAACCAGAGCGACACCCTGCTTAACCATGGGGCGGGACAGGCGGCTGAACCGGTGGTTATTAACCCCGGCTCTTCCAAGGTGAGTGTCGACATGACGCTCCCCAGTGGTGAACGCCTCCAGAGTAGTTTCGACATGTACTCCGGCCTCGCCTTTGACGTCTCCCGCCTCACTAGCCTGGCCGGGAGCCCTCCCGGGGCGGGACAGCTGGAAGCCTGGTATGTTGACGGCAATCCAGTTGGTAGCATGACCCGGAGTGTCATTACCTACGAAGAAGTCACCCGTTTCGTACCCGTGGCCGACGCTAACGGCAATAGCGTCATGACGCCGGAGCGGCGGGTAGAGGCGCGCTACAGCGCCCTGTGGTTTAGTAAAACCGCCAGCACCAACACCGATAGCACCTGGGAGTGGCACACCGCCAACGGTCCGGCCGGGGGCAGCCTCACTTTTAACACTATTGGCGACCTGGTGGCTAGTAGCGGTTCGGGCGGCAGGATCGCCTTTGACTTCCAGAATCTCCAGTCCATCAACTACGCCGCTGACGTGGTGGTGGCGGCCCAGGACGGTTATGTCGATGGTTTTCTCCAGGATATCACTATCGACCAGTACGGGCGGATTTTTGGCCACTACAGTAACAACGTTGCTGAGCCCCTGGCTCAGTTGGCCCTAGGGACAGTGCCTAACCTCACCGGTCTCGCCGGTGTCGGTGGCACCCTGTTTTACACCAGTTCTTCCTCGGGGGAAATCATGATCGGGGCGGCGGGGGACAAGGACGGGGCGATTTACCCTGGCCTATTCGCCATCGGGGCGGGTTTATTGACCTCAGGTTATCTGGAGGGCTCTAACTCTGACCTGTCGGTGGAGTTTGGCAACCTCATAACTACCGAGCGGGCCTACCAGGCTAGTAGCCGCATTGTCAGCACCTCTAACGAACTCCTGCAGACCCTGATTGCCATGAAGCGCTAAGACGGCCTTGGGCCGGAAGGGTGACTTGTGCGCGTAGCCATCATTATCCCGGCCCGGCTCCATTCCACCCGCCTACCAGGAAAACTCCTGCTTCCGGCCGCGGGTCTGCCGCTTATCTGCCACACCCTGCTGGCGGCGGAAAACCTGCGTTGTCTGGCGCCAGAAATTTTCACTCCCCCTATTGTCGCCACCGACGCCCCGGAGATCGCCCAGGTGGTGCGGGATTTTTCCCGCGAGCGGCATTTGTCTTCTCAGGCTGTCCTCACCCGTTCTAACCACCTCTCCGGCTCTGACCGTATCGCCGAGGCGGCGGAGGCTTTGCCGCCGGAAATCGACCATGTCCTTAACCTCCAGGGGGACGAGCCGGAAATCGACCCCGCCTCCCTTCTGCCCCTTCTGGAGTGCCTGGCGAAAGGCAAGGCCGACCTCGCCACCCTAGCTTATCCTCTCCCCGCTTCCGAAGCCACTGACCCCAACCTGGTGAAGGTGGTTGTCGACCGAGCTCTCCGGGCTCTCTATTTTTCCCGCGCCAACCTTCCCTACCGGCGTTCAACTAACCTTAACCCTCCCGCTTACGGCCATGTCGGGGTCTACCTTTACCGCCGTCCCGCCCTGGAGCGTTTTG
>JAITQC010000198.1 GCA_031289115.1 Planctomycetota bacterium
GTAACCTTCTCCACCATCTGGTTTTGCCGTCATAAGGATGGCTGACTTACGCTAGTTATGGCTTTACCCGAGTAAAATATACTTATGCTTAACTTTACGGACAGCATGTTGCTTTATAATTGGTTGTAAAACACCTGTGTTAAATAAATTTGTGCATAGTAGGACTATTGTAAAGTACTAACGTACGTCTAATATTACTGGAAATAAACCAAAGATCAACCTATTTTAGATTTAGAATCAATATTTAATTTCTATGTAGCATAAAACGCTTTAATTTAAATAGTTTAAATATCTGGAAAAGTGTAAAATATTTAAAAACTTTTACTAATAAAACATAAATCGCAAAAAATAGCCTTGCCATCGGAATTAGCTTAAATCGCCTTTGGGATTTGTTTACTGTTTAACCTGCTTTGGGGGTAAGACAAGTTACTGGTCTAAGCGCTGTATTGTTTGGCACCGGGGTTGGCTGATTCCGGGGCGGGATACTCCACTTCAGGCTTGTTTAAACCGGATTGGCAACTCGGCGCCAGGCGCACCGGGTTATGGGCCAGATCGGGATTGGGGCGTGTTCGCTCGGGGACGCTAGGTGTTGGGAGAGAGGGAGGGTGGGAGGAGGGAAAAGCCCTAGACCCGCGACTTTCCCCCGCCCCGGGCGCCAAAGCCGGGCGCGGGAAAACTTTTCGCCAAAGCGGGATGCACTGGGGTTTAGAGGATACAGGCGACCAGATGGACGTTAAGGAAATGGGCGGGAGGTGGATTTTCGGGCAGTGGGGAAATCTCGCCGCTACTGTATACGAAAGAATAAGGGACATTTAACTCAGACGCCACCGCCTGCATTTCGCGGAGGTTTTCCATGTCTAGCGACCAGTCGCGAACGGCGCAGGAGATGAGGATTATTCCACCCGAGCGGGGCTGGGGGGAGTTGATTTTAATAAGATTGGCTTTCTTGGCCATGTCGATAGCGGTCTGGATCACCTCCTGGCTGTCCATTATGGTGAAACGAATATCTGAACCCACTGGCATGTCGCCACCACAGATGATATCTTTTTCGGAGATAGAGACCATGACGCGGGTGCAGTGGGATCCGTCGGGGAGGGTGAGGTCCATGGGCATGCTGTCGATGCCACGGGCGTCCTTGGCGTCAATTAAACCTAGCGAAGTCAGATAGTCAAGGGCGGGGAGATTGTTAATTGTCTGGAGGATGTGGCGGTTGGAACGGGTTATCATCGCCTTCTTTATCACCACGGTTTCCTTTTCGATAGTGGTGTGGAGGAATTGGGGTTTAAGTGGGCCGCCGATGGCGATCAAAGCGAGACTGTCGGCGGCGGTTACCCCATTGCAGAAGGTGACTATTCCCTTGTAGTTCAGGTGGTCACAGATGGACCGGGAGCCAAAGATTGGGGTGCTGGGACAACCGGCAATCAATTCTTCCAAAACGGCGTTGCCACTCAGGCTGGAGATAAAGGGGAGGAAGGCGATTAAGAGGGCGACCGGAGAGGGGAGTTCGGTCTGAAGACGGGTTGAAAGTTGTCTCACCTCGCCGTTAAGGGTGTTGCCTATTGGCTCGGTGGTGCCGACGGCAAAATCCAGGTCGTCACTGGTGAGGACGGTAACCGTGAGGATGAGACGGCCAAGCTGGCCGGGGATGGCCAGACCTATGGAAGTTCCACCGACACTGGGAAAGGGGAGGTTCGCGGCCAGCATGGGGATGACGTCGCTGGCGATAAAATCCGAGTGGCAATGAATAATTCCCACTGAATGCGGGAGAAGGTTGTGTTCTAGGTCAAGCTGGGCCAGGATATCCTGGACCGTTTTTTCCCTGTCGTCAATTTCACCAGTGGCGGCGGTGAGCATTTTAAGCATAGCAAATTCTCCCGGGTGGAAGTGTTTCTTGCGTCCTGGCGTCCTGGCAAAAAAAGGGAAAACCGCCTCCCACTAAAAGTAAAGTGGGAGGCGGAGTGGATTGATTTGGCTGGGTTAGTGGACGTTTTGTTTGTCTAGTAGACGGTTTTCCACTCGTTAATATTGGCCTTGTCAAACTTGAAGGGAGCGCCCAGCATGATTTCGGTGCCGCCATCACTGGCGTTGATCACCTCTTTTTTGCTCAGGTGACCAGCGGAGAACGAGGAGCCAGGCGTGGCTTTAAGGGAGTTGTCAGCCAGGGCCACGCTGGCGTAACCCGCCAGATAGCCAAGGTCAATGGGGTTCCAGAGGTACATCCAGGGGCAAACGTCGTTGTTGATGTACTCGGCCATTTCGCTAGGAAGCCCTAGGCCAGTGAGGAACACTTTCCCGGCCAGGTTCTTGTCGGAAAGGACCTTGCCGGCGGCGGCGATACCCACAGTGGTGGGGGCGATAATTGCCTTGAGGTTGGGGAAGGTCTGAAGCAAAGCTTCGGTTTCCGAGGTCGACTTGTCCCGGAGGTCGTCGCCATAGGCTACCTTCACCAGTTTCGTGTTGCTGTATTTGGGTAGTTTAAGCTCTTCTTGCATCCAGTTGATCCAGATGTTCTGGTTGGTGGCCTGCGAGGTGGCGGAAAGGACGGCGATGTCACCTTTGCCGCCGGCCATGTCGAAGGCGGCCTGGACTTGTACCCGGCCAATAAGCTCGGGGTCGGCTTGGTTAATGTGGACGTCACGGCTTTCGGCGTTGGTGGCTGAATCGGCGGTGACAATCTTGATCCCGGCCCGACGGGCCCGTTCAAGCACTGGTTGCAGGGCGTCGGGGTCGTTGGCGGAAATACCAATGCCCGCCACCCGCTGGGCTATAAGCTCTTCGATGATGGAGATCTGACCCTCGGCGGTGGGGAGGTCGGGGGCGCGAAGGATAGCGGTGTGGCCCTGTTCCTCAACCGCGGTCTTGAACCCTTCCATAAGTTTTTCACCAAAAGGGTTGCCGGTGGATTTGAAAATGAAGGCAAAACGCTTTTGTTCCCCAGCCTGAGAGGCGAGGAGGCAGGTGGCCAGTAAAATAGTTATTACTATCCCGATACGTTTAAGCATTTTCTCTCCTTTTTTTACAACGGGTATAAATCAAGCCCGGAAATCCCCGGGCGGAAAATACGGGAAGTCTTGCCTCGGTCGCTCCTTGAAAGAGAGCAGGTTTGGAGGCGGGACAAGCAGTTAAACTTACTGCCGCCGGGGGTGGCGGGCGGAATACCAGCTGGTGTATAGCGGCCTGAGGTTCGGGAGCATAACCGCGAAGATCAGGAGAAGGCCAATAATGATCAGCAGGTATTCGGCCGAGATGTTCCGTAGTCCCAGACCATAGCGGAGGAAGCCGATGGTGAAGACCGAGATCACCGTGCCAATGATCCGGCCGCGGCCACCGGCGGTGGATACACCGCCCAAAACCACCATGGCGATAACGTCAAGCTCATAGCCGGTGGCGACATTGGGCCGGGTACTTCCCATGCGCGAAGTCAGGAAAATAGCGGTCACCCCTGACATGAGACCGGCCAGGGTGTAGGCGGTTACTCTGATTCTGGCCACGGGGACCCCGGAGAAGAGGCTCGCCACCGGGTTGGAGCCAATGGCGTAGACCTGGCGGCCGAAGGTGGTGCGGTGGAGAATGATTCCAAAGACTAAGGCCGTCACGCAAAAAGCCAAGAGCATGATAGGAACGGGGCCAAGGTAGCCCCAGCAAATGTTCTGGAACCAGGCGGGGAATTTTCCCACCGCCTGGTCTTCCAGAAGAATGAGGGCGATACCGCGGTAAATGATCATGGTGGCGAGGGTGACAATCATCGGGGCGAGTTCACGGTATTTTACCAGGATCAAGCCGTTGATGAAACCGCAGACCGAACCGACGGCGAGAGCGACCACCATCGCCAGGGGCATGGAGAGGCCAGCCTTGTAGGAGAGACCCATAAGGACGGCCGAAAGGGCAACGGTGGAGCCAACGGAAATGTCTATCTCCGCCATGATGATAATGAAGGCCATGGGGAAGACAATGAATGATTTGTCGAGGAAGGAGATGGTGACATCGGCCCAGTTGGCGAGGACGGCGGGTATCAGGCTGGTAAGCCAGGGCCACCAGGCCAGGTCGGCCGCTTCTTCCCGAAGGTGGGCCAGATCGAGGTAATAGGGGCTCAGGTGAAAATTCATCACCTGGATGGCCAGGAAAACCAGGAGGAGAATCCACTCCCACTGGAAGAAAAAAGCCTTCCAGGCAAAGGGACGGTCAGCAGCTATTTCATGGGGTCCCGGCATCAAATGTGTCTCCGCAGGAGGTTTCCCCGGTCGACGTTACGCTTGACCTGGGCGTTTACCAGGATGGCGACCAGGATTATCGATCCCTGGATGGCGTTTTGCCAGAAGACCGACATATTCACCATGGGAAGGGCGTTGTTCAGGGTGCCAAGGAGAACGGCGCCCAGAAGCACCCCCCCCACCCGTCCGGAGCCGCCCATGATGTTCACCCCGCCAAGGACGCAGGCGGCGATAACGTTCATTTCATAGCCGCTGGCCGTGTCTCCCTGGGCGGAGGCGAATTTGGACACCCAGAGGACGCCGCAGAAGCCGGAGAGACCCCCCATGATGGCATAGACTAGCCAGATAAAGCGCCAGGTCTTGATGCCGGTGATGGCGGCGGAGTCGGGATTGGAGCCGACGGCGTAAATCCGCCGGCCGGTGCGGGTGTAGTTGGTGAAATAGTAGAAGGCTAGGTAAAAGACAATGGCTATGAAAATATAGAGGCGGATGTCAAAAAGACGGGTGGTGGCGATGGCCTTGAAGGATTCCGGCATCTGAGAGGCGTTTACCCAGCGCCGACCGCTCACGATATAGGTGAGGCCGCGGTAGACATACATCATACCCAGGGAGGCTATGATGGGGAGGACGCCGAAGACCGCCACTCCCAGTCCCACCAGAGAGCCACAAACAATGCCGATCAGGGTGCCGAGGGCAATGGCTAGAAGGGGGTGGAGGGTTGGGTAGCTCGAGACTGTGAGGGCGGTGATCATGCCGGATAAGGCGAGGGTGGAACCGAGGGAAAGGTCAATGCCGCGGGTGATTATCACCAGCATCATGCCAAGGGCGAGGATGCTGAGGATAGCAGTGTTGGTCAGGAGATCATCCAGGTTTTCCAGGCTGAAAAAGTTGGGGTTTTTCAGGTGGGTGAGAAGCATCACCACCAGAATAAAGAGGAACAGCCCTGTTTCCCTAAACCGGCTGACCTTGGCCAGAAAACTGCTTGACTCCTTGTCCAGCGGGTTTTTTTCCGTTCCTTGAGGCATCCCTTACTTCTCCTGGCTGAGGGTTGGGCCCTCTGATTCTAGGCGGTGGTGGAGAGCATGGCGGCCGCCAGGATCTTTTCCTGGCTGGCCTCTCCGACCGGCATCTCGGCGGTCAGGCGACCGTTACGCATAACCAGGATGCGGTCGCACATCCCCAGCACCTCCGGCATTTCCGAGGTTATCAGGACGATGCCAAAGCCGTCGGCGGCGAGGGCAGCGATGATTTCATACATGGCGGACTTCGCCCCGATGTCGACCCCCTTGGTCGGCTCGTCCAGGATGAGGATGCGGGCGTTGGTGGTAAGCAGTTTCGCCATTACCACTTTCTGCTGGTTCCCGCCCGACAGGGAACTCACCGGGGTGTGGATGCTAGGCGCCCGCACCAGTAGGCGTTGGGACAGCGTGTGTGAATGGCTGTTCTCCTGCGCCTCACGGGTAAACCCTCGCCGGGAATAGCGCCGGAGGGCGGGCAGGGTGATGTTGCGGCTAATCGACCAGGAGAGAAGTAGTCCCTGCCGCTGGCGGTCCTCAGGTAGATAAGCCAGACCCGCCCGGATGGCGTCGGCCGGGCTGGTTATCGTGACTGGCTGGCCGTTAACGCTGACGCTTCCCTGTTCATAGGGCATGATGCCGAAAAGCGCCTGGCAAAGCTCGCTCCGTCCCGCTCCCACCAGGCCGGTCACCCCCAGAACCTCGCCGGCGTGAAGTTGAAAACTGATATCGGAAAAATAGCCGGGCTTGCCCAGTTTCTCAACCCGGAGTAGCTCGGCACCGGGCGGGCGGTCTGACTTACTCGGGAAGAGCTGGGTGATCTCGCGCCCCACCATGGCGACAATCATATCGTGGCTGGAGATTTCCTTCACTGGCCAGGTGCCGATGTAACTCGAGTCCCGGAAAACCGTGACTCGTTCCGCCAGTTGATACATGTCTTCGAAACGGTGGGAGATGAAGATCACCGACACCCCGTTGTCCCGGAGTTGTCTAGTTATACGGTAAAGTTCTTCCGATTCACGGCGGGTCAGGGCGGCGGTGGGCTCGTCCATAATGATTATGCGGGCGTTTTGGGAAAAGGCCTTGGCAATTTCGACAATCTGCTGCTGGGCTACCGAAAGGGAACCCATGAGCGTCTGGGGTGTGAAATTGGCACCGAGGCGACGCAGGAAATCCCCGGCCTTGGCGTGCATGGCATCCCAGTTGAGGCGGCCGAAACGGTGCAACAACTCATGCCCGATGAAAATATTCTCGCTGACACTCAGGTCGGGGTAACTGGTCACGTGTTGGTAGATGGCGGCTATGCCAGCGGCTTGGGCGTCCAGGGGAGTGGAAAATACCACCGGTTTCCCGTCTAGGATTATTTCCCCTTGGTCGGGTTGGTGGACGCCGGTAATGACCTTGATGAAGGTGGATTTTCCAGCGCCGTTTTCACCCATCAGGGCATGGATCTCACCCGGTCGCAACTGGAAGTGCACCTGGTTTAGCGCCCGTACGCCAGGGAAGATTTTGGTGATGTTATTAAGCTCGAGGATGTATTCAGACAAATTGAGCCTTTTTTCAGGATTTCAGGAACCACGGGGGCGGATGGTAGCCGGGGATCGAGAGGAAAAAACTCCCATGTTTCGCGGGGAAACCCGGGTGTCGCCTTGGTGAAAAAGTAAACCACCGGGGTGAACCGGTAAAAGGGAGAAAGGCAATTTCGACGTTTTCGCCCAGTCGGAAGATAAACACCCAGATAGGATAGGTTCTTTGGCAGCTAAACGGGAAAGGTGTCAGACAAACGCAGGAAATTACAACTGGGAAAAAAGCTACCTACCACGGAAATAAACTGCCCTGGGGCTAAGGGGGGGGAAATACCACTGGCGTAGGGTATTTGGCTCAAGCTATATACAACCCAGTGCTATGAATATATTCATAGGGGAACGGCATTTTTTTGTCAAAGGAAAAACCCTGAGCCGGTTTCCGGCTGATACCCCGGGTTTCCCATCAACCTAAGCTTACTTCGGCACCTGATTTCTGCCGCTCTCTTTTTTCCTGCCAAGTGAGTCCGAACAGCTGGAACTCTGGAAAAACTC
This sequence comes from Planctomycetota bacterium, assembly GCA_031289115.1. Lineage (GTDB taxonomy): Bacteria > Planctomycetota > SZUA-567 > SZUA-567 > SZUA-567 > JAITQC01. The sequence goes on from JAITQC010000198.1 coordinate 7,306, forward strand.
GCCAAACTCGCGGTCGTGAAAGCCGATATGTTCCTGTAGCCAGTTCAGGGCGATTTTGGTTATTTTCATAAGACTAAGAAGCTGGTCTTCCCCTTCGTGGTACTCCTTGTTCAATTTTACAAACGCCGTGATAAAGTTGTCGTGCATCAACTTATGTTCGGCGGCGTGGGGAAAGTTGGAGCTTTTCTGCATGAGTTCCTCCACCCCGAAATGCTTTACCACGTAATCCCCTAGAAACGTCAGCATTTCTTCCACCCGGTTGCGTTGAGTGTGGTCCAGGAGCATTTCCACCTGCCGGAAAAGCTCCTTGTGCTGCAGGTCGATTATGGGAATACCGGTTGCCAATGATTCATCCCAAGCCATTTCACCCTCCCCTTTTCTCAACTTAGCTACTGCTCCATTTTGACCAGGCGGGTTTTGCCAAATCCCTCCAGGGTCAGTTCCACCACTCTTTCCTTATCCGCCTCGAAAGCGGCTAGTTTATCCTGAAAATCCGCCATATCGGTCAGCGGCAGGCCGTTCACCCGGGTGATCAGGAGGCAGGGGTAGATACCGGCCACTTGGCCAAGGCTTCCCTCCTCCACATCGGCCACCAGCACTCCCTCCGGACCGGGGCGGCGCAAATACCTGACCGCCTCATAGGTCAGGGGTTTCACACTGATTCCCAGGCTCGCCACCCGCCATTTGCGGGCGTTACGGAAGTCCTCTTCCATGAAGGAGGTCACAAACACCCCGCGGGCCAGTTCGCCCTCCCGCCAGTATTCCACCTCCACCTGCCGGCCGCTCCCTAGGGAAGTGAGGAGGAGAGAAAGAGTGTTTTCCCGCGAAGGCCAGGGCGGGGAGAGGGAGGAGAGCCAAACTTGCAGGAAGTCTTCCCCGTCACTCTGGGTGAGATGCTCCCAGGCTCCATTGTCATAATCTTCCGCCACCAGTTCTATAGCCTCTGTCTGTCCGGCAACCTTGAGGCTGAGGATAATGTCCTGCTCGCGTATCCCCAGTTGTTCGGCAGATGTCCCGGGATAAACATGGTTCACCAGGAGACCGATTTTGCCACCCCGGGTGGCTTCTTCCGCCAGGAACAGCCGGGAAATATTGAGATCCAGTCCCTGCCACTCCACCCCGAGGTCGATCAGGCGCCGACCCCGGGCGGCCGGGACGGGAATCAGGCTGGTGTCGACCGCCGTGGGGAGGGCGAATTGCCGGGCGAGGTGGGGCCAGGGCAGGAAGGCGGCGTTGGCGTCAAACACCTCGGCGACCCCCTTGTAGGGTAGGCGCGGGGCGAGGGTGAGGGCGAGAAACTCCCCGTCGGGAGAAAAGGCTAGACTGGTCGGCAGTTCGTTAGTCAGGGTGGAGAAGAGAGGGGCGTCACGGTAGCCGTGGTGGAAGCCAAGCAGGCGGTCGGTGTCAGCTATCTCTCGGCGTCGACCCAGGTCAAAACTGACAAAAAAGCGCAAAAACAGGCCTTTTTCCTGTTCCAGCCAGCTGGTGAGTTCAGGTCCACTGTCCTTCCCGGCGCTAGCCAACGGGTCGAGACGGGTGAAGCCGTCCAGGGGTGGCGGGAGGTCGGTTCGCGTTTCTACCCAAAAGGCCTGGTAGTCGCCTAGGGCTCCGGCGAAGCGGCCCTCCACTTCCTGCCCGTCGGGAAGGACCACCTGGATATCCTCCAGGCGGGCGATGTCAGGGGCCGCCAGGCTAGCCGGGACCAGGAGTCGCCGGCGGTCTGTCACTAGGCCACTCAGGCGCACCTCGTGAATGGAATAGTTTAAGGCGTCCACCTCTTCCTGGTATTCCTCCTCCTTTTCGATAATCGACCGTAGACTTAGCCGGATTTCCAGGACAGCCTTACGGAGTTGGGAACGAACCAAGCTTTCCGTCTGCCGAAGCGCCTGGCTAGTGACCACTTTTACGTCCTTTTCCCAGTTGTCCCGGGTGGGGAGGCCAGGGAAGCTCGCCAGGCCGCCAAAGGCCAGACCCAGGGGAAGTCCCTCTGGCGTTACCAGTATTCCCTCTCCCTCCACTTCCCGCCGGGAACCACCCTGGCTTGGGAAAAACTCGCGGCCTAGCCCTCCCCCCGCCGCCAGTTCCCAGCCGCGTGCGCCGTAATAGTAAGAGAAGAGGGTAGAGTCAAAAAGGTCAAGGTCGGTGACGGACTGGAAGTCCAAAGGCTGGGTGGGGGGTAATTTCCCCTCAACCGGAAGGACCTCGAGAAGAAGAAGCGGGAGGTGACGGAAACGCCCAGCCACAAGAGCTGGCCATTTTTCCCCCTCCGCCCCGGGAAGTGCCACCTCCACCTGGCGGATAAAACGGTCAGACAAGCCCGGGTCCGGAGTGATGACCAGCCGCTCGCTCCACCAGTACCCTCCCTGCCGGAGGGGACGGAGATTAGCCAGGTTGGCGGCGCTTTCGGGTTGGGGTGGCGTCTCACCGTCTGCGGAGCGGCTATGGATGTAGACCTGGAGGCAAGAGGGAAGAAACTGGGTGGTGGGGGAGGGTTCGCCAGCTGGGAGGGGGAGGGCGGGAAGGAGGACAAGCAGAGTGAGGATTAATTTTAACCAGGGCATGGGTAAAGACTCCCAAAGGAAACCAGACTTTAACGACGCACCCAATAGACCAAGAGATAACCTAGGCCGAAGAGAAGAAGAAGCGGCAGGGCCAGGAGGATTTGTGACAGGGGCTCGGGCGGGGTAAGGACGGCCGCCATGATAAACACCCCCAACACTATTTGCCGCCAGTAGGAGCGTATCCCAGCCGGGGTAAGTAGTCCTAGCCAAGCCAGGACCAGCATCAGAAGCGGTGTCTCGAAAGCGATGCCGAAGGCGAAGGCGCCGCCGGCGATAAAATTGACATACCCGCTGCCGGTAAACGAGTTTTCCCAACCGGTAAGCGACTGGTTGAGGGGAAGGAGGTAGCCGAGGGCCAGGGGAAGGGCTAGGTAAAAAGCCATTAAAACCCCGGCGAAAAACAGCGCTCCTCCGGCGCCTAGGGCGAGATAGAACCAGCGACGCTCCCTCGCTTTTAAGCCAGGAGAGATGAAACACCATAACTGGCTGACCCATACCGGAGTAGAAACAATGAGGGCGAAAGCCAGAGCCACCTCCAGGGTGAGGATCATCCCATCGGCTGGACTTAGGGCCTGGAAATGCACCAGGCTGACATCGACCTTTTCTAGTGGGGTCAGCAGTATATCCCACAGGCGGCGGTAGAGTAAAAGACCGCAGGCGAAGGCAGGGACAAAGGCGGCGAGGGAAATCACCAGCCGCCAGCGTAGCTCCTCCAGGTGGGGGGCGAGTTCCTGGTTGGCGTTGGCGAAAAACCCCCTGACCCTATCCACCGGGGCGTTTTCGTAGATTACCGCTGGGGACGGGGGCACCGTTTCACCCGCCTGGGGCATTGTTTCATCCGCCTGGCACTCGGCTAGGTAGGCCGAGCGCTCTTCCGGCAGTGGTTCAAGGGGGAAGCTTTCGGGCTCCAGCCACTCCGGCTCGGGTTGGACTGTTTCCACTTCCCGTTCAACCATCACAACTCCACTGGAGGTCAAAGCGTTCAGACGTCAGCGGCTGGGTAACTGGCACCATGGGGGAAGTTTTCCCAGGCATCGGCACCAGGCGGTTTACCCTACCGAAGGTGAGTAAACTCGCCAAAGAGAAAAAAACGTTAAAACCGCCGCTTTTAAGCAAGTTTTGTAGTTATGGCAAAGCGTATGGAGAGAGAAAAGGCGGGCTTGATAGAGTAAATATTACTCTTGAAGTATAGGGAATTGCCAAAAGAATGCAACTCCCTTCTTGGTGACCCGTAAGCCCCGTTGGCCCCCCTCCCGGGAGCGAGTGGGAAGAGGGAGGTACTCTTGGCCGCGGGGTGGAGAAAACCCAGGCGCCGCGGCAGTGGACTCGCCAGAAATAGGGCAAGACTGCTTGGGGATTTTAACAAATCTGAAAGCGTAGGACAGCTTGACTCAAGTACGAACCCGGGTGTTTAAACCTGCGACTGCCTCGCTACTGATTTTGACATAGGTAAAGAACCAGTAACGTTTCTACTAAACCACAGTTACCTAATTTCTCGACCCCGAGGCCAGGGGGTAGCCTCAAGGGTTAGCGGATGGTTTTCCCTTAATCACAAGGTAAGGTAAAAGTTGACGCTCGATTTGGAACTTGCTTCCCGCGGTCGAAAGATGGTTATTGTCCTGATACAGCAACTCGCCATCGGAAAAAACCACACTCTCTTCCCCGGGGCAAAAAATATCGAGCGAATTGATAATAGTAGCGTTTTGGAGGTCTCCCAGCATTTCTAAATATCTTTTCTGCCGGGAAAACACTTTTTCGCGGGGCACACTTAGCGCCTTGGTCTTTTCCTAGAAGTTGGGGGATTAGGGCTGCTTTTAGATATCGTAAGTCAGGCCACTTCACTCAACTTTATCCTCATAGCGTTTCGCAAAAATAAAACCCGCCAGCCATCCCGGGACAGCTGGCGGAGAGAGGGGTAGTTAAAGACAGGGTCCGGGGTGAGGACCCGGGCGAAAACGCTTTCTGCCTGCCGGGAAAAACCCCGGGCTAGCTGCGGAAATTCACCAGTTTGGCGAAGGAGTCTGGTTTCAAAGCCGCTCCCCCCACCAGCGCCCCGTCCACGTTCGGTTGGGCCATGATTTCCTTGACGTTTTCCGGCTTGACCGAGCCGCCGTATTGTATGCGTAAAGCCTCGGCTACTGGTTTGCCAAAGAGGTTGGCGACTTCACCCCGGATAACCGCGTGCACTTCCTCGGCCTGGGCCGGGGTGGCGGTTTTGCCAGTGCCAATCGCCCACACCGGTTCATACGCCACCACCAGTTTGGCGAAATCGCCGGCGCCTAGGCCTTCCAGCCCCTTCTGTATCTGTTCCACCACCACCGCCCGGGTTTGTCCGGCTTCCCGCTCCGCCAGAGTCTCGCCAACGCAGACAATCACCTGGAGACCCGCCGCCAGAGCGGCCTTGGTCTTCTTGTTCACCGTGGCGTTGGTTTCCCCGAAATACTGCCGGCGCTCCGAGTGGCCGACCAGGACAAAACTCGCCCCCACTTCCACCAACATGGCTGGGGAAATCTCGCCGGTGAAAGCGCCCTCTTTTTCCCAGTGGCAATTTTCGCCGCCAATTTTGATGTTGGTGCCGCGGGCGGCGTCCGCCAGGGATTTCAGGGTAGTGGCGGGGGCGGCGATACCGATCTCTACCTCTTTCGCCCCTGCCACCAGGTCTTTGGCGGCGGCGAGGAAGGCCAAGGCCTCGGCCACGGTCTTGTACATTTTCCAGTTACCACAGATAAAGGGTGTACGCATTTCGTTCCTTTCCGAATTACCGTTAACACGGGTTAAAATACCGCCCTTATCCCCAGGATAGCGGGATATTCAGGGAGGCGTCTTAGCGCGCCAGTTGCAGCTGACGCGGGATCCATTCCAGCAGGCTGTCCATTCCCCCGCCCTCATAAACCACTGAATTGCGGAACCGCTTGCTTTTGGCCAGGGTGGCGGTGGGGGCTACCAGGAAAGTGTAGGGCTGGTCCTCGCTAATGACCGAGTGCAGACGCTGGTAGATAGCGTAGCGCTTTTCCTTGTCCAGGGTTCGCCGGCCCTCCTCGATAAGCTGGTTGGCCTCGGGCGAGTTATAGCCGATGTAGTTGGAACTCCCGTCCCGTCCCACCCCGGAACCATGCCATATCTGGAAGGGGTCTCCCTCGATCCCCCCTGTCCAAAGGAGGGAGCAGACATCGAAGTCGCGCTCGTCCAGGGCCTGGGTGTAAACCGACCACTCGATTGGCTTGATAATTGGCTTGATACTGGCTTTCAGGAAATCCTGTTCAATAATAGCGGCCCAGCGACGGATCAGGGTGGAGGAGGAGGGGATAATGAAGGTGAAGGTGAAGGGCTTCCTTACGCCACTATCGTCATAGTCGCGGTCGAGGATGCCGTCGGCGTCGGTGTCTTCCCAACCGGCTTTCTGGAGGATGTCTTTGGCCGCCTCCACGTCGAAGGGTATCATCTCCACTTGGTGATTGTAGTAGGGGCTACGAGGAATGAAGGGCCCGGTTATCACCTCCCCCAGTCCCAGGAACACCTCCTCGAGGATGCGCTCCCGGTCAACCAGGCGGGTCAGGGCCTGGCGCACCTGGCGGTCGCGGAAGAGCGGGCGCTGGAGATTGTAGCCAAGGTAAGCCCAGGACGAACCGTTGTACTGGTATTTTTCGAACTGGTAGTTTTCCGGTGTTTCGCCCGCTTTTTTACGGGCTTCCCAGGCCCGCGAATCCGCTGGGGCGGTGCGTATGTCGGGGGTGACCAGGACAAAATCGGGTTCCGGGCTTTCCTCGCGCCACTGGGCGGGAGTGAGACCGTAAATGTCAAGTTGGTCGCGCTTGAACTCCAGGAAGGACACGGTGGGGTCGGGTAGAAGACGCGTGCGCCTGGTTTCAATTGCTGGCTTAGGTCCGAAGTAGTTGGGGTCGACCGTGAGGACCAGTTCGCGGTTTTTGTCCCAGGCGCTTAGCCGGTAGGGTCCGGTTCCCACCAGCCACTGGTTGCGGGGGGAAGAGATAAACTGGTCGGCGAAGTGGCGGTCGTCCCAGTTGGGATCGGGGCGGTAGTAGTGGCGGGGCAGGGGTTGCATGTCGAGGGTCATGGATTCGCTGAGGCTGTAAGGCTCCTTCCACACCACCCGGAAGGTGTAGGGGTCGACCACTTCTATCCCCTGCATAAACTCGAAGTATGAGCGTATCGCCTCGCAGGGAATGTTGGGGTTTTGGATGGTTTCCCAGAAAAAAAGGAAGTCGTCGCTGGTGACCGGTTTTTCCGCCACCTCCAGGCCGCTGACCGGGTCGAGGTAGGGTTGCCAGAGGGCGTTACGCCGTAGGTGTATGGTGTATTCCAGGCCGTCCTGGCTCACCTCCCAGGATTCGGCCAGGAGTGGCTCGAAAAGGGTGATGTCGTTGTTGTTGCGGGACGCCAGACCGCTGACGCAGAGGCTCCACACCCCTCCCACCATGGCCTCATTGTTTATAAGGTAGTTGAGGTTTCCGGTAAAGCTGGCGGCTTGTCCCACCAGGCTTCCCCCCGCCTCGGCCAGGGGATCGATGAATTCGCTGTTGGCGAAGGGGGCGGAATTCCGGCGAGGAGAGGGGGAGGCCACCCCTTCCGAACGGGCGGCGGGGAGGCTTTCCAGCCGCTCTAGCCGCTCCAGGCCGCTGTTCAGGCGGTCCAGGGCGGCGGCTAGGCGTAGTTGGCTTTGTTCCGTCCGGCCACTCTGCTGGCGGGAAAGGTCAGTGGCGTCCACCGCCACGTAGACCGCCAGTGCCACCACCGCCAGGTTAAGCGTGACTAGTACCGCGCTAAGTATCGACCCTTGCCGCATCGCTCCTCCCGCGCCCGGTTTGGCCGGGCTTCACCGTTTTCCCGTGTCCTTACGGGTGTTTTTTGCCAGCTTGGCTTGGCCCCCAGGTTAGCTCCCGCGCCCGGGGTAGGCTATCCGGGCGTGAAAACCCTTGCCTCAGGATAATCGAAGGGGTATCATCGGTTCAAGTTGAAAATACTCCGGCTGGAAAACCGGCCGCCCCAGCTGTTTTTTCGCCATATTACAGGGAGTCAATATGTCCAACACCTTACCCCTCGCCTTCATCAGCATGCCGGGAGGACTCGAGTGGGTGGTTATCGGCCTGGTGGCGCTCCTGATTTTCGGAAAACGCCTGCCTGGCGTGGCGCGTTCCCTGGGGCAGGCCCTGCACGAGTTTAAAAACGGTTTCGCCAACCCAAGCGAACGTCAGGACAACCCACCCCCGCCCGATGGGGACCAGAAACCCGGTTCCCCCGAGTAACTCCCCGTCTTTTATTCTACCCGCATCCAGGTTTTTTCCACCCCGAGTTGGTGGTGGTTAATCCCTAGCGTCGTCGCCAGGAGAGCCAGTAGCTCGTCCGGGCGGGCGCTTCCCCCCGCCTGGTGGCGGAGGGTCATGACTAACCCCACTTCCCCGCCGCTGACCGCCAAATTACTGACAAAGGGGCGAATGTCCAGTCGGCGCTCCTCCCCGGGCGCGCCCCGGGTGACGCTTATCTCCGCTTGGTCCAGGAGCTGGCGTACCGCCGTGGCGAGAGCCAGGTCCGACCCGGCTGGCCAGCCGGTAACCCGGTAACGGCTTTCCTTGATCTGGCGTCCCCGCCCCTCCAGGGGCAAGGCTACCACTCCGGTTATTCCTATCCCCGGTAGCATCACCCCCGCTAGACTAGATTCCAGGACCGGGAGTTCCACCGGTTGGTGAAACTCCAGGTCCAACTCTTCCGAGAGGGAGGAAATGCCAAGCCCCAGGGCATGGGGAAACACCAGGCGCGGACGGGGATTAAACCCCTGGGTCAGCCGCACCGGCAGGTTGGCGCGGCGCACCGCCCGTTCCCAGAAACGGATAAGGTCGTGATGGGAGTGGTAAATGGCCGTGCCGGTCTTGCTGAAGATGACGGCGCTACGCTGCGCCAATTGTCCAAGGTTGTTCATTAGCGGGAGAAGAGCGTCCTTTTTGGCCAGGCCCGGTGGCGCCCCGAGGGGGGCGGGGTGCTTTTCAAATCTCATCCAGCCAGTGCAGAGGTTCCTCTATGTTATCATCTTTACCCGGCTTGGCCGGCCGGTCTTTTTGCCGGGAGAGACGAGCAGGCGATTTGGCGTCCGGAGTGGTTTCGGCTCCCGCGGCAGGTTTAATAGGCCGGTAGAAGTCGCCGGCGGTGAGGGGACGGGGCGAAACCTCCTCCGCGTCTTTATTCACGGCGGGAGGACTACGGCGGCTACTTTTACCCTCGCGTTGGCGGCTCTCGGTTTTTTTCGCCGGGCTAGTCTTGGCTGGCTTCGCGGGGGCGGCGTCAGCCAGACCCGGAAGGGTGGGTTGGTCGGTAGCCGCCGCCGGGGCGGTCGCGACTCGACCACCGCCACGACGACCCCGTCCCCGCCGGGAGGGCGACCCTGCCCGGGCCGGAGGAAGAGGGGCGGCGGCGGGTGGCGAGGCCGGGGGTATTGGCAAAGCCTCTTCCCGGCTAGCGGGGGCGGCTGCGGCGGCCGGAACGGTGGCGGTGGTGGTGGCGGCCGGGACGGGAAGGGCCGGGGTTTCCGCTGGCGTACTCGGCTGGCTGTTACGCACCTTGTTACGCTGGCGGTTACGCCGGCGGCGGGCGGAACGGCTTAGGCCATGGCCAGGAGAGAGACGCTCCCCTCCTTCCGGGGCTTCACCCGCGGCCGGCCGGTTTTCCGGAGTCCGACTGGGCGGACTGCCATAGGCGCCAATGGCAAACACTTCCCGCCAGTTGTTGAGGTTGGCCGGGTTTTCCCCCGCCACCTCGCTCTGGATTTCCGCCAGGGCCAGCGCTTCGGAAAACCAGTCTTGGCGGGCCATGCTTTCGGTGTAGCGTTTCTTCACCGGACCTTGGAAACGGCTTTGGCTGGCGATCAGGCGGAGGAGTTTTTCCCGGAGTTTCCGGGGTAGGCTCAGACGCACCGAGGCCATATCGATAAAGGAGCGGGTCCGCTCCAGTCGACGGCGGTTTTCCGGGTGGCTAAGGTCGGGGATGTCGAGGAAATCCGCCAGGGGGTCGCCGAGGATAGCGGCGAAGATGAGGGCAGGGGATGCCTCGGGGTGGACGGTGTCCCCTTTGTCCAGAGCGGCCAGGCGCCGCCAGAAGCGGGAGGGGTCGGCGGTTTTCTCCAGATACTGCGCGACTTCGGGGAGTATCACTTCCATGATGCCGGTGGAAAGGAGTAACTCCATGGCCCTTCGGCCGGAGGAGAAGGCGAACAGGCGGCAGATCTCCTCCAGGAGGCGGGCAGGAGAGGCGCGGTCCAGGTCATGCCGGTGGCGGCTGATCGCGGCGAAATCCTCTGGACTAATGGCGAAGCCGAGACGACTGGCGAACCGAACGGCGCGCACCATGCGGATGGGGTCTTCGCGAAAACGGATACCGGGGTCGCCAATGGAGCGGATGACGCGCTGCCGCACATCCACCATGCCGTTCACATAGTCGATCACGGAAAAAGAGGCGATATCATAGAAAAGGCCATTCACCGTGAAGTCGCGGCGGCGGGCATCCTCCTCGGCTGACCCGAAGAAATTATCGTCACGCTGGAGTAGGTCGGCTCCGGGGTCATTGGGGTCGGCGTCGCTTTCGGGAGCGCGGCGGAAGGTGGAGGTCTCGATAACCTTGCCGCCGGTGAAACGGATGTGGGCGAGGCGGAAACGCCGGCCGATCAGGTAACAATTGTGGAAAATTCCGCGGACTTCCTCGGGACGGGCGTTGGTGGAAATGTCGAAGTCCTTGGGTGAGCGACCAAGGAGGAGGTCGCGTACTCCGCCCCCTACCAAGTAGGCAGTGAAGCCCTGGCGGATCAGGCGGTAGATGACTTTCTGGGCGTCAGGGTCGATGTCGCGCCGGCTTATGCTGTGGTCGTTAATAGGGATCACCAGGGGCAGGTGACTGTCGGGCGGGTTGTCCGCTTCTCCAGCCTCCGTTTCCCTTCTTGGCAAATCCCCGTTCATTCCCAGTAAGGTGGTATTATCGACGCTACGCTCGTGGTGGTCAGTCAACCCGTTCAATTTTCGCTCCCAATCGTCTTAGTTTTTCATCTATATGCTCATAGCCCCGGTCGATTTGGACAATGTTGCCAATGACTGACTCGCCTCTGGCGGTCAGGGCGGCCGCCAGGAGGGCCATGCCAGCCCGGATGTCGGGGCTGTGCATCCGCGCCCCTCCCAGGAGGGTGGGCCCGACCACCACCGCCCGGTGGGGGTCGCAGAGAACCACTTGGGCACCCATGTCGAGAAGTTGGTCCACGAAGAAAAGTCGGCTTTCAAACATCTTCTCGTGGATCATGATGCTGCCGGTGCATTGGGTGGCGGCCACCAGGGCGATCGAAGTGAGGTCAGCGGGGAAAGAGGGCCAGGGAGAGCTGGCGAGAACCGGCACTGCGCCACGAAAATCGTTATGAATCGCCAATTCCTGGCCGGGCGCCACATAAAGGTCATCGCCCTTGACTTCGCCCCGGATCCCCAGGCGCTGGAACTGGAAAAGGATCATGCGGAGATTTTCCGGATTAACCTGTTCGATAGTGACTTCCCCCCCGGTGATGGCGGCCAGGGCCATCAGGGAGGCGACTTCCATATAGTCGGCCCCGAGGACCGTTTCTTGGTCGGCCAGGGACAGGTGGCTTACTCCAGTAACCCGGAGCTCATTGGTGCCGGTGCCCTGGATCTTGGCGCCGGCCTGGTTTAGGAAGCGGCAGAGTTCCTGGACATGGGGTTCGCAAGCGGCGTTACGGATAACGCTTTCACCCTTGGCCACCGCCGCCGCCATCAGGGCGTTTTCCGTGGCGGTCACTGACGCCTCGTCCAGCAGGAGGTCGGCGCCCCTAAGACCTTCCGGGGCGACTATAGTGACCTGGTCGGGGGTGGCCGTCACCCGCGCCCCCATTTCCTCCAGGACCAGTAGATGTGTGTCAAGCCGGCGGCGGCCGATACGGTCACCACCAGGTAGGGGGAGTTCTACGCGCTGGAAACGGTGAAGGAGGGGAGCGGCCAGGAGGATGCTACCGCGTACCCGGCGGCAAAGGACGTGGTTGAGAGGGCGGTCCACCAGTTTGTCAGCTGAGACGCGGACATCGTAACTGCCCTGCCAAGCAAGGCGTACCCCCATGCTCTCCATCAGGGTGAGAAGGGTCTCGACATCGCCTATGCGGGGTATATTACGTATCCACACTCCGTCATCTGCCATCAGGCTGGCGCAGAGGATGGGGAGGGCGGCGTTTTTGTTGCCAGCAGCGCGAATGCGACCCACCAGAGGGCTGCCACCGGCAATGCGGAATTCGGCCATAACTAGTCATGTTCCAAAGGTGTGGGAAAACTAGAATACTAAACCATATAAGAAAAGACCCGTCCGGTCAAGGCGCCTTTCAACTGGTAGCGTATATAGTGGCTTTTTTTTATCTGGCACTGGCGACTGGGCGGCTGGCTGGCGTCTCGGGTGCGAGAGGGGAACCGGGGTAAAAAGTGGCGTCCGGGTGGGCGGTGGGCCGGGGTTAGAGTATTGACAAGTCGGGCTAGGGGAGGGAAAATAACCCGGTGGTCATGGCGATTCGAGGGGAAAACGGGTGTTAACCCGGCTTCCCAGGACCAGAGGGGCGCTTCCCCCGGCTGGCGCCAGGGAAGGGCCGCCTTGCTTTAAGGAGAAACTATGTCTAGCGAACCCCTTGCTTCCATTCTCACCCGCCGACGCAGCTATTACGAACTCCAGAATAGTGTCCCGGTGTCAGACGCCGCCATTGAGGAGCTGGTCCAGCTGGCGGTGCGGGAAACCCCTTCCGCCTTCAATTCCCAGTCGGCGCGAACGATCATTCTCTACCGCGCCGAGCATCAGCGTTTTTGGGACCTGGTGCTGACGGCGCTAAGGAAGATCGTCCCGGCTAACGCTTTTTCCCCCACCGAGGCCAAGATCAACAGCTTCCGGGCGGCTTACGGGACGGTTCTTTATTTTGAGGACTGGTCGATTATTGAAACGCTGCAAGAAAAACTGCCCCTTTATGCCAAGGAGTTCCCGGTCTGGTCGAGTCAGGCGGCGGGCATGCTCCAGCTGGCGGTTTGGGCTTTTTTCCGGGAAGCGGGAGTGGGCGCTTCTCTACAGCACTATGGCAACCTGGTGGAAAAAGAGGTGAGGGCGGCCTGGGGCATTCCCCCCGCCTGGCGGTTGATCGCCCAGATGCCTTTTGGCGCCTTCACGAGCGAACCCCAGGAGGTGCCCCAGGTCCTTCCTCTGTCGGAACGGGTCAGGGTTTTTGGCTGAGGCGCTCTCCCCGGGGTTTGGCCGTTCCTTTCCAGCAGCCACCCGAAACCAACTCATCCTCCCGCCGCACCAAAGGTGCGGCGGGTGTTTTTTTTGGGGGGCTAGCCGAGTTACCCAGGTATGAATAATTTAGTACAAGGATTAAGTTGGCAAGGCGATAAAAAATGAAGGCAGTATACACTTTTTAAACTTTTACGGCGCATTTCTCCAAGTGGTAACGCTCACTTTATTCCTTGGGTAGGAGCGGCTAGTCGACTAAAGATCGACTTGGTAGTTTTTCCAGCCGCCGCTTGTCAAGGACTTTTTAATCGGGCAATAAAAAATCCCGCAGAAACCATCAAGTTCCTGCGGGATTGTACGGCTGTCTGTCTGCGGTCATTGCGCCTAACGTTTCGGCTGTATATGACGTTTTTGCGGTTGCGATAAAGGAACGCGAAGCGTTCCAGCAACCGCAAAAATGTGGCGGAGAAAAACCGCCAAAGGGCGCAGCCCGACTGCGGTTTTTCGTAGCCCGAGCCGCCTACTGGCGGCGAAGCATATACAGACCTGTTATGCGACGTACCGCCGTACCCTCATTATTTTATTCATTCCTAATATATTTATTATAAAATTCTCTTATCTCAACTCTCCTTTCTGACATTTCAAAGGGACTCTTGCCAAACTTATTTTTATTATCTGAATTAATGCCATTTTTTAATAAATCATTTCCGGTTTTCGGCACAAATGCCAAATGCCATATCCCGAATAAAAGGTGTATTGCTTTTTTTCCGTTCCTCCTGTAGTCGATATTCCAGTGTTTCAACATCCAATTCTTCCGCTATGACAACATTTTGTTTGATCATGCGGGAGGCCATCATTTTAGCCACCCATCCCAAATCACTGCCTGATTCGTAAGTATGTAAGATTGCCTCTGCACGCAATAGCGATATTTTCAAACCAGCATTTTTCATCTCGGAATACAACTGCATACCAATATAGATATTCCCTCCCTCTTTTGCCACCGTGTCCCATATCAAATTTTGTACTTTTGTATGCAACGGCAACATTGTAGAGTTAAAAGAAGCAGCCATACAATCACTCTCCTGAAAAACCATTTTTCCATTTCTTGATAAAAAGGGAAGTAAGCTGCCAATACTCTGGGCTGTATTGATTTGGTACATTAAAATTCTGCGACCAATAATTATATCAAATACACCAAAATTATGAGGCAATTCCGCAATATCCGCCTGTATGAATTTCACTGACGAAAGACATTTTTCGACAACTGTTTTTTTTGCTACTGCCAAGGCGTCTTGTGAAATATCAAATCCGATGACTTCTCCAGTATCACCTACTAATTCGGAAGCCATTATGCTTAAATCGCCAGTACCACACCCAACATCCAGAACTCGCATGTCTTTTCTAATGCCACTATCAATAAGTAGCCGATGGAAAAATTCATTCCGTAGATTATCCATTTCCAAAACTCCTATATTTTCTCCTTAATTTTTCAGTTTATATATAATTTTTAAATTGTTAACTGTTTTATATATATTAATTTATTTCCAACCAATTTAGGCGGTATGTCGCATAACTCCCATATATACGCACCTTTTCCGTTCATGCCGTACTGCCGCCAAAGCCTTACCACGCCTCACTTACAAGCGTTTATCTACATAAAACGCGAACCTGCTTTTCGGGCGTTTTCTACATAAAATGCGAACCTACAACCTATCGGGAGAACCAATGACGGGTTCGATTCTGAATGTCTTTCCCGCCGCCTTTTGAAGCCGCAAGCACATTCTACCATCAACGTCCGCAGGATGCAATGCACGCCTGAATTTCCCGCCTTGAAGCTTTTACTTCCTACGACCTGTCCTGATATATGTATCGTATCGGTAACGGTCGCGCTTTAGAGGCGCCGGCAAATATTTTTGAGGAACCATAAATAATGGACTCCGATTAGGAAGTCCATTAGAGCGTATCACACCTGGAGTGGAGCGGTATTTTCTCAAAACGTTCGTTATCAATGAACGATTTGGGCGAAAACATGAATTTTTCAAATCGTCAGTCGCCAACTGACGAATTACAAATTATCTCATTATTTGAAACAGCTATTCCTTCGGTAGGAACGACTAGTCGACTAAAGATCGACTTGGTAGTTTTTCCTGGAGTGGAGCGGTATTTTCTCAAAACGTTCGTTATCAATGAACGATTTGGGCGAAAACATGAATTTTCCAATTCGCCAGTCGCGACTGGCGAATTACAAATTATCCCATTACTTGAAGCAGCGCCTGCCTTTAGCGGTGAAATATTCCCAGCGGACTTCATCAATATGCCGC